>DASUHD010000092.1:0-6631 GCA_036273675.1 Ktedonobacterales bacterium | reverse complement strand
ACTCCCTGCGCCGCGAGCCATTCCAGCGCCGAGACCTCGACGAACTCGTTTTCGAGCGTGACCGCCAGCGCATCCTTCGCCAGCGCCGCCAGCGCCGCTTCATCCGTCCACGCGCCAGTGACCTCGCGCAGAGCGATACGGCCCGCCGGACTGTTCGCCTCGTGCTCCAGAATCGCCACCTCGATGCCAAGCGTTGACGCGGCCTCGGCGGTCATCCGCGCAAGCTGGCCGCCGCCGAGAATGCCCACCAGCGCGGGATACTCGAGCGCGAGACGAGCGGCTGGCTGGCTGGCGGTATCGTCCATCGGGCGCAATCCTCTTCGCTCTATCATCGCTCACCGTCACATTGTAGCGTATCAATGGCGAGAAACGCTGGGGACGCGCAGGTCAGAGGCCGACATTCTTGAAGCATTAAACCCGAAGAGTTGCCAGGAGGCTGGCCCCAGCCTGAAGGCCGGGGTGTCATAGCCTCTTAGCAACAAACTCAGGAGATGTTCGCTGTCAGACGCTCGGAAACATCCATTGTCCGCTCTCGATCACCTTCGGCGCGCTGGCGCTCGCGGCGTGCGCTGTTAAGGAGCACGGCGATCAGCACCAGATGGACCACTATGAAGGCGGGCACGGCATACGTGAGCAGCAGCCAGACAATCCCAAGACTATACGAGGGAATACCGAGGACCAGCCCCAGCGCGGTGGCATTGATGAAGTCCGCCAGGCCTACCACGGTGAACAGCCACACGAGCGCGGGAGCGACCGACCAGCCAGCGCGTACTGCGACGAGCGCGACGAACGCCAGCACGACGGCGAGCATGTCGCCCACCGCCGCGGGAACGACGAACCCGGCAGGCAGCTCGGCGCCCACACGGCCAGGAATGAGTACGACGAGCCCAACCGTGCGGAGGGTCTCGATCAGCAGCAGCGGCGTCAAGGCGTCGCGCAACGAGCGTTCTCGTAGGCGTGGGTAGATCACCCAGATAGCGATCAGCCCAAAGGACAGCAGACTCAGTGTGGCCTGCGTCGCGAATATCAGGGTTGCGTCCATGGAAGTCTCCTTTACATTTCGTGCTGTATGTATGTGTGCGGTGTATCCGTCTTGCTGACGGGAATTTGGAGTTCGATCACGGCATCGTCGTGATTGGGTTGAGGCAGCTGCAGGAGGACCTGCCGTCCCTGCCCCACGATCCGCCATTGCTGCTGTTCCACCCAGACGCCCAGCAGGCCATAGCTGCGATGGATGTCGTTGATGCTTCCGGCATGCACGAGCGTCGCCATCGTCTCAACTGCGGGGAGATCACGCACGGTTAATACGCGTTCCTCCGAGATTTGCACCGCGGCGGGAGACTTTCCGGTGTTTCCAGGGCTGCCCGTGAGCAGATAGCCAACCTCGAAGTCCAGCGCATCTGGGTCAAACATCCGTGAGTGAATGACAAAGGCGACCTGCCCCAGGCTACTCGCGGGCAGTCTGTGCGGCGCAATATCCGTCACCTGTACTACCAGGCGACGGACGGCGGCAACATCCGCGAATACTTCGCGCAGCGCAAGGTAGCGCTGGGGCGGGATCGTCTTCACCACCACATCGAGCACGGGCGTCTGGCCAAAGGCGTCAATCTGATCGAGACGCGCCTCGACCAGTTGGAGCTGGGCCAGATCATTCTGCATTGCCTGCGTAATCTGCGCTTTGCGCAACAGCAGCATGCCCCGAATCTCATCGGAGGAGGTGTTCTGGTCCAGGAGTCGGGCAATTTGGTCGAGTCCCAACCCAAGCTCCTTCAAGACGAGAATGCGGTTGAGGCGGGGCAACTGCCCGGCGCCATAGTAGCGATAGCCTGTCCGCGGATCGGTATACTCCGGGCTGAGCAACCCAATCTCGTCGTAGAAGCGAAGGAGCCGCCCCGACACCTGGGCAATGAGCGAAAATTCCCCAACACGAAACATAGGCGCTACACCTCCTTCCTTGACGCATTAAGACGCACTAAGACGCCTCAAGCCAGGCATTTCATAATACCAGTCCAGTGGCTCGCTTATGGTTGGAGCCACGTCACGGCGCGCTCGCGGATGAGCGCGGCGAGTAGGTCGGGATGCTCGGCAGTGGTGAAATGGCCACCGGGCACCATACGAATGTCGAGACCATCACCTCCCAGCCTCGCACGCGCCGCCACGATTTGTTTCGGCTCGTACGGGTCTTCCTCGCTGCCGACAATACAGAAGCTGACCGACCCGCGCAGCGCGTGATACAGCCGAGCGAAATCCCAGCGCTGGGCATGGGTTTTATGTTCGGCGACGAATCCGGCGGCCAGATGGAGGAACGCCGCCCCATCTCGCCGCGTGATTGCATCATAGAGATCATCGAGTTCCACGTCTGTCACCCCATACTCAGGAGCATACATTCTGGCGCCGCGCATGATGTTCCTGAAGAGCGTGGGGGAACGCTGCGCGCGCCACATACTGAGCGCGCCCAACGGTGTCTTGAGCAGTGGCGTTGTCAGCAAGGGATGCGAATGCGCATCGGCAAACAGCCCACCATTGCCGATCAGCGCCGACTCGATGCGCGTGGCGATTGGCTCACCGTGTTCGAGGCGTTCTTGTTGGCGCGCGAGCAGTTCGAGCACGACGAGCGAGGAATAGTCGAAGGTCACCACGAAGGTGCGCCGCACCCCGTGCGCCTGCCACTGGGCTTCGACCAGATCGGCCCGCTCGATGGTCGAGTAAGGGTAATCGCTGGGCTTATCTGAATCGCCCTGGCCGACGTATTCGAGATAGAGGCGGGGAGCCAGTTCATTGCCCGCATCCTCAAGCAGAGCGTCAACTTTGGCGTAGCCGTAAGAGCCATCGGGATAGCCAGGAAGCATGGTGATCCATCGGCCAGTGGCATCGAGCGCATCGGGTACACCATCAACCCCGGCGACCCGCTCGAAGACCATCAGGTGCGGTGTGGTCAGGTCATCGGCTGCCGTGAGGATGCGACGATGAATCGAATCGTAGGGGACGCGATGTCCATCGCCAAACCATTCGTTGGCAGTGATGAGCGTGTGTTTGTTGGCGGTTGCGGTATTCATGGTGAACCTCACTCTTCTTTCTGCTCTGGGCGGTTGGGCGCGAGCGGAACGACGACTTCGATCAGGCCTGTCTCCGTGTCATAGACCAGACCGGAGACAAGAATGGCAGCTGGTACGGTCGGGATAGCGCGCAGCATCGCTACATCGCTGGCCACGGCGGCGCGGGGATCCTCGATGGCTTTGGCCGGAAGCTCCCCAGGCGGGATGTCGAAATAGTCGGCCATCAGATCCGTATTTCTGGCCAGCCGGGTGATGCCACAGTCGGTATGCTGGAGCACGATGAGGTGAAAGGGAGCGCTGGCGTTATTGCTCGCGGGCGCGCCTGATGGCGCGCCTGATGGCACGCCTGAGCTGGCAGGAACCTGGAGCAGCATGCTCAGCAGTTGCAGCGTTCCCGGCGTCACGCGCCCGCCAACGTTGCGCAGCACGACCGCCTCACCAGGCTCCAGGCCGAGGATATGAACCGGATCGACACGTGGGTCGGCGCAGCTGATAATCAGCGTACGCAGAGACGGGAGCATTGGGAGGCCGGCGACGAAGCGGCGCGTGGCGAAATCGTGGTTCCGTTGTACGAGAATATCAACCATACTCATGGCAGGACTCCTTATCCTTATAGAGATCAGTTGCCGTGGACACCGGATGAATCACGGTTCACCAGACTGCGGCAACGCACAAATAGAGGATGCAACATTGACGTAACGTCAAGGTCAAGGGGAGCATCGGCCCTGCTTTGGGGTTTCATGAATGAACGGCGTTTTTCAGAAGCGTGACCCAGCTGACCCGTTTGCCCGTATCTTCTTGCGCCCGCATGCTACACTAGAGGGCGCGACCATCAACGAAAGAGGCGAATACATGGGCAATGAGGCGCTGACACAGCGTTCAGCAACCGAACTGGCGGCACGCATCGCACGCGGCGACATTTCCGCAGCGGAGGCGGTAGAGGCGCATATTGCGCGCATCGAGCAGGTCAATCCTGCGATGAACGCCGTCGTCGTCAAGCGCTACGAGAGCGCCCGCGCCGAGGCCCAGGCCGCCGATGAGCGCCGCGCCCGTGGCGAGCCGCTGCCCCCGCTGCATGGCGTCCCCATTACCATGAAAGAATGCCTCGATCTCGCCGGGACGCCTTCGACGTTCGGCATCCAGGCGCTGGCGCAGAAGCCCGCCGCGGAAGATGGCCTCTACGTCACGCGCATGCGCCAGGCGGGCGCGATCATCCTGGGCAAGACGAACGTCGCGCAGGCGCTGCTCTATATCGAGAGCGACAACCCGGTCTATGGCCGCACGAACAACCCCTGGAATCTCGCGCGCACCAGCGGCGGCAGTAGTGGTGGCGAGGGGGCGATCATCGCGGCAGGTGGGTCGCCGCTGGGCATCGGCACCGACATTGGCGGCAGCCTGCGCGTACCCGCCACATTCAACGGCATCGTCTCGCTCAAGCCGACAAAGGGGCGCATGTCTGATCCAGGCCGCTACAGCATTCCTCTGGGCGAGCGCGCCATCGTCAGCCAGATTGGCGCGCTGGCGCGCACGACCGACGATGTGGCGCTGGCCATCGAGATACTCAACGGTGGGCGCTCACCCGACGTCGAACCGCCGATGCCGCTGGGCGATCTGGCCGCCGTGGATGTCGCGAAGCTGCGTATCGCCTACTACACCGACGATGGCACGCTGGCCGTCTCGCCCGCCGTGCGTCGCGCGGTGATCGAGGCGGCGGGCATGCTCGCGGGCCGGGGCGCGCAGGTGCTGGAGTGGCGTCCGCCCGATGTCCTGCACGCCGTGGACATCTTCTATGGCTTGTTGAGTTCAGATGGCGGCGCGACACTCTCAGGAGTTCTGCGCGGCAACCAGAAAGATCCGCGTATTGCCCAACTGCTGACGCTGGCCAGCGCGCCCGCGCCAATGCTGGCCTCGGTGCGCGGGCTACTGCGGGCCACGGGCCAGAAGCGCACACTGGAGGTGGCGCGCAACTTTGGCCAGCGGCGCACGGTAGACTACTGGCGGCTGGTGGAGGCGCGGATGGCCTATCAGCAGCGCTTCCTGGACGCATTGGACCGCGACGACGGCGGCCCATTCGATGTGATTATCGCCCCGGCGTGCGCGGTACCCGCGTTCCCCCATGGAGCGAGCAAAGACCTGCTGACGGCGGGCGGCTATGAGGTGCTCTATAATCTATTGGGTTATCCGGCGGGCGTCGTGCCGGTGACCCGTGTGCGCGCCGACGAGGAGTCGTCCCGCAAACGCTCAGGCGACCGGGTGGAACGCGCGGCGCGGGCGGCGGAACAGGGCAGCGCGGGCCTGCCCATTGGCGTGCAGGTGGTGGCGCGTCCCTGGCGCGAGCACGTGGCGCTGGCGGCGATGCGCGCCATCGAGGAGGATGCCCGCAGGCGTGATGACTTCCCCGCTAACCCGCCGCTGTGATGTAGCTGGCAGATTCGATAGCGAACGGCGTAAGCATATGGCACATCCAGATACAGCCACGCTCGCAACACTCTATCAGCGCTTGCGTCGCCCACCTAGAGCGCATTCGGTAGCCGGGTCGCTGCCTGTCCTCTTCTTTGGTGACCTGTTTTCAGCGCAGATCACCACTGTTGGCATCAACCCATCTGATCAGGAGTACCTTGACGGTCAGGGCAGCGAGCTGGATGGCGCCGCAAGACGCTTCGAGACACTCTCATCGCTTCACGCCTCCTCGCGTCAGACACTAACCAACGCGCAATGCGCCCAAGCGATAGCCACAATGCGGAGCTATTTTGCCCGGTCGTCGACGGTCTACCGCTGGTTTCGCTCGCTCGAACGGGTGTTAGTGGGAATGGGTTATACCTATTCCAAAGGCCAGATTGCCCACCTCGATCTCGTTCAGGAGGCGACAACACCGACATGGAGCGCGCTGCAACGGTCGCATCGCTCTGAGGCGGACAATCTGTTCGCCGACGACTTGCCGTTCTTACAATGGCAGATCGCAAAGTTCCCACTGCGTGCGGTTATTTGCAATGGCATGACGGTGTTCAGGAGCGTCTGTGGCCTGCTCGATCAGTCCGTGGAAATCGCCAACAGCAGCCTTGCGCGCGTGACGTGGTACGCCACACGCGGGCAAATGAGCGGCAGAACAATCACCGTGGTGGGCTGGAACATCCCTCTGGCGCGCCCGACGGGGCTGGGGAAAGTAGGCGAGGGGACGCTCGGCCACACGCTGGCGGCCTATATAGAGCCGCCACAACAATAAGACCGATATCTTTGAACTCGCCGAAGCGCCCGGCAACTCTCCACAACAACCCTGCTCCGATGCAAGGACGGCGGCAGATATTTGGCGCTTTTTCCGATTTCCTTTTTGGGCATGAGAAGAAGGAACTGGCAGGCGCTCTGTGTATATGGCCCATCACGTGCAGCCATTACAGATGGGCGGAGACGCGGGCATAAGATGGACAGGAGGACCCTATGACGGGACGGATGATCGAGTTCGACGCCAATGGAGCGACCGCGCCGGGCTATCTGGCGACACCGAATGGAGCAGACACCGCAACGGGGCCAGGGATTGTCGTTCTGCATACCTGGTGGGGGCTGACTGAGCCGTTTCG
>DASUHD010000091.1:0-19277 GCA_036273675.1 Ktedonobacterales bacterium | reverse complement strand
TGTGCATTCAGGCATAATCAGGAGGATGTGCGCGCATGGCAATACGATTCGGCGTCTTCGTGCCGCAGGGCTGGCGGATGGACCTGGTTGGGATCGCCGATCCCATCGAGAAATATGAGGCGATGACGCGCGTGGCGAAGGCCGCCGACGCCATCCCCGCCATCGACTCGATCTGGGTCTACGATCACTTTCACACCGTGCCGAAGCCGAGCATGGAGACCACCTTCGAGTGCTGGACCATCACCGCCGCGCTTGCCCGCGACACGACGCGGGTCAAGATCGGTCAGATGGTGACCTGCAACGGCTACCGCCACCCGGCGCTCTTGGCGAAGATGGCCTCGACGGTGGACGTGCTGAGCCACGGGCGGCTCTACTGCGGGCTGGGGGCGGGCTGGTACGAGCACGAGTGGCGGGCGTACGGCTACGGCTTCCCCGAGACCCGCGAGCGCATGCGGATGTTCCGCGAGGCATGCGAGATCATCACCAAGATGTGGACCGAGGATAAGCCGACGTTCCAGGGCGAGCACTATTCGATTGACCAGCCGATCAACGAGCCCAAAGGCGCACGGAAGCCGCATCCCTCCTTCTGGATCGGGGGGAGTGGCGAGCAGGTGACCCTCAAGCTGGTGGCCCGCTTCGCCGACGCCTGTAACATCGGCGGCGACCCTGACGTTGCGGAGCACAAACTTGCGGTGTTGCGTCAGCATTGCGAGACAGTGGGCCGCGACTACGACTCCATCATCAAGTCGACTAGCATCGAGGACATCGTCCTCGTCAGGCAGGGCGAGACGCCGGAGGCGGCGGTGGAGCGGGCGCACAGCGCCATGGACGCCGACTTCGTCGGGACGGCGGTGGAGCTGGCGGACCGCCTGCGCGCACTGGCCGAACGCGGGATCGACTATGTTATCGTCTCGTTTCCCCGCCTCGCCTATGACCTTGAGCCGCTGCACCGGTTCGCTGATGAAGTGGTCCCTCTCGTCAATGATTGAGCGCAATTGGAGATCGAACTAACCCCATTGGGGGTACAGGGAGAGCATAGCCGTGGCCTCGCTACTTATCCAACATGCCCGCCTCGTCGTCACGATGGATGACGCTGATATGCGCATCCGCGATGGCAGTATCTATATCGAGGACAATGTCATCCGCCAGATCGGCGAGAGTGACACGCTCGCGCTGGAGCGCCCCGCCGATGTCACGCTCGACGCCAGCGACATGGTCGTGCTGCCAGGGCTGATCAATACGCACCACCACTTCTATCAGACGCTGACGCGCAACCTGCCCGCCGCGCAGAATGCCGACCTGTTTACCTGGCTGCGCGTACATTACCCCATCTGGGCGGGGATGACCCCTGAAGCGATCTCGGTGAGCGCGAAGGTCGCGATTGCCGAGCTGATGCTCTCCGGCTGCACGACATCCAGCGACCACACCTACCTCTGGCCCAATGGCGCGCGCCTTGACGACCAGATCGCGGCGGCGCGCGAGATGGGTTTCCGCTTCCACGCCGCGCGCGGCTCGATGTCTGTTGGTGAATCGCAGGGCGGCCTGCCGCCAGATAGCGTCGTCGAAGACGAGGCTGCCATCTTGCGCGATTCGCAACGGCTCATCGAGGAGTACCACGACGCGAGCCGCTACAGCATGCTCCAGGTCGTGCTAGCCCCCTGCTCGCCCTTCTCCGTCTCGCCGAACCTGATGCGCGAGAGCGTCGCCCTGGCGCGCGCCTACGGTATCCACAGCCATACTCACCTGGCCGAGACGCGCGATGAAGCGGCCTACTGCGCCGAGACATTTCACCGCACCCCGGTAGAACTGGCGGAGGATCTAGGTTGGGTCGGCGCCGACGTATGGCACGCGCATATGGTGCATCCCTCCGGTGATGAGGCACTGCGATTGGGCGCCACGCATACTGGTGTCGCCCACTGTCCGACCTCGAATATGCGCCTCGCGTCGGGCATCGCTCCGCTGGGCGCGCTTCGTCGTGCTGGCGCGCGCGTTGGCCTGGGGGTGGATGGCTCGGCCTCCAACGATGGTTCTCACCTGCTGGCTGAGGCGCGGCAGGCGTTGCTGCTCCACCGCGTCATGGGCGATCCCGCCACGATCACGGCCCACGAGGCGCTCTGGCTCGCCACGCGCGGTGGCGCGGCGGTACTTGGCCGCGACGACATTGGCCTGCTCGCGCCCGGCATGGCGGCGGATATCATCGGCTATCGGCTCGACACGCTGGCGCTTGCCGGGGGCGCTATCCACGATCCACTGGCCGCGCTGGTCTTCTGCCAGCCGCCAAACGTGGACCTGAGCATCATCAATGGTCGGGTGCGGGTGCAAGACGGCCAGTTGCTCGACCTCGACCAGCGGGCGCTCGTCGCGCGGCACAACGCAATCGCGCAGGCGTTAGTGCGGGGAGAGCTGTGATGACGATATCGTTGGAGCGCCTCAACACACTCGATCAGTCCGACTTTGCCACCGCACTCGGCGGGGTTTTCGAGGGGCCGCCCTGGATCGTCAGCGAGGCCTGGCAATCCAGACCATTCAGCGATGTGGACGCGCTCTACTCCGCGCTCTGCCAGGTGATGTACGCCGCTTCCACCGAGCGGAAGGTGGCGCTCATCCAGGCGCATCCCGACCTCGTTGGCCGCGCCGCGCGCACCGGCACGCTGGGGCCAGCCTCGACGGCAGAGCAGGCAGCGGCTGGCCTGAACGACCTCACGGCTGGCGAGATCGCGACGTTCGAGCGTCTCAACGCCGAGTATCAACAGCGCTTCGGCTTCCCCTTCGTCATCTGCGCGCGCGAAAATAAGAAGGAAAGCATCCTCGCTGGGTTCGCCGCCCGTATGCGCAACACGCGCGGCCAGGAGATCGCCACCGCGTTGGATGAGATTGCCAAGATTTGCCGTCTCCGCCTGCTCGACACGATTCGAGTGGATGAGGCGTGACCGCACCGGCAATTGGAATCTCATATCGACGTGCTACACTAGTTCCACGCACCACATGACGCCGCACACGAGGCGCGTCGTGCGTTGCGCGATGAAGCAATCTGAACCTGTCAGATCCAGCGAGAGGGGGCGGCATGGACGGCGATTTTGCGCGCGACGTCAGCTATGAGATTAGCTATGGCAAACTCCGGGTGCCACTCTACCGCGTCTATGCCAGCCCGCTCTCCGGTGTGCCATCCATCCCGGAATCCGCCTTCACCGGCCGTCCAAACATCCTTGTCGGGCTAGAGATCGACCTCGAAGTCTTCGGCGAGAGCTTCCTGCCCGCCTACACAGAGGGCGATAATTCGCGGGTCGTGGCCACTGACAGCATGAAAAATGTCATCTTGCAGCAAACGCTGACCTACGATGGCGCAACGATGGAAGGCCTGCTGGCGCACCTGGGGAGCTACTTCCTTGCCACCTATGACGACATGGAGCGGTTGCGTCTCACTGCGCGTGAGCTTCCCTTCGCGCCTGTGCGGGTTCCCGCGCACGATCAAAGCGGCGTCACCGAGAGCGCAGCGCTGTTTGAGCGCCAGCACGGGAGCTACAGCACCGCGATACTCAGCATGGAGCGGGGAGAGCAGGGTAGCGTGGTCATCACGGACCATCGCTGCGGGCGCAATGGGCTGGAGCTCCTCAAGGTTACGGGTAGCTCGTTCACCCGCTTTGTGCGCGACGCCAACACGACGCTGCCCGAGCGCGGCGACCGTCCGCTCTTCATCGAGATGGATGTCTCCTGGCGCTATGCCGACACGGCGGATATGCTGGCGTCCGATCATCAGCGCTATGCTCCCGCCGAGCAGATACGCGACCTCGCGCAGACCGTGTTTCACGAGTTCGTCAGCGAGTCCATTCAGCATCTGGCGCATGAGATGGGAGGGCGCATCCTCTCGCGCTTTCCGCAGCTTTACGAGGTATCGTTTGAAGCGCATAACCGCACGCCCGACCCAGTCGCCACATCCGACGCCGACGCCAGAGTCAAGGTCTACAGCGCGCCCTTCCCGGCCTATGGGCTGATTCGGTTGACCATGCGCCGGGGCGATGGCACTGCATCGCCAGCGCCAGAAGAGGATTCGTGATGGACGGCTCTCTCACCACACACGTCCTCGATCTCGCGCGAGGCTGCCCCGCCGCCGATGTGCGCATCGAACTTTGGCGCCTCGATGCATCTGATGGGAGTCGTGAGTTGCTCGTCACAACGCGCACCAACGCCGATGGCCGCACCGCTGAGCCGCTGCTCGCCGGGGCCGACTTCACCACCGGAGGCTACGAGCTGCTCTTCGACATGGGCGAGTACTTCGCAGGGCAACAGATGACAAGTGACCAACCGTTTCTCGGCCAGGTGCCGGTGCGCTTCCATGTCGCCGATCCCGCGGCGCACTATCACGTGCCGCTGCTCGTCACGCCCTGGGCCTATAGCACCTATCGGGGGAGCTAGGAGGAGAGCTAGCCATGGTATTCATGTCATCGTCACCCTACGCCGATGCGGCGCGCCTCGTGCTGCAACGCTGCGACCAGCTTGGCAGCTATAGCGAAGAATCTGACCGTCGCACGCGCCGCTATGGCACGGAGGCGATGCGGAAGACGAACAAGGCGGTGGCGGGCTGGATGTTGGCGGCTGGCATGCAGCCAAGGCATGATGCTATCGGCAATCTCGTGGCACGCTACGATGCCTACACACCTGATGCGAAGACGCTGGTGTTGGGATCGCACCTCGATACGGTGCGTGATGCGGGCAAATATGATGGACCGCTCGGCGTGCTGGTGGCGTTGGCCTGCATCGAGCGCTTGTTTGCGTCTGGCATGCGTCTGCCCATCGCGGTGGAGCTGGTCGCCTTTGCGGATGAAGAAGGCCTGCGGTTCCACACAGCCTATCTCGGCAGCAGCGCCTTCACGGGCAGACTCCCGCCTGAAGCGCTCGACCTGACCGACGTGGATGGGGTGACACTGCGGGAGGCCATCCGGGCATTCGGCGGTGATCCTGAGGCGCTAGGCACAAGCGCACACCAACGTGACGAACTGCTCGGCTATTGTGAGGTCCACATCGAGCAGGGACCGCTGCTCGAAGCCAATGACCTTCCCGTTGGCGTGGTAAGCGGAATTCAGGGGCAGACACGGGTTGCGATCAGCATAACCGGCGTCGCGGGCCATGCTGGCACTGTGCCGATGTCGCTGCGCCACGACGCACTCGTTGCCGCCGCCGAATTCGTCGTTGCTGTCGAGAGACGGGCGCAGGACACACCTGAACTCGTGGCGACGGTGGGACAACTTCTCGTCGAGCCGGGCGCCAGCAACGTCATCCCTGGGCATGTAACCTTCAGTCTCGACGTGCGCCACCCTGACGATCAGGTGCGCGAGAGTGCGCTCGCCACTTTGCGCGCCGAGGCCGAGGCCATCGCGGAGCGCCGGGGTATTGGTGTTGCGTGGGAGATGGTTTCCGATCAGCCATCACTGCGCTGCTCGCCGCAACTAATCCAGCTACAGACAGACACGGTCACCGCCGCCGGGTATCCCGTCCTGATGGTGGCGAGCGGCGCGGGACATGATGCCGTGATGATGGCGACGCTCACCGACATCGCGATGTTCTTTGTGCGCTGCAAAGGGGGAGTCAGCCACTCCCCTGCTGAATCGGTCGCGCTGGAAGATGTCGCGGTCGCGATTGAGGCGCTGGAGCGCTTCATCCTGCTCCTTGCCGACGGAGGAGGCGCTGCCACATGAGCGAATTCGAACTGTTGCTGCGCCAGGGCACGCTGGTCTCCAGCGCCGGGGTGCGCCGCGCCGACCTTGGCATCGCCAACGGCGTGATCGTCGCCGAGGCGCCTGAGCTTGCGGGAAGCGCTGACGAGGAGATTGACTGCGCTGGGCTGCACGTCTTTCCCGGCGTGATCGATGCCCATGTGCATTTCAACGAACCGGGGCGCGCAGAGTGGGAGGGCTTTGCAACGGGTACGCGCGCGCTGGCCGCTGGCGGAGCGACCACCTACATCGAGATGCCGCTCAATGCCCACCCACCGACGACCGACAGCGCGAGTTTTCGCCTCAAACTGGCTGCCGCGCAGGCGTCCTCGCTGGTGGACTTCGCCCTCTGGGGTGGGCTGGTTCCCGGCAACCTGGACCAGTTGGGTGAGCTGGCCGAGGCGGGCGTGGTGGGCTTCAAGGCGT
This sequence comes from Ktedonobacterales bacterium, assembly GCA_036273675.1. Lineage (GTDB taxonomy): Bacteria > Chloroflexota > Ktedonobacteria > Ktedonobacterales > JADMIN01 > DAHUXT01. Next base: position 13,140 of record DASUHD010000091.1, on the reverse strand, counting down.
TCATGAGCGCAAGTGGCATCGAAGACTTCTCCGCCGTCGATGATCTGACGCTGTATGAGGGCATGGCGCGCACCGCCCAGCTTGGCCGCATCGTCGCGGTGCATGCGGAGAACGATACGATCACCCGCGAGCTTGCCGCGCGCGCTCTCGCCGAGGGGCGCACCGGCATCCGCGACTACCTGGCCTCACGGCCCATCGTGGCCGAGCTGGAGGCCATCGGGCGCGCCATCCTCTTCGCCGAAGAGACGGGCTGCGCCCTGCATATCGTCCATGTCAGCACCGGGCGCGGGGTCGCGCTGGCGGCGGCGGCGCGGCAGCGTGGCGTGGATGTCAGTTGCGAGACATGCCCCCACTATCTGGTCTTCACGGAAGAGGATGTCGAAACCATCGGCGCGCTGGCGAAGTGCGCGCCCCCGGTGCGAACAGCGTCGGAGCGCGACCAGCTCTGGGACTACCTCGCCGATGGGATGCTGCCGATGGTCGCTTCGGATCATTCGCCCGCGCCAGCAAGCATGAAGAGCGACCCGAATTTCTTTCGCGTCTGGGGTGGTATTTCGGGCTGCCAGACACTGCTGCAACTTATGCTCACCGAGGGCTATCACAGCCGCGCGCTCCCCCTCGCGCTAATCGCGCGGGTGACGGCGGAGTACGTTGCCCAGCGCTTTGGTTTCCCCAGGAAGGGGCAACTTGCCATTGGCGCGGATGCCGATCTCGCGCTCGTCGATCTTGGCTCGACAACAACGCTGCAATCGCAAGACCTGTTCTACCGCCATCCGCACAGCCCGTATGTAGGCCGTCAGCTTCACGGGCGCATCGTGCGGACAGTCCTCCGTGGCAGGACGGTGTACCGCGATGGTAAGATGGTCTCTAACCCCATTGGTCGTTTGGTGACGCCTACGCGCGAACCCTTCGGCATTTCCGGGATAATTCAATGATGAAGGGGGTAGCTGCGATGTGGCAGACATACCTGCGCCCGACTCGACTCGATGAGGCGCTTGGTCTCCTCGACCACTACGGCGATCAGGCGCGCGTCATCGCGGGCGGGACCGACGTGCTGGTCGAGCTCTCGCGCGGCATCAAGCCGACCGAGACGCTGATTGATATGACCGCGCTCTCAGACCTGCGCTATGTCCGCCAGGAGGGCGGTTGCATCGCGCTGGGCGCGCTCGTCACGCACAACGACGTGATGGCGTCTGCCATCTGCGCTGAGCGGGCGCTGCCGTTGGCCCAGGCCTGTAGCGAGGTGGGCGCGCCACAGATTCGCACGCGCGCCACGGTCGCGGGTAACCTCATCACCGCCTCGCCAGCCAACGACACCATCACCCCGCTGGTGGCGCTCGATGCCTCGGTCGTGCTCGCAAGCCGCGCGGGCGAGCGTACCATCCCTCTGGAGCGATTCTACGAAGGCGTGCGTCGCACCGCGCTCCGCCCAAATGAGTTGCTGCGCGAGGTCCGCATACCAGCGATGGGCGCCAATCAAAGGGGACTGTTTCTCAAGCTGGGGTTGCGGCGCGCTCAGGCGATCTCCGTTATCAACGTCGCCTTTGTGCTGACCTTCACCGCTGACGATGTGGTGGAAGACGCGCGCATCACCCTGGGCAGTGTCGCGCCAACCATCGTGCATGCCAGCACTGTCGAAGCCTATCTGCGCGGCAAGCGCCTTGATCCGGCCATCTGCGCCGAAGCGGGGCGGCTGGTGTCCGGCGACGCCGCGCCGATTGGCGATGTGCGCGGGTCCGCCACCTATCGCGTTGCCACCCTCGAATCGCTGGTGAGCGACGGTCTACGCCAGCTTGCGACGAAGACCCCACCCGAACGCAGCGCCGCATGGTCCGTCCTGCTGGACGCAGGCGCCCCGCCCCGACACGCTACGAGCGCGCCGCCATTTGATGGCGTCATCGAAACGAAGATCAATGGCGCTACCCATGCGCTGCGGGGGGGCAAGACGCTGCTCAACGTGTTACGTGAGGATGCCGGGCTGACGGGGGCCAAAGAGGGCTGCGCCGAGGGCGAGTGTGGCGCATGCACAGTCTGGCTGAACGGGCAGGCGGTGATGTCGTGTCTGGTTGCGGCAGAGCAGGCCCACGGCGGCGAGATCGTGACTATCGAGGGGTTGGCGAAGGCGGGCGCGCGGCAGGAAGATGGGCTGCATCCGTTGCAGGCGGCATTCATCGAGAAGGGCGCGGTGCAGTGCGGCTTCTGCATCCCTGGCATGCTGATGGCCGGAGGCATGTTGCTCAACGAGCACCCGCATCCCGATCTCATCCAGGCGCAGACCGCGTTGAGTGGCAACATCTGCCGCTGTACCGGATATACCAAGATTCTCGATGCGGTCATGAGCGCTGGGAAGCCAGAAGGCGCAGAGGGAGGCCAACAAGCATGACGAGCGATTTTTCGCTAATTGGCGCCTCACTGCCGCGTCCCGATGCGCTCGGCAAGGTGACCGGCGCGGCGCGCTACCCCGCCGATCTCGTCAGGCCTGACATGCTGCACCTCCAGGTGGTCTTCGCGGACCACGTACACGCGCGCATCCGCTCGCTCGATAGCACTGCCGCCCTCAAGTATCCTGGCGTGGTGGCGGTGCTGACCGCCGACGACGTGCCGTATAACGCGTATGGCCTCATCGACGCCGATCAGCCTGCCCTCTGCAAGGATTTCGTGCGCTTTGAGGGTGATAAAGTCGCCCTGGTCATCGCAGAGACAAAGCAGGCTGCGATTGCGGGCGCGCGGCTGGTCCAGGTCGCCTATGATGATCTGCCCGCGGTGACCGACCCACGCGCCGCGCTGGCTGAGGGCGCGCCACTGGTACATCAGGAGTTGGGGACAAATCTGCTGCTCCATGTGCCTATCCGCAAAGGCGACGCATCGCGCGCGCTGGCCGAGGCCGATGTCGTGCTCGATGGTGAATTCAGCACCTCCTGGCAGGAACACGCCTACCTCCAGCCCGAGGCGGGCATCGCCTACCTCGACGACCAGGGCCGTGTCGTGGTCGAGACAGCCGGGCAGTGGCTACATGAGGACCGCCGCCAGATCGCCGCGATGCTCCGGCTGCCGGAAGACCAGGTTGTCATGCGCTATGCCGCGATAGGCGGCGCGTTCGGTGGCCGCGAAGATCTATCGATCCAGCATCTGCTCGCGCTGGCGGCGTGGCGTCTGCGGCATCCGGTCAGCCTGGTCTGGAGCCGCGAGGAGTCGATCATCGGCCATCACAAACGCCACCCGATCAGCATTCGCTGCCGCTGGGGCGCCAGGCAGGATGGCACGATTATGGCGGTCGAGGCCGAGGTCATCGCCGATGGGGGGGCATACGCCTCCACCAGTGTCGAGGTCACCAAAGTCGCCACGCTCTTCGCGACGGGCTGCTACGAGATCCCCAACATTAGCGTGGATGGCTACGCCGTCTACACCAACAATGTGCCGTGCGGCGCGTTTCGTGGATTTGGCGCGCCCCAGGCCCATTTCGCGGCGGAGAGCATGGTGACGCGCCTGGCGGAGGCGCTGCGCCTCGATCCCATCGAGATGCGGCGGCGCAATATCTACCGCGAGGGCAGCCTGGAGCCGACGGGGCAGCCGCTGCCGGTCGGTGTGAGCGCCGGGGCTGTGCTCGAACGGTGCGTCCAGGAGGCCACGGAGCGGCTGAGCTATGGCGCGTTGGGTGGGCCGCGACCCGCGAGCGACGTCGCCCATCTGCGCCGGGGAATCGGCATTGCCTGTGGCTTCAAAAACGTGGGCTATTCCTTTGGCTATCCAGAGCAGTCCACGGCTACTGTGGAGCTACGTGGCGTCGCCGAACTGGAAAGCGCCACCGTGCGCGTGGGCGCGGCCGATGTGGGCCAGGGGACGCATCTCGCCCTGCGGCAGATCGCCGCCGAGACGCTTGGCCTGCCGCTGGCGCGTGTGACGATGATTACCGACGACAGCGCGCTAGCGCCGAATGCCGGGAGCGCCTCAGCTTCGCGTCTCACCCTGGTCGCTGGCCAAGCCGTGCGTAAAGCCTGCCTCGCGGCGCGTGACCAATGGAGCGAGAGCGAAGCGCCGTCTGCGGTCGCCACGTATCAGTTTCGTCCATCCGCCACGACCGGACTTGACGCGGAGACCGGCGCGGGCCGCCCGAACTATTGCTATGGATACGCGGCGCAGGCCGTCGAGGTGGAGGTGAACACCCTCACCGGACAGGCGCGCGTACTCTCGATCATCAGCGTGCATGACGTGGGGCGGGCCATCAATCGGCAGCAGGTTGAGGGGCAGATCGAAGGCTGCCTGGCGCAGGCGCTGGGCTATGCGCTACTGGAGCACTTCCAGGTGCGCGATGGCCACACGCTCACGTCAACCTTGAGCGCCTATCTACTGCCAACCGTGCTCGACATGCCGCGAAACGTCACGCCGGTCATCCTTGAACTGGCCGACCCCGAGGGGCCATATGGCGCGCGCGGTGTCGCCGAGATGGCGTTGGTACCCTTCGCCGCGGCTGTGGCTATCGCGATCCATAACGCCACTGGTGTGTGGATGAGCCAGCAGCCGATGACCCCGGAACGTGTGCTGGCGGCCATCACCGAACAGTCCGCCGCTTTGGGGCAGCCGAGCCAATCAGAGTCAGGAGCGTAAATAGAGTGAGCATGCTGCACATTACGGTTGGCCCATTTACCTATACCGCGCGCCTCGAAGAGGAGAAGGCGCCAGAGACGTGCGCCGCGTTTCGCAAGCTCTTACCCTACCACCAGAAGATCATCCACGCGCGCTGGAGCGGTGAGGCCTGCTGGATTCCCCTGGGCGACTTCAAGCTAGAGGTCGGCTACGAGAATCATACGAGCCATCCCGCGCCTGGGGAGATTCTCTTTTACCCCGGCGGCTACAGCGAGACCGAGATTCTCTTCCCCTATGGCGCCTGTACCTTTTCTAGCAAGCTCGGCCAGCTTGGAGGAAACCACTTCCTCACGGTGGTCTCAGGACAGGAGCATCTGCGCGCAATGGGTGAGGCGGTCCTCTGGCAGGGAGCGCACGATATCACCTTCGCAAGCGGCGAGTAATCCACGGCTGCCTCGGCCTCGGCGAACTCCGTGTTGAGAAGCATGAGGCGACCGGAGTGACTACGCTCGTGCGCAACCACTCCGGCCGCTGGACATCAGGCAAAATGCCTTAACTAAACGCTGGTCTCACGCCGCATTACGAGGCTGCCAGAGCGTGGGCCTGGTTGAGCAGGCTCTGCGCCTGGGCAATGAAGCTGTCCGCTTGCTGCATGTTCAACACCTGGCCGTTGAAAGCGGCGTCCGCCAGCGCCGACTTGATCTGCGAGGCGAGCGTGTCGCGTTGCGCGGTCAGGCTCTGGATCTGCCCCTCGATGGAGGTATAGGTTGCATCTCCCGCGTCGTTGGAGGCGAGCGCCCTGGTCGAGGCCTTCAGCGTATCCATCGCGAACGCGCCGAACGGGGCGTTGATCTGCTTGTACACCTGGGCGAGAGGAACGTATCGTCCGCTCTTCTTCACCGCGCTGGGAATCGCCCAGCCATCCAGCGCCTCCGCAAGCACACGTCCATCCTGGATGTAGTCGTCTTTGAGGCCGACCAGCGTCAAAATCGTCGGGCGGAGATCGGTGTGATCCGACCAGACGGCGCTATTTATTCCCTCCTGGTCAACCCCTGGCCCGACCATGCCGATCCAGGTCGAAGCGATCTCGTCCTGGATATCGCCGTGATTCCAGGCAAAGCTCTGGTTCGTGCGCGCAGGGATAGATGCGCACGCGCCCGGAGTCGCGCAGGTCGCTGGTATAGCCCCGCCAGTTGCGAAGAAGAACCAGTCGGGGTCGGCGAATGGCGTGAACGTCGGCGTTCGGAATGGATCCGCGGTGACCATGTGCAGCGTCTTCATCCCGGTGTGGTCCGCCAGTGCGACCATGATGTTGTTCTCGACGGTGTTCGTGTAGGGATTTAGCCAGCTTAGCCCCGCCATCTCCCGTTCGAGATTGCGGACAACAGGATCCGTTTGATCCCGAATAGGCTGGCTCGCTGTGCCATTGACGTAGACATTCGGCGCGTCGTCCGAGTGTACCGAGAACAGGGTCGGGTCACCGAATTGCGTGTAGACCATGCGCCGGAGATCAGCGTTGATCTCGCCGACACGATTGTAGGTACAAGGAGTGACGACACCATCGCAGCCGGTGGGCGTTGGCTGATCGCCGACAAAGTGATCGCCCTCATCGACCGTGAAGACGAACAACGTGTTTGACTTGTTGATCCCGTCTGCCGCGAGCCGATTAAAGAACTTCGCAAACGCCATGTCGTAGTCGTGCAATTGCTGCACATAGCCAGCCTCGCCGGGGCCATACGCGAAGTGGATGTTGCCAGAGGTACCGTGGCCGTCATGCGCATCCGAGACGTATGCGTAGGTGATTGGGATGCCGGACTCCTGCATTTGCGCGACCCACGAGAGCGAGACCGTCGCCTCCATCCCGTCAAAGCCGGGGAAGCCGATGTGGCCCGTCGCGTCCTGGATCACATTGCCGTCAAGGTCGGTCATTGGGCCACTGGGATGAATGACTGGGTTGACATACTTGGCTCCGAACAGGCCGCTATAGCCGGTGTAGCCACCCGGCTCATCGGGCAGCAGATCCGGTCGGCCGTGGTTCGCGTCGGAACAGCGCGACGACGCCTGGGCGCAGTGAACGCCGACGCCAACAAAGTCGGCGAACGCTTGCCCAGGATTTGCGGCAACCTCTGCGGCCTCGGGCGAGTTGGCGCCAAAGACCGTCGGGATATCAATCGCGGTGTTCTCGAGAACCGTGTTCGCCGTAGCCACTGTGCCGAAGTCGCAGCCAGCGCGGGTGAAGGGGACCCACGGCGCTGGGGCGATCTGGCCGTTCTCATTGATCATCTCCGGCGTCGTATCGGTTGTCGAACCGGCGGGATCGAAGAGAGGGGCTGTCCAATACGCGAACGAGACACCAGTGCGCGTCGTCCCGTCGGTTTTGAAATAGCGGAAGCTGTTCGACACCGGCTGGCCCATGCGATCAGGGTAGACGCCAGTGAGCGTCGTCAGAATACCCGTCGCGGTGTGCGAAATAAGCGCCGTATGGTCGTTTGCCAGCAAGACGCCATTGTTGGTAATGAAGTTGAGCAGGTGTGGCATCTGCTCCAGGTCGGACGGCACGTTTGGATTGTCGCGCTTGAAGTGCGTGTTGTCGAACTGAATGGAGATGACGTGCTTGATGTTGCCCTTCGCTGAGTTGAGCATACACCCGCTCGCCGCTTGCGCGATGAGTGTTGGCTGAGGGAGCACGGAGACAGCCAGCGCTCCGAGGAGCAAACTCGCCAGGGTTCCTATGCGGATGATGCGGGAGCTGGAATACCGCCAGAGCCGTACAATTCGATCCATGGTGGCGCCTCCTAGGGGACATTTCAGCGGAGCCCCAACTAGGCCGGTTTGCTGCTTGGAGATAGCAGACTGTGAAGCCGGCGGGGCAGATCGAAGAGACGTACTATGCATGCTTCACGGCATCAATGTTTCGCTTGAGCGCCTCCTTGGCTATCAAGGTAGCAGAAATGGGCGCCACATCAGCGCCTATGCCTGTATCCGCAGCAATGCCGCCACTACCTCCTTTCTCCCATCCTCCGTGCTGCGATACGATGCGGGCCGATCAACAAGGCGTGCCTTCGCTTGTGCCAGGTTTGCCGCGCATGCGTCATGTCTCCTCCCATCTCATCCTACCAGAAGGAGGCAAGTGGCAAATGGATGGCGCGCCAGTTTCCGCGGAGTGCGCCTGCTCATTGGTAGTTCCCCAGCCCCTCCGCGCAGCGAAAAGCGGGTCTCGCCTTCATATGACGAGACGCGCCAACGCTATCTCACAAGCTTGCGGGGATATGCCTGTCTATGCGGAGCTCACCTGGGCGACATTCAAATGGTGACCAGGATCAGTGCCGGTCCAGACCAGAACAACCGTGAACGTCAGACCTCTCCAGCCGAGCTCAGGTCCGCCAAGCGCCCATTCGCCGAGCGTCACGTTGTTGCTGGATGGCCAGGCGGTTGTATTGTTGAACGCGATATGGATCGAATGGCGTGTGTCTTTGCCAGTCCAGGTCCACCAATACTTCGGGGTGACCACATCGCCGATGTAGATGCTGAAGGCGTAGAGGAAGTCTGGCCCCGCGAAGCTGGTATTCGTCGAGACCTTGGCAGCGCCAAAGTGGAGAGACACATCGCCGATGGCGAAGGACAGTTGCCCGGCCTGGTTCGTCCACGAGAGCAACAGGCTATCCGATGATCCAATCGAGATGCTCGGTCGCGCACTGCTGCTGAAGGGCAGGTAGCGCTTGATGGCGATAACCTTCAAGGTGCGCGGCGCCAACGCCATGACATTGAGCGAGTGTTTGGGGTCGGTTCCCGCCCAAGCAATATAGATATGGTCACCTATCATCGCGAGCGCAGGCGCGGTAAAACTCATGTCGCCCCAGAACGTCACCTTCTTCATGGCCGAATTGCCGTTGTTGTAGGCGTTCCAGAGGACATTGAGGGTGTGGCGCGGGTCGGCGCCGGTCCATGCGAGGACAACCTCGCCACCAGCCATGTAAGTCACGCGCTCGACCGCAGGACGCACGAAGGAGGTCTCGCCGAGCGTGCGCTTATTCGTCCAAACGCTTCCAGTGTTGCTCGTCAACAGGTTCAAATGGTGTTGGGAATCGGTTCCCGTCCATGCCAGCACCAACGTGTGGTCCCCTTCATGACCGACAATGTTCTTGGCAAGACCTGGCCCGTCAATGCTGGTCTCATTGAGAATCTGCTTGCTCGTCAGGTGTGGCGCTGCCAGCGGCGCTGCCTGAGCCACTTGAGGCGCTCCGCTCCCACTCAGCAGGCCGATGCCCACGAATAACGCCGTAACGACTCCTGTTAGCATTCGTCGCCACCGCATGGTGGATCTCCTTATCTGGTGTCGGTGTAGCGATCTGCTGCCTGATCACCACGCTGCACACTGCTGTTGCCGATGTTCTTCCGCATGTCTCATCGCCTGGCCACACCGAGCCTGCCCCATCGAGCATCGGCTGCCGATGGGGCAGAGCGACCTTGTCGCCCAGGCGCTTAATGGCTTGCCAGGGTAACGGCGGCAACATTGATGTGATGGTAGTAGTCGGTTCCGGTCCAGGTAATCAGCACCTCGCCCGTGTCGCCGTGGCCGTTGTAGGCCAGTGCGGGGCTAGAGATCGCCGTCTCAGGCAGTGTTGCGCTGCTGTTGGCGTCGGTCCAGGCGGGGTAATGCTGGGTGTATTGCACATGCAGGCTCCGGGTGCTGGTGCTCCCGCTGCCAGTCCAGGCAAGCCAATAGTTAGGCAGGCCAGGGGCGTAGAAGCCAATCATCGTCGGCGCCCAGGCGGTCTGCATGCTGAGTGGCGAACCGCTCGCCATGGTCCAGTGAACGCGATCCGTCGTTCCGGCGCAGTAGATGTGATTGTTGCTTCCCGTCCAGGAAAGAACCAGCGGGCTCGTGTCAGCGGCGCCATTGTATGAGTGATCAGTCGCGAGATTGGGGCGCGAGATGCTGCTCCAGCCCCACAGGGTGTGTTTGTCGACCGTCTGCGACATGGTCTCCATGTGTATCACGTTGAGCGTGTGGGCGCTGTCGGTTCCCGCCCACGAGAGATAAATATCCGAGTTGACATCCCCGTTGATCGTTGCTAGCGCAGGAGCGGTAAAACTCGTCTCGCCCCAGAAGGTGACCTTGCGGGTGACGGTGAAGTCTGGGGTCTTGATAAGCTCAACGTTGAGGGAATGGTTCGCATCTGTGCCGGTCCAGGCGAGCACAATGGTGCCATACGGCTCGCCACGCCCCGTGTCGATGAACGCGACCGCCGGACGCCAGAGCGATAATTCGGGCAAGATGTGTTTGTTGCTATAGCGTAGCCCATCGCTGCTGGTCATGATATTGAGGTGGTGCAGCCTATCGGTTCCCGTCCAGGCGAGCACAGTATCAGGATGATAGGTCGCCACAATGGCGGGACCATCAATGCTGGTCTCACTCAGGATTACTTTCGGCCCTTCTTTGGGTGCGGGCAACAGCGGCCCCTGCGGAGACGCCTGCGCGCTATTCGCCGGACCGGCAAAGCTTACCATCGCGGTGAGCAGCACGATGAGCGCAACCGCGATACGACGCCAGAACATACAGTTACCTCCTGACGGCGACGCCGGACTGCTCCTGGTACGCCGTAGTGGCGCTCCATGCCTCTACCAGCGGGGGAAGCGATACCCACAACGTCACTTATGGCGGCTGACGTTTCCCGTGCTGGTGCGCGAGTCCTCCACGCCGACATCCACGTTACAACATTGGCCTCTAGGTTCCATCACAACGCGGTGTTGAGAGTACACGCTCTGGTCACAAGCTTATCCCTGGCGGACGATTGCTACGAACCCGTGTTCTTAGCCACGTTCCATCGGTGGGTGGAGTTGTGACGCTGCTGTGGCGCCGACGGATACGAGGTAAATGGCTCATGCTGAACAATGCCAATCGGTGATGCGGATGTGATTGACCTTGAGGGGAAATTGACAAGCATGTGAGGCGAAGACGGTACGTTCACAGTGAGGCGCCATCGGCCAAAGGATGTTATCGTCTGTGGCCCATGCTTACCGGACAGTTGATAGGGAATTCACTCCAGTGACTGGAAGGATGTGGAGAAGAATATGTATACACAGGAGCCTTTGCCCTATAGGGTCGCAGTTCCCGCGCTGATGCGCTGTATAGGCGCCACATTCGGGATGCTCGCGCGCCGTACTATCCATCTTCCGAAGGAAAACGTCGGGATGCGGGTGCGCTTTGCGGATGGCGCGTCGGCACGGGTTTATCGGGAGACCATCGTTGACATCGCGCCACAGGATCCTTGCGCGCTGGTGGTCGAGTTCGAGTTATGGAGATGGGCCATACGGGGTCGGCGGACACATCGCCTCTTCCGCTGGGAGAGCCTGCTGAATACGCCCCTGTTCGTCGGCTTTCCCGGGTTTGTCTCGAAGCTGTGGATGGCCAACGACGAACACGGCGTCTATCGGGGCATCTACGAGTGGGATGGCCCAGAGCGCGCGGAGCACTACGCCCGCTCGCTGTGGAGAGTGCTGGCATTGGGGAGTGAGCCTGGTTCGATCCGCTACTGGGTGCTGCCCAATGTGCGACGGGACGCGCTGGTCGCCAATCCGCATCTGCTGGAGGCGGTAACCGTCGCCGCGGCGCGGTAAAGACCAATGGAGGCGGCGTGATGGAACCGGCAAACGTTCTGGTGGTGGGAGCTGGGCCAACTGGCCTGGCGCTAGCGTTGCAGGCCCACGCTCACGGCGCACGCGTTCGCATCATCGAGCGGCGGCGCGAGGCGTTCCGTCCGTCTCGCGCGCTCATCCTACACCCGCGCACGCTGGAGGCGCTGCGCCCACTGGGGGTCACAGGGGCCTTGCTGGAGCGCGCGGATATCGCCCCCGAAGGTTACCTGCACCTGGGCTCGCGGGTGATCCGTGCGCGGCTGGCTGAGCTCGCGCTACCGGATACGGCGTTCCCGCATCTGTCGCTCGTACGGCAGATGGATGTTGAGACCGTGCTGGCGCAGGCGCTTGCGGATCGAGGAATCGCGGTAGAGCGAGGCGTCGAGCTCATAGATGTACGGGACGGGGTCACGTGCGTAGACGCAACGCTGCGGTCGCAATCAGGACTCGAACACGGTGTATATGACTACGTCGCCGGTTGCGACGGCCCGGAGAGCCTGGTACGGCGCATCGCGGGCATCGGGTGGTACGGCGGAGCGTATCGGCAGGAGGTCGTGCTCGCCGACATGGAACTCGACGCCAACTTGACGCGAGGCGTCGCGCATGTCGTGGCGGGGAGGCGCGGGCTGGTATTTGTCTTTGCGCTCGGCGAAAGCGCAACCTGGCGGCTACTGGCAACGCGACCGTCCGGTCGGGATCGGCTGCCGTTCGGACAGCCTGGCCCCGGAGTTACGGTCTCCGAACTCCAGACAATCCTGGATGACGCAGGCCTCCACGCGCGTATCTCCGGGTTGGTGTGGTCAGGGCGGTATCGCCTGCAGCACCGGCTCGCCGCACGAATGAGGCAAGGTCGTCTCTTCCTCGTGGGTGACGCTGCCCACGCCTTCTCGCCCGCCGCTGGCCAGGGAATGAATACAGGTATCCAGGATGCGGTCAACCTGGGCTGGAAGCTGGCCTTCGCGCCTATGGCGGCAGACAGCCAGACCCTCTTGGACTCGTATGATCTAGAGCGTCGGCAAGCGGCATGCGAAACACTTGCTTTGACACATGCGGCGTTCTGGTTTGAGGCCTCAACAAGCCCACTCCCCGCGCTGCTGCGAAGCGTCGTGGCGCCACTCGGCGCACCAGTGATGCCTGCCATGTTGAGGCAGCGCAGGCTGGTCGCGGAGGGTATCCGTTGGATATCCGGGCTGCGAATGGCGTATTTCGGCAGCCCACTCTCAATGGACCTGGCGCCGCGACTGTTTGCCAGGACTCGGCCTGGACACCGTCTGCCTGATACCAGTGTGACTGTGGACGGGCGGCGCGTGCGGCTGCACGCTCTGCTCGCACGGCCTGGGGCGCATGTCCTTCTGTCTCGCGACGCCAACGATCTTGAATGCCAGACCCTCGAATCGCGCGTCGCTGTCCACCGGATTACGAGCGAGCCGGGGAGTGGTCTGTTGGCGGTGCGCCCTGACGGCTACGTCGGCTTCCGCGGCGGGTTCGCCGACACCGAGCGGCTTGGAGCGTGGCTCGCGGGCATTGGCGCGAGTCGCTCTCATTGAGGCTGCGCTCACTGGATGGACAGAACGAGCCAGGCCCCCCAACCGCAGTCGAGGAGCCTGACAAAAAATTGGGCGTGAGCGGTGTCCGCCCGTGGATTACCGTGCCGCGACAACTTCAGGAGTCGTCGCTGGTGTTGCTTCGACCGCCTCGACGGTCTCACGCCCGGTGACCTGCTCGACCACCTCGAAGATGAGCGTCCCCAGCACGATGACCGCTGCGATGGCAAACGCGATGCCCGCATAGAGGGCGATCTGCGCGATCACCGAGAAGGTCCACGCCTGGTTCAGCATCGAGCGCAGCGTCTCGCCCTTGAAGAGCGTATCGGCAATGCCCTGGTCTTTCGCGGCGACTGCAGGGTCGGTGGCGGCG
>DASUHD010000090.1:0-70112 GCA_036273675.1 Ktedonobacterales bacterium | reverse complement strand
CGCGAGATTCAGGCCGTTGTCGCCATCGTTCGCCACATCCACCACGTGGCGCTCCTCGCCGAGGACACGCGCCACCAGCCGCGCCAATCGCTGTTCGTCTTCCACCACAAGAATATGCATACACCGTCTCCGTGAGATTCCCCTGTGAACTGCGCGCCACGATGCGCGGCAGGCAAGTGCCGTGAGAGGTTTCCAAGCATGTTATAGCGCACGACTATTGGAGCAAGATTGGAATGACTTTAGCAGGTGACGGCGGCTGGCTGATGGAGCAATGTACATTTAGCAGAGGAATCCGTATGCAAACCCTGCGGAGGAGACTACAGATAGCAGGGTGGGCTGCTGCCACGGCGGCGGAGTTCGTCGCGGGCGATGGCCTCGCGCGCCAGGCTCCAGAGCAGCTGGGCGGCGGGTGTAGACGCGGGATAGCCTTCCTCGAAGAGGAGCCGGTGCGCCAGGTCGCGTGTCACATCTGGGCCGATCAGCGCCACGAGGCTGCGGTCGCGCAGGCCCAGCGCCTCGGCGCGCTCCAGCAGCGCGGTTGCCGCCGCCACCTCGCGCTCGGAATCACTGGGCAGCCAGACGAGTACAATCTCGGCGTCGGTCTGGGCGGCCTGTCGCAATCCTTCTTCAACCGATGAAGCAGGCGGCAACACGCGAATCTCCGCGATGCTCGTGAGGCGCTCTGTAAGCGCCGCGATATCGTCGGCGTGGGTATCTGCCAGGGTCAGCAGGCAGACTGTCATGCGGCGGCCAATCTGCCAGCGGAGCAGCCCGTCGATGGCCTCACGCTCACTCGCGGTGAGTGGCGCTATCGCTGAGGTATTTGTCGCTTTTGGGGTATCAGGCATCGCATTCCCCGCAATTGCTGATGTTGTTGTCGCTCTATCGAGAGTATATATCGCACCGTGAATGATGTCATGCCGACATGCGCCAACGCGTAATATTGTGCAGCCCGCGCAGGCGGGCTTCGCGGCGGAACGCAGTGAGGCGCATAGGCGCGGCTTCAGCCGCCAGCCGTCTCCGCCGCCAGCTTGCCCATCACCGTCGCCGCTTTACCGATCGTGTCCGTGATGTCATCCTCCGAGTGGGCGCTGCTCATAAACGCCGCCTCGAACTGGCTTGGCGCGAAATAGACGCCCTGTTCGAGCATCGCGTGGAAGAATCGCGCGTACCGCTGGGTATCGGCGTGCTGGCGGGCGGTCGCGTAGTCGGTGATCGCCGCGCCCGGCTCGTTGAGGAAGTAGAAGCCGAGCATCGTACCCGCCGAGCCGCTCTGCAGCGGTATTCCAGCCGCATCCGCGCTGGCCTGGATGCCTGTTGCAAGGCGCGCTGTCTGTTCCGCCGCGGCCTCAAAAACACCTGGTTCGAGCCAGGCGCCCAGCGTGGCGAGGCCCGCCGTCATCGCCAGGGGATTGCCGGAAAGCGTTCCCGCCTGATACATCGGCCCGGCGGGGGCGACCTGTCGCATAATCTCGCGCTTGCCACCGTACGCGCCGACCGGCAGCCCGCCTCCGATCACCTTGCCGAGGCAGGTGATGTCGGGATCGAGTCCCCATGCGCCCTGTGCGCCACCGGGCGCCACGCGGAAGCCAGTCATGACCTCATCAAGGATGAGGAGCGCGCCACGGTTGTGGCATAACTCCTGAAGTCCCTGTAAGAAGCGTGGAGCAGGCATGACGAAGCCCATGTTCGCAGCAATCGGCTCGACGATGACGGCGGCAATCTGATCGGGATAGTGCGCGAAGAGTGTCTCGACCGCCGTGAGGTCGTTGTATTCCGCCGTCAGCGTATTGCTGGTCGCCGAGGCTGGCACGCCGGGTGAATCAGGCAGCCCCAGCGTCGCGACGCCGCTGCCCGCCTGGACCAGCAGCATATCGGCGTGGCCGTGGTAGCATCCGGCAAATTTCACGATCTTGTCGCGTCCGGTGGCGGCGCGCGCCAGCCGTATCGCACTCATCGTGGCCTCGGTGCCGCTGTTGACGAAACGGACCATCTCAACTGCCGGTATCGTGGTGATGATGCGCTCGGCCAGATAGCTTTCCAGCGCGGTCGGCGCGCCGTAGCTCGTCCCGCGTTGCAACGCTTCGGTCAGCGCGGCAATGACGGCGGGGTGCGCATGCCCCAGCGCCAACGGCCCCCAGGAAAGCACGTAGTCCAGATAGCGGTTGCCGTCCACATCGGTCATCCACGCGCCACTGCCCGAGGCGATGAAGCGCGGCACGCCGCCGACGCCACGAAACGCGCGCACGGGGCTATTCACGCCGCCTGGGATCACCTTCTGCGCCTCAGCAAAGAGCCGGGCCGATTCGCTGGTATTCATACAGGCTACCTCCTCGCCGCCGTTTGTTTGCTCCTGAGGGTCTCGACGATCTTCGTCGCTGCCAGCTCCCCCTGATGGATGCAGTCGGGTACGCCCACGCCGCGATACGAGCTACCCGCAACGACTGTGCCTGGCGGCAGCGTCGCCTCGATGGCCGCCACGCGCTCCAGATGGCCAACGTCGTACTGCGGGTAGCCGTCGGGCCAGCGGAAGATGCGTGTGAAGAGTGGAGGCGTCCGCACGCCCAGAATGTCGTCCAACTCCTCACGTACAATTGTAGTCAGCCTCGCGTCGTCCAGGTCCAGCGTCGCGCGGGTATGCGGCCCGCCGAAGAAGACGCGCACCAGCGCATGTCCCGGCGGCGCGCGGTGGTCCCACTTCGAGGAGACCCAGGTAATTCCGTCGATGCGGCGGCCCTCGGTTGGCGGAATCACGACGCCCGTGCCGTTGAGTGGATGGGCAATGTCATCCCGGCGGTAGGCCAGGTAGATCGCGCCGATGCCCGCATAGCGAATGCTTGCCAGCAGCGCGGCGGCCTCTGGGGCAATCTCGCGCGTGAGCGATGCGGAGACGTTGGCGGGCGTGGCGAGGATTACGGCATCGGCGGCCAGCGCTGTGCCATCGTCGAAGCGTAGCTCGTAGCCGCCAACCTCAGTTCGTACGATGCTACGCACGGTGGTGTCCAGTCGCATTGCGCCAGTAAGCCGGGCCACAAGCGCGTCTACCACCGTCTGATTCCCGGCGTCGAACGAGAGGAAAGCGGGTGTCTCGGCTGGCGGCTGGTGGCTGCTGGCGGCGCGCAATCCTCGGATGACGCTGCCATGCGCGCGTTCGAGCGCCGGAAACTGCGGGAAGGTCGCCAGAATGCTCTGCTGCTCAGGTTCGGCGTTATAGACGCCCGCCAGCATCGGCTCGGCCAGCCGTCGCAACGCCTCATCGCCGAAGCGCCTGCGCACGAACGACGCCAGCGATTCGTCGGCTGTGGCTTGTCGTGACGGCAGCAGCAAATCGAGCGCGATGCGTAACTTGCCCCAGGGCGAGAAGAGCGGCGAACGCAGAAACGGACCCCACTGCGTCGGCGCGAGCAGTTGCAGGCCAGCGGGCAGCGGCTCCGGTCTGCCCCGGCGCAGGACGAAGGTTCGGCTGTTTTCGCGGTTGACGAAGAGGAAGCGCTCGTCCAGGCGTAGGGCGCGCGCCAGCGCCAGCGCCCATGGCTTGCGCGTCAGCAGGCCATCCGGCCCGGCCTCCAGCACCCAGGCGGGCGCGCCATCACGCTCGATCACCTCCGAGCGCACCTTGCCGCCCCAGCGGTCGGACTGCTCGATCAGGGTGTACGTGATGGGCAGGCTGACACGCCCTTCACGCGCCTCCGCCTGTTGCAGATGCCACGCCGCGCTCAGCCCGGTGATGCCCCCGCCGAGAATCACGACGTGGGCAGGCCTTGAAACGCTGGCGGTTGAAACCGCGCCTGAATGGCCGTCGCTGCGCTCGGCCACGAAGTCCGCCTGCGCGGACTCCTCGGACTCTGATTCGCGCAGATAGTCCTTGTTAGGCATGGACGGTTGCTTAGTACTCATGGACGAAATCCACCAGTCGCTTGACGTTGTCGGGCGGCGTCTCAGGCAGGATGCCGTGGCCCAGGTTGAAGATGTGGCCTGGGCGACCGGCTGCCTGATCCAGAACCGTCTGCGCCCGTTGCTTCAGCGCATCCCATGGGGCAAGCAGCGCGACTGGATCGAGATTGCCCTGCGCCGCCACATCTTCGCCAAGCCGCTGCCACGCGGCGTCCAGGTCCACGCGCCAGTCAACGCTGACGACATCGGCGCCAGTCTTGCGCATCGCCTCCAGGTAGCCGCTGGTGTCGGTGGCGAAGTGGATGATGGGGACACCTGCCTGGCGAGCAATCGCGATGGCGCGCTGGGTATAGGGTAGCGCGTACTGGCGGTAGTCGCTGGCGGAAAGTTGGCCCGCCCAGCTATCGAAGAGCTGCAACGCCTGCGCCCCGGCCCGCGCCTGGGCCAGTAGATATGCGCCGACAACCTCGCTCAGCTTCGTCATCAGCGCGTCCCAGGCGGCTGGATCGCTCATCATCAGCCCCTTCGCCAGGGTGTAGTTACGGCTGCCACCTCCCTCGATGGCGTACGCCGCCAGCGTGAATGGCGCGCCGCTGAAGCCAATCAGCGGGATGTTGCGGCTCTCGAGCTGCGCGCGCGCCAGCCGGATCGCGTCGAGCGTGAAGGGCAGCGTCTCCTCGGGCGGGAGCACCCGCAGCCGCGCGATGTCGTCCACCGTCCGCACGGGATTGCCGATGACCGGACCCTCGCCCTCCGCGAAACGCAGGTGCAGCCCCATCCCTTCCAGCGGCGGGAGGATATCGGCGAAGATGATGGCGGCGTCGAGGTCGAACGCCTCGATAGGTTGGAGCGTCACCTCGCAGGCCAGCTCCGGCGTCTTGATGATCGTCAGCAGCGGATGATGCTCGCGTACGTGGCGGTATTCGGGCATGTAGCGCCCCGCCTGGCGCATCAGCCAGATCGGTGTCGCGTCCGTTGCTTCGCGGCGGCAGGCCGTCAGGAAGCGGCTCTCGGCGGCCATCATTCGGCCCCATCCAGCCAGCGCGCGGCGTCTTTGGCGAAGTAGGTCAGGATCATATCGGCTCCGGCGCGCTTGATGCTGATGAGGCTTTCCAGCGCGCAGCGTTTCAGGTCGAGCCAACCGTTGGCCGCCGCCGCGTGCAGCATCGCATATTCGCCGCTCACCTGATACGCCGCGACTGGCAGCGCGAATGTCTGGCGCACCTCGCTCAGCACATCCAGGTAGGGCAGCGCGGGCTTGACCATCAGCATGTCAGCGCCCTCGGCGACATCTAGCGCCACCTCATGTAGCGCCTCGCGCCGGTTGGCGGGGTCCATCTGATACTGGCTGCGGTCGCCGAAGGATGGGGGACTCTCCGCCGCGTCGCGGAATGGGCCATAGAAGCCGCTGGCATATTTGGCGGCGTAGCTGAGGATGGCGACGTGGTCGAGTCCGCGCTCGTCCAGGGCGGCACGGATCGCTCCCACCATGCCGTCCATCATGCCCGATGGCGCGATGATGTCAGCGCCAGCCGTGGCATGCGCCACCGACGCGCGACCCAGCAGTTCGAGCGTCAGGTCGTTCAGCACATAGCCTTCGGGCAGCCGGCTGGTATAGTGCTCGGTCTCCGGTGTGTTGATGATGCCGCAGTGGCCGTGATCGGTGTACTCGCAGAAGCACATGTCGGAGATGACAACCAGCTCAGGCGCGACCTCTTTGATGGCGCGGATTGCCTGGGGTACGATGCCGTCCGTGTCGTAGTTCTCGCTGCCCGTCGCGTCTTTGCTCGCCGGGATGCCAAAAAGCACGACCGCCGGAATGCCCAGCGCGGCGATCTCGCGCGCCTCATTGCGCAGCCGGTCCACCGACCATTGGTGCTGTCCCGGCATGGATGCTATCGGCTGCTTGATGCCCTCGCCGTGCCGCACGAACAGCGGATAGATGAAGTCTGATGGGCTGAGCGTCGTCTCGCGCACCATCCGGCGCATCGTCTCGTTCAGGCGCAGCCGACGCGGGCGCGCGACCGGGAAGCCAGCCTGCTGTGTTGCTGGCGGTTGGCCTGATCGGCTCCGGGAAGTCACCATGGCGTTACGCGCTCCTGTCTCTAAGTATTTGTCTGGCCCCCCAGACCTCACCCCAGCCCCTCTCCTACGAGGAGAGGGGAGCCGGAGTTAACCCCGCATGCGGGTTTTTTGTGGCCAACCGAGGGGAGGCCATTTAGGCGCGGTTTTAACTGCCAGCCTATCCGCCAGCGCTCGGCCCATAATACGCTGCCAGCGCCTGAACCAGTCCGGCGAGCGTGTGTTCCGACGCGACTACGTTCGCCCGCAGGCTGAACGCCTCAAGCGCCTGCGCGGCGCTGGGGCCAATGCAGGCGAGGCAGACGCCCTGTAGCGCCTGCGCATTTCCACCCTCGGATTGTAGTCGCCGCATCAGATTGTTGGCCGTCGAGCCGCTCGTGAGTGTGATAGCGTCTACCGCGCCGGTGGCCAGCAGCTTGGGCAGATCAACGCCGCCGCGACTCATCCCCGGCTGATAGGCCGTCACGCCGGTCACGCTCGCGCCGCGACGCATGAGCGCTCGTATCATCTCGTTGTTATCCAGGGCGGATAGCGGCAGCAGAATCCGCGCGCCAGTGATGTCGGGAAACGCCTCCGCCAGTTCCAGGGCGCTATAGCCGCTTTCCGGGACCATCTCGACGCGCAGGCCCAGCGCTTCCTCAGCCGCGCGGGCGGTAGATGGGCCGACGGCGGCTACCCGTAGCCCAGTCAGCGAACCCGAAGGCAATCCTAACGTCGCCATCCGTTGCGCCACGGCATCTACCGCATTGGCGCTGGTGAGGGCAAGCCAGTCGAACCGACCTGCCATCGCTGCCCGGAGCGCGTCATCCAGCGAGCCGGGATTGTCGGGCGGCGCAATCGCCAGGCAGGGATAACGGTAGACCGTCGCGCCCTCCGCCTGGAGTAGCGCTTCGAGCGCCGCCGCTTGGTGTTCCGCCCGCGTGACGATCACCACTCTGCTGGCCAGCGCGCTCATGACTCAGCCTCCAGCAGTTCGTCGGCATGTTGCGCCAGCGCCAGTTCTGCCAATCGCTGTCCAAGAATTGCCGCGCCTTTCGCTGATGCGGCGCCTTCGAGCGCGACATCCACCTGGCGCGAGCCATCCAGCGCAGTGACACGACCGCGCAACATCAGTCTCCGATTCCTCACCTCAGCGTAGGCCGCGACCGGCACCGCGCAGCCGCCACCAAGCGCCGCCAGAAACGCGCGCTCCGCCGTGACCGCTACCAGCGTAGGACGGTGCATGATCGGCGTAAGCAACGCGTGTGAGGCCGCCTCGTCGCGGCTCTGCACCGCCAGCGCGCCCTGTCCCGGCGCAGGAAGCATCTCATCGAGCGAGAGCTCCTGGCTGATTTCATCGCCGCGCCCCAGGCGTTCCAGCCCCGTCAGCGCCAGCACGATGGCGTCATACGGGCCATCCGCCGCCATTGCCTTGCGCATCCGCGTATCCACATTGCCGCGAATATCGAGCAGGCGCAGGTCAGGACGCCGCACGAGCAACTGCGCCGCCCGTCGTCGGCTGCTCGTACCTACCGCTGCCTGAGCGGGCAGGGTATCCAGCGTATGATTTGCCCGGCTGATGAGCGCGTCGTGCGGGTTGCCGCGCTTTGGAATCGCGCCGATGACGAGTCCCTCGCTCTCGTCGGTGGGCAGGTCTTTCAGGCTGTGGACGGCGAGATCGATCGCGCCGGTGCGCAAGGCAGTCTCAAGCTCGGAGGTGAACACGCCCTTGCCACCGATCTGCGGCAGCGGCGAGTCGAGTGTGAGGTCGCCATGCGTCTTCATCACTTCGATGCTGACGTCGAGCGCGGGCCACGCCTGCCGCAGCAGGTCGCGTACGTGATGCGCCTGCCAGAGCGCCAGCGCCGAGCCGCGCGTGCCAATGCGCACCGCATCCATCGGGGCAGTCAGGGGGCTAGTCATCGTCGGGGTCCGATCCAGCATCATGCTCAGTAGACTCGGTCGGCGCATCGAGAGCGAACATCTTGCGGATGGCGTGCTCGTAGTCGAAATGGTCGCC
The DNA here is from genome assembly GCA_036273675.1 of Ktedonobacterales bacterium. Lineage (GTDB taxonomy): Bacteria > Chloroflexota > Ktedonobacteria > Ktedonobacterales > JADMIN01 > DAHUXT01. The sequence goes on along the minus strand of DASUHD010000090.1, from coordinate 62,137 downwards.
ATGGGCCGCGCGCCACTTCAGGTTGACCGTGGGCATGTGCAGCAGTTTGTTGACGATGCGCTGCGCCATCTGCGCCACCACGTCGCGCTCGTGCTCATCCAGGGCGGGCAGCCGATTCAGCGCGTGCGCAAGCTCCGCCTCGGCGATAGAGTCGGCGTGACCCCGTAGCTCGGTCAGCACTGGGACAATGCGGCGGCTCCTGAGCCAGTTGACGTACTTCAGCGCCTCGAAGTCTATGATTTCTTCGACCTGCGCCGCCTCGGCCTCACGCAGTATCCGGTGGTGCGCAACCACCGTCTGCAAGTTGTCGATATCGTGCAGGCGAATCGCGGGCGAGATGTTTGCCGCAGGCGCGATGTTGCGCGGGACGCCGATATCCACCAGCAGCAACGGCCTCGCCACAAACGTAGCTATCTCGTCGGCGCGCAGAATCGGCTGACGCGCGCTGGTGGCTGTGATCACGGCATCGGCGCTGGCAATCGCATGCTGTAGGCTAGCCCACGGGCGCATCTGGATGCCCAACTGGCTGGCGACGGCCTGGGCGCGCTCATCGCTGCGGTTGATGATCGTGATCGCGCTGCCGGTATCGGCGGCGTGCTGCGCCAGCGCTGCCGCCGCCAGAGTCGCCATCTCGCCCGCGCCCACCACCAGGATATGGGGATGCTCCACATTCGCCATCTCGCGCTGAACAAGTTGGGCGGCGGTGTGGCTGACCGAGAGCGTGTGCTGGCTGATAGCCGTCTCGGTGCGGGCGCGTTTGCCGGTGTGCAGCGCGGCGGTATAGAGCCGGTTGAGCAGCGGGCCGCTCGTGCGCGATTCTTGCGCCTGATCGAGCGCCCCAGCAAGCTGGCGCATAATCTGCGTCTCGCCCAGCACGAGCGACTCTAGCCCAGCGGCGACCCGGAAGAGGTGGCGCACCGCGTCAGCGTCATCCTTGCGGTAGAGCGAATCGAGCAGAGGACGCATGGGGACGCTTGCGGCGCTGAGCAGGCAATCGACAATCGCATCCTGGGCGAGCGTGGGATCGTCGCAGGTGGCGAAGACTTCATAGCGGTTACAGGTGGAGAGGACCACTAGTTCGTCCAGCGGCCCATGTCGCAGCGTCGCTAACAGCGGCAGCAGGCGCGCGTCGTCTGCCTGGAGCCGCTCGCGTAGCTCCAACGGCGCGGTGCGGTAGTCTAATCCGACAAGAACAAGCCTCATATGTCGTTCATTCTTCTCAATATGCCACAATCATTATTCGTGTTTCGCCGTCTCGTCTCTTCCAGACGCAATGCCGCCGCAACAATCGGCCCTGCAGATATCGGGGCTGGCTCCCTCCGAACCAAGAAAGCGGCGCTCCGTCCCCGGTTGGATGCGCTCGACGATGAGCTGGCGAATCATCTCGACGAACGCCGGATGTGTCCCCACCGTCTGCGCGCGCGCCATCGTCATTCCCAACTCGTCTGCCAGTTGCTGCGCCTCCACATCGAGATCATAGAGTACCTCGACATGATCGGACAGAAAGCCAATTGGCGCAACTACGACCGCCTCTTCGCCCTCATTCTTCAGTACGCGTAGAGTATCGCAGATATCTGGCTCCAGCCAGGGCTGCGCGGGTGGGCCGCTCCTGCTCTGGTACGCCAGCTGCCAGCGGTCGCCAACCCCCACCTCTTCGGCAATGAGTCTCCCGGCCTCGCGCAGCTGGCTGACATAGCGGCTGTTCCGCGCCATGCTCAGCGGGATGCTGTGCGCCGTGAAGACGACGGCTGCCTCCGACTGTTGCGGGGTGGGAATCGTCGCCAGCGCGGCGCGCACCCGGTCGGCGTTGGCGCGAATGAAGTCGGGATGGTTGTAAAACTTGCGCAGCGCGCTCACCTGCGGCGCGCCAGGGCCAACCTCGGCTTGCGCGCGCTCGATGTCTTCGAGATACTGGCGGCAGCCCGAGTACGAGCTATAGGCCGACGTGATATACGCCAGCGCGTGCCGTCTGCCGTCACGCGCCATCTCGCGCAGGGTGTCGGGCAGCAGCGGACGCCAGTTGCGGTTGCCCCAGTAGATCGGCAGATCGATGCTATGCGCGTCGAGCGACTGGCGCAGCGCCGCGATCAGGTCGCGGTTCTGCTGGTTGATCGGGCTGACCCCGCCAAATAGCTCGTAGTGATGCGCTACTGCCAGCATGCGCTCACGCGGCACGTTGCGTCCGCGCAGGACGTTTTCCAGGAAGGGCATCACATCGTCCATGCCCTCCGGTCCACCAAACGAGACGACTAGAATCGCGTCGCAGGGCGCGGATGCCTCACTTGGCTCCGTTGGCGCGCTGACGTCCGTGGCAGCGTTCTCTGTCATAGCTTACCTGCTGACCGCTTCGGGTGGCTTCGTGCCGACATAAACGACGCCGTCGCGTATCTCGACCCGGTAGGTAGGTACCGGCGCGCTGGCGACGCCATCCACAACTTTGCCCGTCTCCAGATCGTACTGGGCGAAGTGCCAGGGACAGGTGACGACACACGCGCCGTCGCCGATGGACAGCTCGCCCTCGCTCAGTGGGCCGCGCGCGTGCGAGCAGCGGTTGCCGATGGCGTAGAAACGTCCGCCCGCGTGAAAGAGCGCCACCTGCTGGCCATTGAGAAAGACCACTCGCGACGTGCCTTCGGGAATTTCTTCGACCGGCGCGACATCTATCCACGCCTCGACGTACTCTTCGGGCTTGCGGGGTTGCGCAATCTTCGGCCCGCCCAGCGCATCGAGCGCCTCGGCCAGCGTCATGCTGATGCAGCTATAGAGTGGCGTATCACGCAGGGTATACATGCTAGACTCAGTATCACGTAGCTCCTGCACCAGATCGAGAAAGTCGGAGGGTTCATCGGTCTCGAAGGCAACCACGAATTCCTGGTCATCCAGCCCGAATGAGTAGGTGGTGTTCAGCTTGACCGCCGGGTATTTGCGCCCAATGCGGATGTGCTCGTCCATAACCGCCTGACGCTCCTCCATCGGGAGGCGATACCAGGGCCGCGTCTTCACGAACGGATAGACGAAGAGGTATTTGGCGTCGCTGGGCGAAATGACCAGCCGCTCGGCGTCCTCGTCGGGGTTGTCGCGAATCTCATAGATCGAGCGCTTGGTCTGCGAGAGATACGACACGCCCAGGCGCAGATAGCCGCCGATGCTCGTCGAGAGAATCGCCGTCGCCATTTCCTGGAAGGGTTCGAGCGATTCGGCGACCTGCCAGAGCAGCAACTCGGCGTCGGCGCGCGTACCCATCAGGCTGTAGGGACGCAGCAACATCTGGCGGTGGAACGATTCAATCGTCTCGACCAGTTCCAGTTTGTGCTGTTTCTGGCGCTCGGCGGGCAATCGTCGCCACTGTGGGTCGATGGTATAGAAGGCGAAACGCACATACTGGCGCTTCGTCGGCTGCGGATGCGCGGTGAGCTTTGGCGCGGTGGCGGGCGCGTTCTGAGATCGCTGAGGTCGCTGTGTTCGTTGGGTGGTAATATTCTGGGCCATGGTCTATCTTTTCAGGCTAAAACACAAGATAAGCAAAATCACTTACACTATAGCGGATCAGGCAAGACTGCGCCAGTGGCGGCCAGAGTGACTATGGGGGCGGAGATAGGTGGTATGCCGACTTCGCGGCCTAAATGTCGCAGCTAATCCTACCCTGACCGTGTTCACTGCGATGACCGATTTTGGGCGGCGCTCTCAGATAGTACACTATGTCGAGGGGAGTGAATAAGGGGGTGAACGCCCTCATAAGGACTATGAGAGAACAGGAGCGGACAGATGCGCAAGATTGTCGTTTCAGAGTTTGTGTCGCTGGATGGAGTCATGCAGGCGCCGGGCGGCAAGGATGAAGATACTGAGGGCGGGTTCGCCTATGGCGGGTGGACATGGCCCTATTGGGATGACGCGATTGGCGCCCATTTCACTGAGGTGATGAGCGAGAGTGACGCCATGCTGCTTGGCCGCAAGACATGGCAGATACACGGTGGCGCCTTCGAGCCGATGGCGCCGGGCGACCCATTTGGCGACGCAATGAACGCAATGCCGAAGTACGTGGTCTCCACCACCCTGACCGACACCTCGGCCTGGCGGAACTCCACCCTCATCAATGGCAACGTGGTGGAGGAGGTGCGCGCCCTGAAGGAGCAGCCGGGCAAGAATATCATCATTGACGGTAGCAGCGTGCTCATCCATACGCTGGCGCAAAACGACCTGATTGACGAGTATCGGCTGGTCGTCTATCCGCTGGTGTTGGGCGGCGGCAAGAAGGTGTTCCCGGACGGCGCGCGGCTCAACCTGCGGCTCGTCGAGGCGAAGCCACTTCCCTCGGGGGTCGTGCTGACGCACTACACGGTGGAGCGCCCCGCATAGGCGCTTCTGGCTCCCCTCTCCAGGGGCTAGAGGTGAGGTCTGGGCAGTATCCTTACCCCATCGAGGCGCCGCACTGCGTGCAGTAGCGGACTCCCGCCGCGTTGCGCGTGCCGCAGCGGCTACAGCTTCGGCCCGCGACGCCGGTGAGCAGCGAATAGCCGCAGGAGGTGCAGAAGCGGTCGATGGCGCGATTGGGCTGGTGACAACTGGGACACATCACCCACGACTCCGGCCCGCCAGTGACGGGGGCAGGCTTGCGGGGAACCGCGACCGAGCCAGTGCCAAGCGGTGTGCCACAGGTCGTGCAGAAGCGCTGCTGTGGCACATTTGGCGCGCCACACTTCGCGCAGGTGACCATCGAGGTTGGCCCGCGTCCTCCCGTAACGCGCGGCGACGGACCGGGGAGCGGCTTCTGAGAGTCCATCGCCTCCGAGAGCGCCAGCGCCATATCGGTCGCCTGCTGAAAGCGCTCAGACGGGTCTTTTTCCAACGCCTTCATCACCACTGCCTGCACCGCCGGGGAGATGCGCGGATTGCGGGTGGAGGGCAGCGGCGCTGGCTCGTAGATATGGGAGTGCGCCAGCGCGGTGTAGTTATCGGCCTCGAAAGGGGTATGGTTCGTCAGCATCTCGTAGAGCATCACGCCGAGCGCGTAGATGTCGCTCCGCGCGTCCACCATGGCGCCGCGACACTGCTCTGGCGACATATACTCCGGCGTGCCGACGCCCGCGCCCGTATGCGTAATGACGTTCGAGCTTTCGACCATCTTCGCGATGCCGAAGTCGCTGAGCACGACACGGCGGCTGACCGTTTCCTTGCCGTTATCTACCCGCCGCCGGGTGTCCATCAACACATTGACTGGTTTGACATCGCGATGGACGATGCCCTGCGCGTGGGCGTAGGAGAGCGCGGAGGCCAGATCGTGGATGATGGGCGGGATATCGGCGAAGGTGAACGGGCGGCTCTCCATGTAATCCTTCAGATTGCCGCCAGCGATATACTCCATCGTGATGAACAGGTGACCCTGTTCGCGGCCTGCGTCATGCACCACGAGGATATTGGGGTGCGTCAGCTTCGCCATCGCGCGCGACTCGACCTTGAATCGCTCGACGAAGTCATGGTCGGCGGCATAGTAGGGCGGCAGCACCTTCACGGCGACGTGACGGTCGAGGTTCGCCTGATAGGCGCGATAAACGCGGGCCATGCCGCCCTGGCCTATCAGTTCCTCGATCACACAATGGCCGAGCGTCTTGCCAATCAGCTCATCAACGCCCTGGTCATCAACCTGTTCTGCCACCCGTGCTGCCCTTCTTGCGGAGAACGCCCAGCCGCGTTAGCGGTAGACGAAGACCAGCAGCGTCTGGCCGACCTGGATCTTGTCGCCATCTTCCAGCATGTGCTCGTTGATGCGCTGGCCATTGACGAGCGTGCCGTTGGCGCTGTTCTCGTCACGCACCAGATAGCGCCCATTGGCCTGCCGGTTGATCGTCGTGTGCGTGCGCGAGACAGCCAGATCTTCGAGGAAGACATCGCTCTCGCGGCTGCGCCCGATAGTGATGCGGTCTTTGTGCAGGTCGTAGGAGCGGCCCTGCTCTTTGCCCTCGCTGACCACAAGCCTCGGCTCGCCCTGTCCTGTCTGCGGCCGCACCACATATGTGCGCTGGTCCTCGGTATAGGCGCCTGCGCCTGCGCCATTGCCAAAGTCCTGCCTGCCGCCGCCATATGCGCCCGCGGGGGCAGGCGCGCCCCAATCCTGACCGGGAGCGTTTGGGCTGGTGGGCGGGTTGTTCCAATTCTGGTTTGGGGCGCCCTGTGGCGCTGGCTGATCCCAGGACTGTTGCGGCGCTGGCTGCTGGTTCCACCCCTGTTGTGGGTCTGGTGGCCGCTGATTCCAGTCGTTGCCGCCGGCAGGAGCGCCCCATCCGCCGGGAGCCTGGGCGGCTGGCTGGCCACCCCACTGTGGCTGCTGGCCCATGTTATCCGGCGGGCCGGCCCACTGTGGAACGGAACTCTGCTGGTCGCCCCAGCCCTGGCCTGATGGTGGTCCTCCCCAGCCGCCTGGTGCGCTTCCACGCCCAGCGTTTGCCGCGGCTGGCGCGCCCGGATTCCCGTAGGATGCCCAATCACTGGAAGCGGCCCCGGCATTCGGACGGCTCGCTGGACCAGCGTAGTCTTCGCCCCAGCCGCCGCCTGGACGCGAACGACCGGGCTGGCTCACGGGCGCGCGCGACTGGCCGTATGGCCCCTGATTCGCATCGTAGCCAATGCCGCGCGATGTTTTTTTCGCGTCGCCATTGCTGCGGAGCACCATCACGAAGACCAGCAGGATCGCGATGATGACCACCAGCCCGCCAATGGCCACGAGGACGGGGCCTCCGAGCCCACCGGCGGCAACTACTGGTAGTATGGCGGATTCAAGTGTCAGATTCATAATTTCTATTCCCTTCGCCCAGCCGCTCTCCAAAACGTCAGCGGGTGCGTACCTCGAAGCGGAGCTCGACTTTGCCAAGCCGCATCATATCACCGGAATGCACTTCGACTTCCTGATACGGGACTAGCGGCTCGTTATTCAGCCGCGTTCGGTTGAACGCCTTGAGATCCTCCAGATAGAATTTCCCCTGCCGGTAACTCATGCGCGCATGCTGGCGCGAGACCGTTTGTTGCGGATCAAGCGGCAGCAGGTCAATATCGGGTCGTGTATTGCGCTGCGGATCGCTCCGTCCGAGCACCATCTCGGGCGCTGTCAGCACAAACGTCTGACCGTTCCCCGCGGTCATCACGCCGAGCGGTGGCTCGGTGGATGGCGCGGTGGTGCCGCGCTCGGGAATCGGCAGCGCCTCGATGGCGTCGAGAAAGGCGCGCGGCGACTGAAACCGTTCCGCGGGTTTCTTGGCTAACGCCCGCTGGAAGAATACGTCATACTCCGCTGGCAGTTCTGGTCGCAAGGCGCGTGCCGATGGTGACGGATTATTGAGGTGTTGCAAGACGACATCCCAGGCATGCTCCCCATCGAAAGGGACACGCCCGGTCAGCATCTCGAAGAAGACGCAGGCCAGCGAGTAGAGATCGGCGCGTGTATCGGCCCGGCGGCTGTTTTCCACTTGCTCAGGGGCGACGTAGAACGGCGTGCCGACGAAGAAGCCGGTGACGGTGATATCGCGCGATTCGTTGCTGCGCGCCAGGCCGAAGTCGGTCAGCTTCACCACACCGTTCACGCTCAGCAAGAGGTTCTGTGGCTTGATATCGCGATGGACGATGCCCTGTTCCGCGGCGGTCACCAGCCCGGCGGCGGATTGCTGGACCACGTCGATGGCGCGCCGTACCGGGAAGGGACCACCGGTCAGGATGGCATGCTTGAGGTTATGCCCATCCACGTAGTCCATGACGATAAAGAGGCTGCCACGGTCCTCGCCGGAATCCACCGGGCTGACAACGTGTGGCCCCGAGAGCCGCTTGAGCAGCTCGAACTCGCGCTGGAAACGCTCGGCCAGCTCGGAATCCGCCGCTGCCTCTCGGCTGAGCACTTTGACCGCGTAGAGACGGTTTGATTCGAGATCTCTCCCGATATAGACCGTCGCCATACTGCCACGGCCACGCTCATCGATGAGCTTATAGCGATTTTTGAGCACTCGTCCGAGCATGGGTGAACCCGCGCCGCCTTCCCCTCAGAAACCCGCCAGCACACTACCTGCTGTTCGCTTGTGTCGGGTGTGTCGTGGCAACTCGCGCCCCATTATAGCAATGTCTGGGCATCACTCGCAACGGCAACAGGCAAAAAGGAATATCGTTCGCCGGGAGTGGGCTTTATACGTTCATCATCCAGTGTATCCGACGCACACAAAATGCACATGGTAATGCGTCACACCCGCGACGAATCGTCAGTCTTTTCCCCGCACTGCCTACTCTGATCGCTCGCCGCGCCGGAGGTCAGCGCCGTGAGGATCTCGCGCATATGGCTGCCGTATGTGTCGTAGCTCTCATTGGGATAGTAGGTCGCGTGGCAGCCGGAAGTGGCAGCGGCTACGGCGCCTTGCCCACCCAGGCGGCGGGATCGTCTGGGTGATCTTCGAGGATGCGCGCATAGTGGTCGAGCGCTTCAGGGGAGCAGTTCGACATGAGTAGTGATTCACCCTGCTCGCGCCAGTCAGCCTCCGTATCGCCGTCCGGCATCGTCCCGCCTTCTCAACTACTGCGCTGTTGCGCTACTGCACGGGCGCGGCGTTAATGCCGAGGGTGGGGCCGCCGGTGATGTTGATCATCCCACTGATAGGCACCTGGCTATTGGCTGCCGCCGCCGGAACGGTGTAGCTGACTGTGGCGTTGCCAGTGCCATCCAGCTTGTAGCCCTGTTGAGGGGTGAAGAGGAGCGTGCAGCTATTGCAGCCGAAGCTGATCAAAATATTCAGCGTCGCGCCAGCATGCTTGGGCGCGGAGATGGTGAGCGTGCCAGCCTGGCCGTGCACCTGCGGGCAGGGGGTCAGCGCCCAGGTATTTTGGCCGCCGCCGTTGCAGGTGGTTGGCACGCCACCAGGACCGGGTCCACCGTTGCCTGGAGTGGCGGTTGGCGGCTGGGTAGGCCCGGGAACGGGCGTCTGAGAGTTGGGGATGATCGTGTAGGGAGGTACGCCGCTCTGCTGCCAGGCGGGGGCAGTCGCAGTGGGGAAGGTCGGCACGCCTTTGATCAGTCCGGTGCCGGTGTTGGTATTTCCGGCGGTACCGGAGTCGCGCGCGGCGGAGAACCCGGCGAGCGCGCTGTTGGCGACGGTCGTCACGACACCCATGCATGAGCAGAGGGCGACGATCATCACCAGCCCTATGACCCCACTCGCCGTCGCGCGAAACTGGCGATTGGTCTCCCACCGGTCCTGAAACCGGCGGATTGCCTGCTCCAGCATGCTGATACGCGGGCCTGCCCACTGCGGACGTCGCATCATGCCGCTCTTCCTCCTTACGGTCAGCTTCTTCCCAAATTCCCTGCCTACTATCTACTCTCTAACTGTTCTACAACATCATGTGTTCCCTATAGGCCAAAATAGCCCCAATTACTGGCAGGCCATCGGAAGGTGAAAGCTGTCGTTCGTCATCCCGTTGTAGTGCGCCTGAATCCAGACATCTGCGTTGCCCGCCGAGGCGCCACCCGGCACGGTGAAGTGGGCGGTGTAATTGCCACTACCATTGGTCATCTCACCATTCTCGTCCAGGTATGTTCCACCACCAGGGAATGTGATGACAATCGCCAGTCCGACGCCCGGCGTATTCACGCCCGCGATGCTGGTATGGACGGTAAAGCTGCAAGCGCTCCCGGCGATACAGGGGGACGGTGTGCCATAGCCGGTAACGGTCACCAACCATGTGCCACCGCCCCCGCCTCCACCGCCGCAGTTCGTTTGGCAGGGTGTCGCGGTTGGCCCAGCGGTGGCTGTCGGCGGGGATGTGGGCGAGGGAAGAGGCGTCTGTGAGTCGGGGATGACGCCAGCCGAGGGTGAGCTGCCCGGCTGCCAGGAGGGCGCGGTCGCGGTGGGGAAGGTCGGCACGCCCTTGATCTGGCCAATGCCCGTATCAGCGTTCTGACTGTTGGCGACGCCGACGTTACGGGCGGCATTCACACTGGCGACGGTGTTGTTGGCTATCGTCGTGACGACCCCCATGCACGAGCAGAGCGCGATAATCATCACCAGCCCCAGCACACCGCTCACCATTGCGCGAAACTGGCGATCTGTCTCCCAACGGTCCTGAAATCGGTAAATCAGCCGGTCCAGCCCACTTCTTCGTCGCTTCACGGGCGCATAACCCCTTGCCACATGTGACGCCGGCTCTTCGCGGCCAGCTCGCGCAATGCGCCCCGTCATGCCGCATCGTCGCGACATCACGTTGAAACCAGGCGCGTAGTGGCGCCTATTGTATCAGAGAGTCCCTGAAATATTGGCATCTCGGAACCCCTGATAGTACTTCTGCATGCTCAGCAGTAACGAGTAGCGCGGGCAGCCCCAACTCAACCGCTGTTATAATGGGGAACGCGGCAGGCTCGCCATTTCCAAGAAGACGCGCAGGAGGATGCCACTGACATGCTACAGATGCGACACCCTCGCCCTCGAACCCTGATCCACATAGGGTTGGTCTTCCTGACGCTGGCGCTGCTGCTCAGCGGCTGCACGCCGATTTGGAACGTGAGACCCGCCGCGCCGACGGCCACGCTCGCCCCGGCTACCGATCCGCTCACGGCAGCCTGCCCGACCTGGACCGCGCCCGAAGCGCCGGTAAGCGTCGCGCCGCCCGCCAATGCCTCGGCCCAGGCTATCGCCGCCTATAATGCCACGCGCGTATTGGAGACGCCTCGACCCGTCCGCAACTTCTATAGCATTGCCCAGCGGCTTGTCAGCCATGGCGGCGAGATTCCCTGCCGCGTGCGCGCCTCGCCGCGCAACGAGAAAGTTGGCGACGAGCGCGCCTTCTGGGTCGTCAACCCCGACCAGTCCGGCGGCTATCACCAGATTCGCGCGCGGCTGACCGTCGTTACGCCGCACCTCTACATGTATGTCGAGGATGGCGCGAATATCAGCGCGGCGAGTGTCGCCGCCTCGGCGCGCATCTTCGAGACGAAGACGTATCCCACCAACCGCAGATATTTCGGCTCGCAGTGGTTCCCCGGCCCAGACGATGATTCGCATATCACCGTGCTCAACGCCCGCTATCTCGGCCAGTATCTCGGCGGCTACTTCTCGTCTGAGGACGAGTTTCCGCGCGCCGTCTCGCCGTACTCCAACGAACGCCAGATGATCTACATCAACCTTGCCAGCAGCATCGGCCAGCCAGGAACGTCGGAATACAATGCCACGATTGCCCATGAGTTCCAGCATATGATCCACTGGTTCTGGCATCCCGGCGACGACTCGTGGCAGAACGAGGGGATGTCCGTCGTCGCGCAGCATCTCAATAACTACAGCGTTCAGGGGATGGATGACGCCCTGCTGGAGAATCCCGATACCATGCTCGGCGGCTGGACCGGGGACAACCAGACCGATTTCATCCGCTATGGCGCGGGCTACCTCTTTCTCTCGTATCTCGCCCAGCATTATGGTGGCTATGACATCCTGCGCAAGCTGCTCACCAGCCCCGAGCAGGAGCCGTTGAACGTTGATGCGGCGCTGGCGGCTTACGGGACGAAAGACCGCTTCAACGATGTCTTTGGTAAGTATGTGCTGGCGAATCTGCTCAACGATCCCACCATCGCCAACGGCATCTACGCCTATCCACGGATTCCGGGCAAGCGCGCCACGGTACAGCATCAGGCGTCGAGCTATCCCTATGCTGATGGCTCAGACACCAAGCCCGAGACTGTGGCGCAGTATGCCGCGCAGTACTACGAATTCACGCCAGGGACGACTTCGGGGGCGCTGACGGTGCGCTTCAACGGCCAGCCGACGATTGGCATCGTGCCGAATACGCCCTACCGCGGCGCGGCGGCGGAGTGGTGGAGCAATAGCGGTAATGAGATGGACTCGACGCTGACCCGCGCGTTCGATCTGAGCGCGCTGGCGGGCAAGCCGGTGACGCTGAATTTCGCGGCGTGGTTCCAGCTGGAAACGGACTACGACTACGCCTATGTCGCCGTCTCGGACGATGGCGGCAAGAACTGGACGACCGTGCCGACGACCACATCCACCATGAGCAACCCCAATGGCGGCAACTATGGCAACGGCATGACGGGCGTCAGCGGCGGCAAGTCGCCGCAGTGGGTTAATGAGTCGGCGGATTTGAGCCGGTGGGCGGGTAAGAAGATTCTGCTGCGCTTCGAGTCGATCACGGATGACGCGGTGCATTTCGCCGGGATGACGATTGACGCGCTCTCGATTCCGCAACTCCACTTCAGCGATAACGTTTCGACCGATAACGGCTGGAAGGCCGACGGCTGGATACGCTCGAACAATGTGCTGCCCGAGCAGTATCTGGCGCAGGCGGTCGTCTATACCGCCGGGCAGGCGGCGCCGACCATCGTGCAGATCCCGGTGGATGCGGCGAGCGGGGTGGGCCAGGCGACTTTCCCCGGCTTCGGTGGCTCGGTGACGAAGGTGCTGCTGGCGGTCTCGGCGATGGCCCCGACGACGCAGACGCCCGCGAGCTATCATCTGACGGCGGATGTGGGGTGAAGTGGTTTATGAATTGTCCGGGAAAGCGCCTGCCGTCTTCATGAGCGAAGGAGAAACGAGCGATGAATAAGATCGAGCGGGTGGATGCGGCGCTGAAGGGCGCCGCGGTGGATCGCGCGCCGATTAGCTTCTGGGGCCATAGCTATCTGAAGGAGTGGAGCGCGGAGGAACTGGCCGAGGCGATGCTGGCGAACTACCGCACGTATGATTGGGATTACATGAAGGTGAATCCGCGCGCCAGCTACCATGTCGAAGATTGGGGCGCGAAGCTGGAACGTAGCAATGATCCCAATAAGGGGCCGCGCTTCGTCGATTGGCCGGTGCGCGAGCCGGGCGACTGGCGGCGGCTGCGTCCGCTGGAGCCGGACCGTGGCGTGCTGGGTGAGCAGTTAGCGGCTCTACGCCAGATTCGCGACGGGTTGGCGGGCGAGGCGTACTTCATGCAGACGGTCTTCTCGCCGCTCTCGGTCGCCAAGTATCTGGTCGGCAACCAGCCTGGACCGGTGCTGACATCCATCCAGGATAATCCCGATGCGTTGCGGGCCGCGCTCGATGTCATCGCCGAGACGTTCGCCAACTATGTGCAGGCGACGCTTGAGGCGGGCGCGAGCGGCATCTTCTTCGCGACGACCGGTTGGGCCAGCAGCGATATGCTCACTGAGGAACAGTATCGCCGCTTCGGGCGCGAGTACGACCAGCGCGTGATGGATGCGTTCGCGGGGAAAGCGCCGCTGAATGTGCTGCACAACTGCGGCGAGCATATCTACTTCGACCTGCTGGCCGACTATCCTGTCGCGGCGATCAGTTGGGCGGCGACGCTGCCAGGCAATCCATCGCTGGGCGAAGGCAAGGAGCGGACGACGAAGGCGGTGATGGGCGGCGTGAGCGAGAAGACGACATTGTCCGATGGCACGCCGGAGCAGGTGGACGAGGAGGCACGGGCGGCGATCAAGGAGACGGGGGGCCGCCGCGTGCTGGTCGCGCCGGGCTGCTCGATTCCGCCGCGCACTCCCGCTGCCAATTTGGAGGCCGCACTGGCCGCTGTCCGCGCTATGGGGCCGAGGTAGTGGCATTGGACATGGGTACGAACGAGTCACATTCGCTCTGGCAGGGAAAGCTGATCCGGCTGCGGGCCATCGAGCCAGGCGACTGGGAGACCTACTTCGCCTGGAACTTCGACGATGGGCAGACACGCCCGTTATATTTCATCCCTCCGCCGCAGTCGCGCGAGGCGGTGCGCCGCTGGACCGAGCAGGAGTCCACGCGGCCAATCACCGATGATAACATCCGCTTCACGATTGCCCGTATCAAGGATGACGCAGTCGTCGGCGATATGGGCGTGCATGAGGCTGACCCGCGCGTCGGCACGTTCGCCTATGGCATCAACGTCAAGCGCGAGGAGCAGCGCAAAGGCTACGCGAGCGAGGCGATTCGGCTGTTGCTGCGCTACTACTTCCAGGAGCGCCGCTACCAGAAGGTGACCATCAAGGTCTACAGCTTCAATAAGGCGTCAATGCGTCTGCACGAAAGCCTGGGTTTTCAGCATGAAGGCCGCTTGCGACGCATGGTCTATACCGAGGGCGGTTTCCACGATGAGGTGGTGTATGGCATGACCATCGAGGAGTTCCGCGAGAAGCATCTGCCCAACATGTGATGTGTTGATAATTGGGTCAGGCCATCGCTCGGAAAGCCTTCCAGTCCCGGCGCACGATATTTTCTAGTTCTGCCGGGTATTCAAAGCCATAGCGCTCGGCCAGGCGTCGCCCCAGCAGGGAGACGGTTTCCTGGTAGCGCTCGATCGCGTCGCATATCTCCTCGCGGGTCTGTGTCGGCGCGCCGCAGAGCGTTAGTGGCTCCATCCCGTTGACCGATTCGACAGCGTGTACCAGTTCGGTGAGGCCATGGATGCCGGAAAAGTGATATGAGCTGGTGTCGCAGCTGGTCGCATCGATGTACCACATGCGCATGAGCATGTACCAGTTCGCATAGCTAGCGGCGGGGAACATGAGATCCAGCCCGCGATGCAGCACTTTGCGATGCTTGTGGCTGTTGACCCAGAAGGCCACGACCAGTTCGCGTACCGCTTCGCTCGTCACCGGAGTACGCGCAGCCTCTGGCGTTTGATCGCTGGAGGCGAGTCGCTTGGCCAGGGCGTCATCGCGGCAGCCGAGAATCAGCACAGGCTCGTTGCCGGGTGCGGCCTCGCTGCTCTGCACGAGCAGGTCGAGAATATCGCCACCCTGCAGAATCATGTGATGGATAAATGCGCTGTCCCCAAGCTTTACGAGCTGCCGGGCCAGCGCTGGCCCGTCGAGGATGGTGTGGAGGTCTGAGGCTTCCCAGTCGGAAAGGACTTCGGGCGGGACCGCAACGCGGAGATCGATATCGCTGTAGGGGTCGCCTGTGCCAGCGGCGAGGCTGCCGCCCAGCCAGATCGCCACAACCTGCTCGTTCTGCCAGAGCTTTGGCACGAGCATGCGAATTGCCTGCGACTGGGGAAGTGGTGGCAGGTTATCCAGGCGCAGGTCAGCATGTAATTGTTCAGGCAAGCCACTCATAGGCGCTATTATCCCTTCCTGGCTCCGAATTTCAGTGAAAGAGGCGGGGGATGCGCTTCTTCCAGGCGGTGGGCAGGATGACGTCTATCGCGTCGTCCACCGTCACGATGCCCAGCAGCGCGCCCTGGTCGTCCACCACCGGCAGCGCCAAGAGGTCGTCGTCGGCGATGGTGTGCGCCACGTCGCGTTCGTTGTCCAGCGGGTGCGCCATATGCTGCGTCGGGTGTGCGATATCAGCGATGCGCGCGTCGGGGTCGGCCAGCAGCAGGTCGCGCAGGGAGACCATGCCCTCCAGCCTGCCCTCCGCCTCCAGCGAGATGCCGGGGCGGGGCGCGGTCACCGTCGGCGCGCCAGATGTTCGCGGCCGTCCCTTTGCGCGCGCCTTCGCCCCATTCGACCGCACCGGCGCGGGCATATCGCCGCTCACGATGTAGATTTCGAGCAGCCCCTCCGGCAGCGGATCATCCAGGTCGTTTGCCGCCGCCTTCGCCCGCGCCCGCAGCGCCTCGATGACCTCGTCGACAGTGGCCCAGTCAGGTACTGAGATGTAGTCGGTCGTCATGATGCCGCCCGCGCTGTCTTCTGGCCAGCCCAGCAGCTCCTGCACATCGCTCGCCTCGTCGCGGTCCATGCGCTTGAGCAGCTCTTGCGCCTCCTCGGTGGTGATGCTTTGCAGCGCGTCGGTCGCCTCGTCTGGCTCCATCTCTTCGAGCAGATCGGCGGCGCGTTCGGGGTCCATCGCGCGCAGAATCTGGCCCTGCTGCTCGTCTTCCAGCTCTTCCAGCGTGTCGGCGGCCTGCGCCTCGTCCAGATCATCCAGCAGGTTCGCGCCCTGTTGCGGCGTCAGTTGCTCCAGCAGACGCGCCAGTTCAGCGGGGCGCATCACCTCAATCTTGGCGCGCGGCACACGCAGGCGGAGCGCACCATCCTCATCGTTGGCAACCGGAGCCACCTGTGACCAGTCGATCAGCGGCGCTTTACGAGCGAAGTCGCGTCCGAAGGCCGCTGTCACCGCCTGGCCGACACGCGCCCAGCCCATCCGGCGCAGCAGCGCGCTAGGGCCGATATCCACCGCGACCAGCCGCCATGTCTCGTCACGACGAGAGAGATCGAGGTCGTTGATGCGCACAACGCGTCGCCCTTCCAGGTCCACCACCTGGCGGTCGAAAAGGCCGTCGCGCAGCACCATCTCACCCTCGCGTCGCTGGAACCGACGCAGGTTCATCTGCTGGGTTGACAGTTCGGCGCCCTCTGGCGTGAGGCTTCTCACCTCATCCAGGGGGATGAAGATGTCGCGCGAGCCGTGTGGCCCCTTGACCCGCGCCACCAATCCAACAACTGGTGGATAGATATCCATTGGGTTTGCTGGCGTCTCGGTCTGGGGCAGACGCACCACCAGATCGTGTAGCGCTGCCACTGCCTCGCCGTTGGGGTCGCGAATGGGTTTCCCGAGGAATTCTGTTAGTGCAGGCATTGGAACGCTCCTTTATCGGCACGAAATGCAGCGCAAGTCAGTCGTTGTCGCGAAGAGTGTCTCGTCATTGGAGGAACGGAATTCCGACGGCAGGGAGCACGATGCTGAGAATCATGATGAATGAGAGCACCGACAAGACACTGGTAATGCCCCAGGCAATGATGTTCTGCAGCACGCTGTTGACGTATTTGCCCATGATGCGCCGGTCGTTGACCAGCCGCAGAATGAAGACCAGCAGAATCGGCAGCAGCATGCCATTGATGATCTGCGCCACAACAATGAGCGGGATCAGCGGCAGCCCTGGGATGAGCGCGACAACCGCGCCCAGGATAATCATGCCGGTAAAGAGACCATGAAAGATGGGCGCGTCTTTGAATGAGTACGAGACGCCGCGCTCGAAGCCGAATGATTCAGAGACCGAGTACGCCGTGGCCAGTGGCACGACCGCCGCCGCCAATAGCGACGCGCCGAGCAGCCCAACCATAAAGAGGATCGGGGCAAATCGGCCCAGGAACGGCACGAGCGCCATCGCGGCCTGGGTGGCGTCGTTGATCTGCACCCCCGCGCCATGGCTGGCGGCGAAGACCGTCGCGCCGGTGGCGATGACGATGGAGGCGACGACAACGCCCGCGAAGATCGATCCGCCATACGTTTCGAGCCGCTCTGCCGGATAGTCCTCCATCTGGATGCCCTTCTCGGCGACGCTGGACTGGATAAAAAGCTGCATATAGGGCGTGATGGTCGTACCCACCGCGCCGACGAGCAACTGGAAGTAGGTGGCGTTGAGATAAACCGTGGGAACGACGGTATGATGCAGCACATCGCCCCAGTCGGGATGGGCCATGATAGCGGCGATAGGATAGGCAAAGAAGGCGAACGCCATAAACAGGAAGATTTTTTCGACACGCTCATACGAGCCGCGCGTGACGATCAGCCAGATGCCGATGGCGGCCAGCGGCACCGTAATATATTTGGAGATACCGATGAGTTCGCAGGCGGCGGCGATCCCGGCAAATTCGGAGACGGTGATAAGAACATTGGCGAAGAAAAGCGTTGACATCGCGAAGGCGGAGCCGCGGACCCCGAAACGCTCACGAATCAGGTCGGAGAGACCCTCGCCAGTGGCCGCGCCCATCCGCGCGCACATTTCCTGCACGACCGCCAGCGCGATTGTGACGAGCACCAGCGCCCAGAGCAGTCCGTAGCCGTAGCGCGCGCCCACGCTCGACCAGGTGGCGACGGCGCCCGCGTCATTGCCTGCGTTGGCGGCGATCAAGCCGGGGCCGAGAAAGGCGAGGAAGAAGAGGGGACGGGGAAAACGGCCAGAACGCCAGCGGCGCAGGTAGGCCAGGGGGCGACGAAAGGTGATTTCCGCGGCGCGGCGCGCAACCAGCACACGCTGCGTCAGCACATCGGTTGGGGTTGGAATTGGCTGCTCCATGAAGGGCCTCCCGCATAATGCTGTTATGGCCGACGCTTTCCAGGTCGGCCTGCGGAAGGGTGCGGAGCGCCCAAAATCAGGCTGGCAAAACTGGAACGCGACGGCAGGTTAGCGATAAGAATTGGCTACGACTACTTGAGCCAGCGTCCATCGAACATTGTCCTCCTCTCCGTACGTTGCGCACACGTTTCATATGCACGGTGTATGCCAGGCATATGCTAGGCGCATGCATGCTCGTACGGGAGAAACACCCACACAGCCGCGCCCCAGAACCGGTGGTCAAATGACCAGAAGTGATCAGGGGGATTGAAACAGTGTGCGGGTCGCGGCGACGCCTGTGAAACCCGGTGGCATCGCGGTCGGGGTGGCCGGATTCGAACCGGCGACCTCATGGTCCCAAACCATGCGCGCTGACCAACTGCGCTACACCCCGCAAAAGCCGTACTGTCATAGTATAGGCATGCTCGCCTGAAGGCGTCAAGCATCTGAATGTCTCATAGCCCGCATGTCATCGGCGCTCAGCGCATACCCGGCGAGCGCTGTAGCATCCCCCTGGCGGGCTATCACACGAATCACACGAAGGTCATGAAAACCTGGCCGTTGTCGCCCTCCAGTGTCAGCGTAGCGCCGTCGATGCGCAAAGTCTCCACGCGCGAAAGCCCATCCGTGTAGGCGAATTCCAGCGCCATCACGTCAGCGTCTTCACACAACACCAGGGTAGTGCGCATGCCAGTGATATGGATCTGGGCGCCTGTCAACGTGTAAGATGCGCCGTAGGTATTACAGCCACTGCTGCCGCTGAGCGTGTGATCCTGCGCCTGGAAGCTCAGTGTGATCGGGTTGGCGCTGGAAAGAATCGTCTCATTGCCATCTACCACAAGCCGGGTGAGCGTCCACGAATGGCCGGTCAGCGGTGCGGGAGTCGCGGCGTGGGAACCCTTTGGTTGGGTAGCAAGGACAATCACAGTCACAACCAGTGCGACGGCGACCGTCGCCGCGACGATGATAAGCTGACGCTTCACGATGACCCCCTACTGGGTAGACCAGGCGTTGGCGAGCCAGGCAGACGCACTCGCATCCATTGGCCGCATACCTACCCGATAGTAGAGACGTATCGCATCGTGAGAAGTGTGCCAGCCATCGGCACCGTGCGCATCGAGGGTACGGCGCGTCAACGCAACAGGCCGATGCCGAATGTCTGCGCGATCAACAGCACGTTCAACCCCAGGATGATCGTCGCGATGACCCAGCCAGCGATCATCGTCGCCCGCCGGTTGACCAGCCCACCCATGATGCTGCGCCGACTGGTGAAGATCAGCAGCGGTATGATGGCGAACGGCAGGACGAAGCTCAGCACCACCTGGCTAATCACCAGCGTCTGGTCGGGATTCGCGTTGAGCGCGATGAAGACCAGCGCGGGCAGCATCGTCAGGCCACGGCGCAGCCAGGTGGGAATCTTCCACCCCAGGAAGCCCTCCATGATGACCTGGCCCGCCAGCGTCCCTACCGTCGACGACGAGAGGCCAGAGGCCAACAGCGCCACGCCGAAGATAACCGACGAGGCGTCGCCAAGCAGCGGCCGCAGTGTATGGAACGCGGTCTCCAGCGAGCCAATCTCGTTATGGCCGCTGCCAAAAAAGACCGACGCCGCCATGATGAGCATCGCGCCATTGACCAGCCCGGCCAGCCCAAGAGCAATGATGATATCAAAACGCTCGAAGCGCAGGATACGTTTCGCGTCCCGCTCGTTACGTGCCTGAATGCGATTCTGCGTGAGCGCCGAGTGCAGGTAGACAACGTGCGGCATCACGGTCGCGCCGAGGATGCCCACGGCCAGCAGGATACTGCTTGTTCCGGCAAACTGCGGCACGAACGCATGGTAGGCGATCTGCCCGGCGTCCGGTCGCGCCAGGAATGTCTCGACCACATAGCAGATGGCGATAACTGCCAGCAGCGAAGCGATGATGGCCTCCAGCGGGCGGAATCCCAGCCGCTGCAACGCCAGGATGGCGAACGTGGTGACACCCGTGAGGAGTCCCGCCGCTAGCAGAGGGATATGGAAGAGCAGATTGAAGCCGATGGCCGCGCCCAGGAACTCCGCGAGGTCGGTCGCCATTGCGCCGATCTCGGCAATCACCCAGAGGCCCATGCTCACCGGACGCGGCAGGTACTCGCGGCACAGTTGGGGCAGGTTCTTGCCAGTGGCGATGCCCAATTTGGCTGAGAGCATCTGGAGCACGATGGCCATCAGATTGCTGGCAAGGATCACCCAGAGCAACAGGTAGCCAAACTGCGCGCCTGCCTGAATATTAGTGGCGAAGTTGCCGGGATCGATATAGGCGATGGCAGCGATGAACGCCGGTCCCAGAAAAGGGAGAACACCGCGCAGACTGAAGCGCTGTGGCGCGGCGAGCGACTGTTCGGCCGCGGCGACGGTGCGCGCGCTGCTGGTAGCGACTCTGCGATGCACATTGAGTGTTGAGCGGAGCCGCTCCATCCACGAACGACGTACAAATTCCATTGAACTATCCTCGCCCCCACCACGAAATCACCATAATCACCTGGATGCCACGACCACCTGCACGGCATCTGCCAGTTCGCCGCCAACCGTCTGCTCGGCGGACGAGTCGGCGTTTTCGATGCGCAGCCGCAGCAGGCCGCCAAATGGCGCGCGCTCCAGCAGTGTGACTCGCGCGCCTGGCGCCAGGCGCAGGGAAGCGAGGTAGCGCAACATATCAGCATTGTCATCGCGCACGCGGCGCACAATCGCCTGGTCTCCCGGCTGAAGCGCCGAGAGCGGCTGTGTATGCTGCGTGATGACTTCGCCGCTTTTGCTGGGAATGGGATCGCCATGTGGGTCTTCGGTTGGATGGCCCAACAGCGCATCTATCCGGTCCTCGAAGTGCTCGGAGATGGCGTGTTCGAGACGCTCGGCCTCGGCGTCCACCTCGTCCCAGCTATAGCCGAGATGGCGCACGAGATACAGTTCCAGCAGGCGATGGTGGCGCACCAGCTCCGCCGCCGCTTCAGCTCCCTTCGGCGTCAGCTCCGCCCCGCGATACGGCATATGCTCTATGTAGCCTTGTTCAGCCAGCGACTTGAAGAGCTGTGTCACCGTCGCGTCGCTGAGCTGGCCATCCGGCTCCTGTGCCTGGAGCCGTTCGCGCATGGCGGAGGTCGTCACCCGCTCGCCGCGCTCGCGCAGCTTGTACATATACTTGAGGCAGTCCACGGCGCGGGTGGGCAGTCTGCGGATATCTTCCGCCGTCGTCTCTCCGGTCATGGTAAGTCTCCCACTGAATTTTTAGAACTCTAAAAATACTATACAGCAAACGTAAATTAATGTCAACAACCTATTGAAACAAGATATTTCGCACTCTCGCACTGGATGATTGCGTCTCACCTCGACGCTCGTATCGCACGCGTGCTATCATGAGCCTGCATTTATAGCCTGATTCGCTGAGAGGCATTGCCATCGTTATCCAGGCAAGCCGCGCTGCTCGTGCGTGGAAGGGTACGTCTGCCACTCGTAGGAAGGTCACTTGCCATCGTGCCTATGTCGCCAGAATCCGCGCTGCCATCGGAGCCGCCGCGCCTGCTGCTCGCGACCACAAATCCGCATAAAATCGAGGAATTGCGCGCGATTCTTGCCGGGCTTCCCTACGAGTTGGTCAGCCCAAACGACATTGGGTTGGCGCTGGAGGTCGAGGAAACCGGGACGACCTTCGCCGAGAATGCTATTCTGAAGGCGACCGCCTGGGCCGATGCCGCCAACATGCTGACGCTGGCGGAAGACTCCGGGTTGGAGATCGACGCGCTTGGCGGCGAACCAGGCATCTACTCAGCGCGCTGGGCTGGCGATGAGGTCTCCTACCAGGAGCGTTTCCGCATCCTGCTGGGGCGATTGGCCGATATGCCTGCCGAGCGGCGCACCGCCCGCTACCGTGCCGCGATGGTGATCGCCAGACCAGCGCCAGTAGGCGTGCTGGGGCTGTTCGAGGGAACGCTTGAAGGGCAGATTGCCTTTGTGCCAGCGGGCAGCGGTGGCTTTGGGTACGATCCCATCTTTTACATGCCGGATCAGCAGCGCACTGTGGGTCAGATGAGCGCCGAGGGCAAGCATCTCATCAGCCACCGGGCGCGGGCTGCCGCGGCGGCGCGCGAATTGCTGCGACAACTGGCGGAGATGCCCGCCACTGAATCGCCACAGCCAGACGAGAGACACTGACAGGCCCACGCGAACGTCACCGGCCAGCGCCGAGGCGGCGCTTAAGAATGGAACGGAGAGAAGGGTGCGCTCTCAGCCAGTGCGCGTCGCCATTGACCTGGAAACAACCGGGCTGCATCACGAGCAGGATGTTATCATCGAGGTAGGCGCGGTCAAGTTCGCGGGAAGTGAGGTGCTCGATACCTTCGCCTCACTCGTCTCGATCAACATGTCGCTGCCCTATCGCATTCAGCGGTTGACCGGCATTCGCCCGGATGAGCTACGCTCCGCGCCCCCGCTCTCCTCGCTGCATGGGCAGCTGCGGACGTTTCTGGGCGATGCGCCGCTGGTGGGGCATAACGTCGGCTTCGATGTCGCGTTTCTGCAGAAGGTGGGGCTGGCCCGCCGCAACCCACTGATCGATACGTGGGAGCTGGCGTCGCTGCTGCTACCGAACCAGCCCAACTATAGCCTGGGCGCGTTGGGCGAGGCGCTCGGCATACCCGCCGACGTGCATCACCGCGCGCTGGCCGATGCGCAACTGACCCACGAGTTGTTTCTACTCCTTCTGCAACGGATCGAGACCACCGAGGCGTCGCTGGCCCGCACCCTGCGCGACCTGCCCGCCGCGCCCGAGTGGACGCCGCGCTATTTTCTACGCGGAGGGAATCAGCGTCGTGAGCAACCCGCGAATGCCTTTGGCCACGCGCTGACCGCATCGCTGGGTGACCAGTTCGCGCGCCAGCTCGGTGTTGATCCCGATGTTCTGACGCTGGCGGTCGCCCAGGAAACGCCGATCCCCGAATCCACGACAGGCGCCGTCGAGCCAGCGCCTCCCACCGCCCTCGCACCCGCTGTGGACTCGCTGGCGCGGGAGATGGTAGCAGCGCTCGACGAGGGAGGTACGCTGCTGGCGGAGGCGCTGCCAGGTGATCTCGATGCGACGCTCGAGCCGGTGGCGCGCTGGCTGGTTGCGCACGAGGACGAGCGCCTGATGGTGGCCGTCGCCACGCGGGAGCAGTTGGCACAGCTGGCGCGAGAGAAGCTTCCCGCACTCTTCCGGCGCATAGGGGTGTCGCTACCGATTGCCGAGGTGATGCGGCGAGACGAGTATCTGTGCCTGCACCGCTGGTTCGGCCAGGCGCGGATCCCTGACGGAGACAGCTTCTCGCGCGAGATGACACGCGGTCTGGCCCGACTGGCCGTCTGGCTCCAGACAACGCAGACGGGCGCGCGGGTGGATGTGGCGCTTTCTGGCCCTGAGAACATCGCGTGGGAGCGGGTGCGCGGCGGCGCCGAACACGCCGAGGCGATGGCCACGTGCAACTACCTCCGCGACGGCTACTGCTTCTTCACTCGCGCGCGCCAGAAGGCACAGGACGCGCGCGTGCTCGTCACCACGCACGAGGCGCTGGCGGAGCGCCTTGCCAGTGGCAATGACGACAGCTTGCCGGAGTGCAGGCGCGTTCTCGTGCTGGATTCCCACGTCTTCGAGGAGAATGTGCGCAAGGCGCGCGAGGTGGTTCTCGATCAGCGCCGGGTGAGCAGTGCGCTGGATGATCTGGCGCGGGAGGCGAATGGCAAGCCCGGAGGCGGCCTCTTGCGTCAGGCGGCAGGCCGGATAGAACACGCCAGCTTGCGCAGCTGGTACGAGCAGGTAACTCAGGCCCGACAGGCGAGCGAGCGTCTCTTCGTGGCGTTGCGACGACTGCTGCAAGAGGCGCATGCGCATGGCGGCGAGCAGGGCCATGTCGAGCCGCAGGAGCAGCGGGTGCTTCGGCTGGATGCGCGCGCGCGCCAGCATGACGCCTGGGACGACGTGGCGGCGGCCTGGCGCACGATGGATGCCCGGCTGGCGGCGGTGGCGAAGGTCGCCCGCGAGACGGCCAGAGCGCTCTCCGGCGGCAAGAACAAGCAGGCGCCCGACAGCCTCGCCTCGGAGCTTTCCGCCGTGGCCTGGCGGCTGAACCAGATGCGCGAAGAAGGCGCGCGCCTGTTGCTTGATGAGGGCGCGCACGAGCCGATGGTGGTCTGGTTGCGGTTGCCCTATCCGCAAAATGGTGATCGCGGCGATACCGCTGGGCGCAGTAACCGCTGGAATGGGCGCAAGGGGCCGCGCAAGTCGCCGGAGAACGGCAGCCAGCCTCAGGGCCAGAGCCAGCCAGAAGCGCCCGCCGCCGAGGTGAAATCAGCAGTTCCGACAGTTGCTCTGGCGGAGGAGATTGAGCCAGTGCCGGAGATCCATGGCGAGCCGAACGACATTGGTCCGCTCTTGCAGCCTCTGAGCGCGCCGGGGCGGTCGCTGACGCTCGCGGGCTCGGCGCTGACGGTGGCGGGCGACTTCGAGCCGGTCCGCGTGAGCCTTGGGCTGCCCGAAAATGCGCGTTTCCGCTGTCTCTCCAGCGACCGGAGCGCGCAGACGTTGCTCTGCCTGCCGGTGGATGTGCCGGAGCCGAACGCGCCACACTACCAGCAGCGGTTGAACGCGGCGCTGATCGGGCTGGCCTCTGCGCTGGAGGGGCGGCTGGTGGCGATTTTCTCCTCGCATGCCGCGCTGCGGAGCGCCTGGATGGGGATTCGCCGCGAGCTGGAGCAGAAGGACATCCTGGTGCTGGCGCAGGGACAGGACGGCTCGGCGCGTCAGCTCTGGCGCACCTTCGAGACGGAGTCGCGAGTCGTGCTCTTAGGCGCTGGCTCGTTCTGGGATGGTGCGGCGCGTACGGTGAATCCGCCCGCCTGCGTCGTCGTGACACGGATGCCGTTTCCGGCGCTGAGCGATCCGCCGGTGGCGGCGCGCGCCGAGCGCTGGCCGGATCCTCAGAGCGGCTTTGTCGTGCCGCAAGGCGCGCTCCGTTTGCGTCAGGCGTTGAATGGCCTCGCCTGGAGCCATCAGCAGCGTAACGCGGTCGTCCTCTTCGACCGCCGGATACAGACGCGCGGCTATGGCCCGGCGATTCTGGGGACGCTGCCCCGCTGCGAGCAGTACGAGGAGTCGCTGGCGCAGATCACCGAGCGCGTCACCGACTGGGTGGACGCTAGCAGGTGAACCTCACCTTCAATTCCCTCTCCGAATAATGGACTATCCCCAACAACGCCAATTGCTTGTGTTATGATTGCAAAAACTATGTGCCAAGGGGGATACGATGAGCCAGCAGCCAGCGAACTATAAAGAAATACTGTACAGCGAAGAAGAAGTCAGCCAGCGCATAGACGAGCTGGCGGCGGAAGTTATTGTTCGCTATCGGGGTATAGAGACTATGTTCGTCAGTTTGCTCAATGGCGCGCAACCATTCACGGCAAAGCTCATGTTTGCCATCCAGCGGCTCGACCCTGACTTTCACCCGAACGTCCAGTCAATGATCATCAGCCACTATGGGCCTAATCGCGAACCGGGCGAGATGCGCCTGGTCACCGATTTGCCGCCGGAGTATCGCGACCTGACGGGGCTGCATGCGGTCGTGCTCGACGATCTCATTGACCGAGGCAAAACGCTTCTCTATGCCGCCGAACATCTGCGCGCGCGTGGCGCCGAGAGGGTTGAGTCGATTGTCCTGGTTCGCAAGCGTAAGGATCCGCCGGTAGACAGCAACGTCGTGCTGGTTGGCTTCGATGATGTGCCGGATGTCTGGCTCACCGGCATGGGCATGGACGACCACGGCATAGCGCCCGAGGCCAACCGCTGGGCTGCCTGGATCGCCATCGCCAATTCGGATGAGTAGATTGAGCGCATCTCTGGTCGCTGAGGACGTAGAACGCTAACGCCTAGTGAAGCGACGGTCCTGTATGTGCCTTCCTTGGGCGAGAGTTATTCCAATAGCGCCGAGAAGCCGCGCCAGTTCGCGATATGGCCATCTGTCGTGAATTCGAGGATGCTCATTCCCTCGTAGACTCGTTGTGTGCCGTCCTCGGTACGCGCATAGGCGAAGCGCCACTCGGCGGCCACGCGCGTGTTGCTGGCGTCGGTGAAGGCGCGGGAGACGGTGAAGCTGACGTCGCTGTGGCGGGCGGCGAAGTCCGCGAAGAAGGCGAGCAGGGCGTCGCGACCGCGGAGCATCGGCGCGGGTGGCTCCTCGTAGGTCGCGTCCGGGGCGAAGAGATTGGCGGCTACTGTTGGCTTGCCCTGCTCAATGGCCGCGCCAAACGCCCGCAAGGTCTCCAGTGGATCACTCATGACTCCTCCCCTGGCCTCTCGCTGGCGTGTGCAAACGCAACATAGTTGCCAGTGAAGGCGACCGCGACCCGCCCGTCGCCGTCAAGAACATCCACCTTCAGCGCCAGCCGCGCCTTGCCCCTCCGCCGCATCCCGGCGAGGAAACGCTCGGTTTCATCTCCTGATGGCACGCGACAGGTGGCGGTGAAATCGTGGCCGACGGGAAGTTGATAGCGCGTCGAGCTTTCCTGGATGACAATCGTGCCGTGCAGGCCGCGCTCGGCCAGCAAGAGCCAGACCGTTCCCCAGCCCGCCAGCGTCGTCACGGCGTTGAGGCTGCCCGCGAAGGCCGTCGCCTTGTGGTTGATGTTGGGCGCGAGCGGCGCTTGTAAGGCGAGGCAGGAGCCGTCGTATCGCAGCACCGTCAGGTCCATCTGTCGACTCAGCGGAATCTCGTGGTGCAGCACCGCCTGAAGCTCGCGCGCCAGTTCGCGCTGCTCGTGCATCTCCTGCATAGCTGAGGCTCCCACGCCGCAGGCTGACGGTCTGCGGCTAATCCTGAGAGAGCAAACGCGCTCGCCATTCACTAGGATAATGATCGACCGGGATGAGCCGCGGCATTCATGCCGCGAAGTTGGGCCACATCGCCTCTTGCCCGCCGACTGGCATGCTATCGCACGTCAAATAGCGCCTCGCGTTCGGCCTGGGTGGGATAGTCGCCGCCGTTGCGAATCAGCTCGACCAGCTTCTTACGCCCCTTCGGGCTGCCGATGAAGACCGAGCCAACCAGCCGATTCTCCTTGAAGAAATACTTGCGATAGTCGGTGTTGCCCTTGTCGCCCGGCGCCATCTTCATGAACGACTCCAACTCGGGATTGTTCGACTCGGCGATGCCCATCACCGCGATGTTGGTATCGAAGAGTGGGCTGGTATAGGTTGCCACGTCCACGTACGGCTCGTGGCCGCCCGCCATGTTGACCGCCACGATGCGCCCATGCGCCAGCGCGTTATCCCACGTACCCATCACCGTGTGCCGCCCGATCATCGGATCGTAGAACTCGGCGACGTCGCCCGCGGTATAGACTCCGGGGACATTTGTCTCCAGGTATTCGTTCGCCATGATGCCCGTCTGCCGCTCGATGGGCGTATTCGCCAGGAAGCCGTGGTTGAGCGTCAGACCCAGGCCCACGCCAATCACGTCGGCGGGATACTCTTTGCCTGTCGCGCCGACGACCGTCTTCGGCGTCCCATTATCCGCGACCACGTGGTCGATCTGGTCGCCGTGTACAATCGTGACACCGTGGCGGGTGGCGATGTCGTCCACCAGTTGGCCACCCTCCGCGTCGAGGATGCTCCGCAGCCAGTAAGGGCCGCGCATCAGCCAGGTGACATGGACGCCTCGCACGTTCAGCCCCTCGGTCATCTCATAGGCGATAAAGCTGCCGCCGGAGGTGACCGCCTCTTTGCTTTCCAGCGCGCGAGCGATGATTTCGCGGGTGTCGTCTAGCGTGACGAAGTTGTAGATATGCTGCGTGCCAGCCACGCCGGGGACATCCAGCTTGTTGGCCCAGCCGCCCGTCGCCACGAGCAGCGCGTCATAGGGCAGCGGCCCGCCGTGGTCCAGGTAGACCACGCGCGCCTCGGTATCGACCGAGGTCACCAGTGTCTCGGTCAGCAGCTGGATGTTCTGCTGCTCGTGCCATTCCAGGTTGCGAATGAAGACCTTCTGCTCCGGCAGCAGCCCCTGGAGGTAGCGCGGCAGCGAGACGCGATTGTAGAGCGGGTGTGGCTCGTTGGTGATGAGCCAGATGGAGCAGGAGACATCGTTCTTGCGCAGCATCTGCGCGCAGGTCGTTCCTGCGATACCATTGCCGATGATGACGTATTTCTTGCCGACTTCAGCAGCCAACTTCTCTTCTCCCTCGTTCCCAGCGCGTTCGACATCTCTCACGGATGCGCGGCGTTTCTCTCACCGAAGACAACCGGCACTATTCTAACATGTCGGGAGGGTCAGTTGCACCGCGCCTCCGTCGGTGGTCAGGACGACCGGCGTACGCCCGCTGACGTAGACCGTGACCTCGCTGGTGCTGGCGAGCGAGCCAAAGATCGCCACCTGTGGCGTGGCGCCAGCCGTCAGCGCGAACATCGGCGTCATCGCGCCGGGGCTGCCAACGGCCCACTGCGCCGGGGCCGTCCCTACGTTGTGCATCTGGAAGCTCGCGCCGCCAGCGCTACAGGCTGGTGGGCTGACCGTAATCGCGCCGAGGATAATCGGGCCGGAGGGCGCGGCCGTGGGCGTCACCGTGGGCCCCGACGTCGCTGTCTGGACAGCAGATGGCGTCGGTAAGAGCCGTGTCGCAAAGCCGAGCCACGAGGGCGCGTTGCCGCTGGCTACCGGAATCATAATGCCGACACCGGCCGCAAGTCCTATCACCAGCAGCAGGAGCACCGCGGCGATCCGTCCCAGCGTCCGCAGAAAGCGGCGTCCCCAGCCGGGTGTCGCTGGCGAGACATCATCATCGCGCTCTTCCAACTCATCGCTGGCGAGGGTCGGCGCGGCGGTGGCTGGCGCGGTTGCAATGGGAGCCGACGGAGATGGCGCAACAGACGCGACGGCTGCGGTTGCCGGGACTTTTGCCGGCGCCGTGCTCACTCCCAGCGCGGCGCGGACGGTTCGGCGCACCTCTTCGGCGATGGTGATGGCTTCTTGCGCGCGGGCGTAGTCGATCAGGCGCTTGGGGTCGTCGTGCGTGCGCGAGTTGCGGTCCCGGTTGAGTTGGTTGATGCGCGGGCCAAGCAGATTGGGCAGGCGCAGGCCAGCCTCTGCGGCGGCGCGCAGCAGATCGGGCATGCTGTTGCTGGCGGCGGCCTCCTGCCAGGATTGTGGCGCTGTTCCCGCTGGCTTCTGCGCGATCTGCGTGTAGAGGTACCCCTGCACCATATTCTTGATGGCCGAGACGGCGTCTGCCAGCGCCGAGACGTAGATGAGATCGTTGCGCAACAACATGCGCGAGCTATTGAGAAACGCGGTCGCCTTGTCGAACCGCTCGTTTGCCTGATCTTGAAATGTATTCGCCATGCTACCCTCCGAGGCCAACATCTACCAAATGCCGGATTACTATAGCAGCCATTCGAACTCATGCCAACAGGACTATCGGGTGAGAGCAGGTGGCGGCGACACGGCATGCTATGCTTTGAAGCGGGGAATTGTCGATTGGGAACGAGGAGACGAGCTATGACCGCAATCACCGTCCGCACCATCACGCTGGGTATCGGCGCGCCACACCCGCTGACGGCGGTGACGCTGGGCCGCGCGGGCGCGTTTCTGCGCAAGGCGCAGGCAGAGATGGAGCAGGCAGGCTATCTCGTCCAGACGACGCGCATCGCCACGCGCCCGCTGCTGGTTGATCTGGCGGACTGGGACGACACGGCCATCGTGGAGTACGCTGCTCAACTGCAAGCGCTCTGTGACTCCGAGGGTATCGCGTTCTGTTCGCTTGGCCCCGCGCCCGCCGATATACCAGATTTTCCGCTTGAGCGGCTTGCCCTACTGCCGGAGATACTCGCCTTGCATCCCGCGCTGAACGCCACTGTGCAACTGGCGAGCGTGGCGCATGGCGTGCGCTATGAGGCGGCGCTACCAACGGCGCAGGTGATGCATCAGCTCGCGGGCTACGATAATGGCATGCCGAACTTTCGCTTCGCGGCGCTGGCGCTCTGCGAGCCGGGCGGGCCGTTCTTCCCGCAGGCGTACCATCGCGGCGAGACCTGGACGGTGAGCGTGGGCCTGCAGGGCGCCGGGATAGCGCGCGCGGCGCTCGAATCGCTGGTCGAGCGTGTGGGGCCGGGCGCGGCAATGCTACCACATGTGCGGGCCGCAGTGACGCAGGCGCTCACCACCGCCGCGACGCCCGTCGTCGATCTGGTACGCGATCTGGCTGCACGCGCGCGCTACGGGTTTACCGGCATCGACCTCTCGCCCGCGCCGATGGGCGACGATAGCATCGCCGGAGCCTTCGAGGCGGCGGGCCTGGGCCGGTTTGGCGAGCCGGGAACGCTGGCGCTGGCTGCCGCCATTACTCGCGGCATCAAGGATACCAGGCTGGTGACGTGCGGCTACTGTGGGCTGATGCTGCCGCCACTGGAAGACCGCGTGCTGGGCGAGCGTTGCGCCGAGGGACTGCTGAGTGTCTCGTCGCTGCTCAGCCTCTCCTCGGTCTGCGGTACCGGGCTGGATACGGTGCCGCTGCCAGGTGACGCGCCGGTGGAGGGGGTGGCGGCGCTGCTGATGGATGTCGCGGGGCTGGCGGCGCGGCTGCGCAAGCCGCTCTCGGCGCGGCTCTTCCTCGTGCCAGGCGCAAAGGCGGGCGAGATGACGCGCTTCGACTCACCCTATCTGACCAATACCCGCGTGCTGCCGCTCTAACCACTTGCGGACTTCAGACCAAAGAGAGACCGGATAATGGGTGTTCGGCGCACCAAAAACTCGTAGAGCGCGAACGAGATGACGAATGTCATGATGGTGATGAGCGCAAACAGGACATACCAGGGCATTGGCAGCGCTTGCAGGTCATACGCGATGATGGTCAATACTGGCAGATGCAGGATGAAGACCGGAAACGCAGCGGTCGTCAGATAGCGCTGCCACGCGGGCGACATGACCAGGTAACGCATTGCCAGGCCAAGCACCGCGACGATCAGCAGCCAGATAGCGTACACCTGTACGAGCGCAAACCCCACACTGGCCAGTGAGTAGTTATTTGGCGGCGCGTGTCCAGAGAGCCTGACCATGAGAATGAAGCCCCAACACACCAATGCCAGTATCAGGGCAACAAAGGCTAGCCTCCGCACCGCAGCGCGCAGAGTCGCGCTGGAGTATAAGAGGTACCCATAGATGAACATTACAACTTGGAGCGCAAACGTCGTCCAGTCTTCATACAGCGCCAGCCCGGCGGTAAGACGATGGAGCCAGCCCGGCTGCAGAATCGCTACAGTTGCGGCGGGTACAAACCCACCGAGCAGTAGTATTGCGGTGAACAGGAGTCGAGATGAAGCAACCTTCGCCATCCAGCGCGGCCATCTCTTGCGCAGATAGAGGAACAGCGGCACACAGACAAGCGCGGCAATAAGCAATCGCGGAACAAACCAGAGATGGGCCAGCGAGTTTGTGACGACGATGGGTTTGCTAGTGGTCACTAGGCTGGTCCAGTACACCTGAAAGAATGTGCCAATATTCTGCAATTGCTCGGGATGGGCAATGGGCCTGGGACTCACGCTGGCAAGCTTGGGATTGGCCAGCAGAAGGTAGTAGGCGCGCAACGGCGCAAGTAGGATCATGGTGAAGGCGACAGGAATCAGCAGTCGCAGCAACCGATCTTTCACGAACCTCCCTGGTGGTCGAGCATCCAGCGCAAACTTGCTTGACGCTCCCGCCAGCAGAAAGATCAGCGCGACACCCCATGCCTGAAGCGCGCCAAAGATGATAGGCAGCTTTGGATCGGACAACGCATCGTGGAGAACGGAGGGGCTTGACGCGCTGAAGAGCACCGCCGCATGGTACGGAATAATGGCGAGCACGATCAGGGTACGCAGCCAGTCAACCTCCGCGACACGGGGGCGACCGGCACCGGCACGTGGTCGTGTCGTCGTAACCTGATCTGGCTGAACTGGAGCGAGCGTGTTCATCGCCAGACTCCATTCCGTGACCCATACGCTTTAGCGCCCGCATCGCGCGAGACGTCTCGCTACTGTACGCGCGCCCAGGGTACGCCCAGCGAGGGCGGATAGGTCATTCCCTAATAGCAGCGTGACATTCGCTTCTCACAGCCAGCGCACGGCCAAATGCCTGCACATCACAATCGCGTCACAACCTCATCACAATTGCGCCAATAGCCTCAGCGAGAGGCAAAAGTGCGGCTCGTCAGGTTGACGACACATGCGACGACGTTGCCTACTGAGGGCTGGTGGGACAACCTGATTACGTCAAGCGCTCTGCGCACGGTTAGACAACAAATACGAGGACAATCACGCATTATGACATTTGAGGAATCCGGAGCGACTCCATCACGGACAGCATTCTCCACGCGTTGGCATCGGCACATCTATCGGAATGTCTTTGGAATCGTCGCGGGCGTCTGTGCGCTGTTTGTCGCGTTGACAACGGTCGCGATGCTCCTGTATCCAGGTGGTACGCTTCCAGTGAGGTTTACCCACGGATATCTTTTCTTCTTGAACACCTTTAGCGACCTGGGGCAGATACACACGCAGTCAGGCGCATCGAACTTCCCCTCGATGGTGCTCTTCTCCACCGCAATGGCTATGGTGGGTATCGGACTTGGCGCATTCTTCGTGATATTCGCCAGGTTCTTTGGCTCGCGAGCTCCTTCGCTGTGGGCGCGCCGGGTGAACATGCTAGCAACCGCTGTGGGTATAGCTGCCGCGATCTGCTTCATTGGCGTGGGCGCGACTCCTCATGATCTGCTCTACGTCCAGCACCAGGCGTTTACGCAATGGGCGTTCCGCCTGCTGTTAGGGGCGGTGATGCTGGAGATCGTGGCAATTCGGCTGAGTCGCGGGATTCCTGCCTCGCTCTTGCGCGTGAACGTCGCGTTCGTCATAATACTCTTTGGCTACTTGTTGCTGATGTTTTATGGGCCAGCGCCGGTAGATCGTCTCGGCGACGAGATTCACGCGGTCGCGCAGAAGCTTATCGTCTACACGGCGGTTACCACCATTTTCGTCCAGGCGCTCCTGCTGAGAACGCATATGGTCTGGCCGCTTCGCCCTGCCGTCGCCGCACAGGAAAGTCTGGTCGCGCCAGAGCAGTAGCGGGCTGAATGCTATACGGCGCTCTCTGCGAAAGACGCCTCCTCTGGTCCAGACGAGCGACATCTGAAGGAGGCGAGATGAGGGCGCGACGGATCGAGTTTGGCGCGGGGATCGCGGCCTGCGTGCTGGGCGCGCTTGCCTTCGCCTTTCTGGTCTTCGCGCCTGTCGTGCCTGTCTGCACTGTGGCAGCCGCACAAGGCTGCCCGGCGCATGCGGTCCGTTACGAATCGCTGGCGCAAGCTCCGTCTGGCGCTTCGACCTGGCTCTTTGTGCTGGCGATGCTGGCGCTCTCATTGGTGGGGGGTGTTGGGGCTAGTGTCGAGGCGCGGACAGGTCGGCGGTTGGCGGCGATTCCGTTGTGGGTGGCGACCGCGCTGGTCTTCGGCGGGTGCGCGCTGGCGGCGGGTGGCGCGGGCGTCGTCTATCTCCCCTCGGTGCTGGCGCTCGGCCTCGCCGCCTATGCCTCGATCCTCTCCCGTCTCTCAACGCGCAACCGAGCAGCAGAATAGCAAACTCCCGCTCTCCTGTGGAGAGCGGGTCAGGGAAAGTGTTCTTCCTATGCCTCCGCCGGAGCGACAACTTCCACATCGGTTTCGGCATCGGCGGGCGCATCTGTCTCCAGTTCAGACGAACGCGCGCGGCGAATCTGTGGGTGGAGGCTCGCCGCCAGCGCCACTGCCACCAGCCCGGCGCCCAGCGCTACCACGGTTGTGGTCGCGCCCGCATGCTCGATGAAGAATCCCGCGATGGCCAGGCCCAGCGGCATGCTGCCGTAGACCAGCAGGCGGATGATACTGCTAATCCGGCCCTGGAGCGCGCTGGGGATGAGCGACATTCGGTAGCTGAACTGCGCTACGTTGAGGACGGCGTAGACGGCCCCGAGGGCAGCCATCACAAGGCCCAGTGCAAACGGTGTTGGAGCCACCGCATAGAGCAGCCAGATGAGCGCCACGAGCCAGTTGCCGCCGATGAACGCCTGCGCAAAGGTCAGCCGCCGCGCCACACGCTCCGCCAGCAGTGAGCCGAAGACCGTCCCCGAGCCGCCCAGCCCCAGAATCAGTCCGACCTCTGGCGCTGTCGCACGCATCCGCTCGGCCAGCACAATCACTAGCAGCGCCTCGCCTGCCACCAGGCAGTTACCTGTCGCCAGCAGCGTCGTCAGCGCGCGTAGCGTCCGATGGCGCCAGAGCCAGGCGACACCCGCGGCGATATCGCCACGTAGTGTCCGCCAGTTCAGCGGATGTGTCGTCTCATCAACCGCGTGCTGTTTCGGCAGCTGGATACGCCATAGCGCCAGCACCGAGGCGCTGTAGGTCACGGCGTCGAGCAGGAACGGAACCATGCGCCCGAGGGCGAAGAGCACGCCACCCAGCGCCGGGCCAAGCAGTGTCGTCACTCCATCGGTCAGGCTGAGATATTGCGCGGCGGCGGCAGGCATTTCCTCCTGTGTGACGATGTCCGGGAGCACAGCTATCTCCGCGAGATCGAAGAAGACGAAAAGGGTCCCCTCGATGACTGCGACCAGACAGATCTGAAGCACGCTGAGATGGCCGAGCAGCAGCGCCAGTGGAATGCTGCCAAGCGCAATCGCTCGCCCGCTATCGCAGAGAATCATGACGCGGCGACGATCCCAGCGATCCACCAGCGCCCCGGCGGGCAGCGAGAACAGCAGATACGGCAGCATCCGTAGCGCGCCGGCAAGCCCAGCGATGGCCGCCGAGTGGGTCAGCGCCAGCACCAGCAACGGAAACGCAATCTGCGTCATCTGTGAGCCGGTGGCCGAGACCAGCTTGCCGCCCCAGAGGGTCAGGTAGTTGCGGCGGCGCCGGAGTGGCTGCCGTTGCAGCGTCCAGTCAACCGCCCGGCGAGGCCAGTTCCGCGCCGCTTGCGCCGCGACCCGCGCGCGAATCGTCAGTGTGATGATGCTCATGGTATCTTTCCTCCGCTGTTCGCTCGTAGCGTGATTACTTCCAGTTAATGGCGATGGCGCCGGGTATGGCTCCGGGCAGATAGGCTGTCCCCCGCTCTGAAGTCTCTGGCTGTGGCTCGACAGCGGAGCGCTGGTTTTCGTACGCATTGCCGTCGATGGTTGTCTGCTCGTCGTCGCGCGTCGTCTCGGTTGTGTCGGTCGTCTCGGTTGCAATGGCTGTCATTGTCATACTGGCTCTCTGCCTTTCCGCTGGATTACCTCTATCGCTTGTCGTTTGTTTTTCTGGCGAGTGTGATCGCCGTGTCGTTCTGGAGTCCAGTGTGCCTGAGAACAGCGGCCGATACCACGAAAATCTGACATGCGCGCTGACATAAGGACTGACAAAGCTACTGATAAATCAGGTGATAGAGTTTCCTCGTAGTGTGAAGCGCCATGCTTCACGTGCGTTTCCCGACGTGTTACCATGTGTCGTGGAGCGATAATTCCTCTGGTTCTTCCGCTCCTTGCGAGAGGCGGCCAGGAGGCGAGGTTAGCCACAGTGACGACAGCGCGTGACCCAGACACACAGCCCAGCTTTGCCGATCTGCTGCGGCGCGCGCGCCGTGATGCCGGGCTTACCCAGGAGGAACTGGCCGAGCGGGCTGGGTTGAGCGCACGCGCCATCACCGCGATTGAGCGGGGTATCAGCCGGGCGCCCCACAAAACCACCGTTGAGCTGCTCTGCGGCGCCCTCGAACTCCCGCGGGAGCAATACGCCGCGTTTCTTTCCGCTGCGCGCAAGCGGCCAGGCGATGTCGCACTGGATCTCACGTCGCCAACGGTTGACGGTGGCGCGGGTGGTGGCTCTAACGGAGATGACAGCGAACCGCTGGTGGCGCCGTCACGGGCGGTTGGCGGGTTCCTGGGCGCTCTGCCTGACCATCCCATCGTCACACGCGAGTCTGAGCTACGCCAGATCGGCGACGCGCTCGATGCGACGCTTCACGGCTCGGCCAAAATCGTGTTTCTCGCGGGCGAGCCAGGTGTGGGCAAGACGCGACTGGCCCAGGAAGCAACGCTTGCGGCGCAGTCACGTGGCTATCTGGTTGTGACCGGGCGCTGCCAGGAACCTTACCAGGCGATGCCCTACTATCCCTTCGTCGAGGCGCTGCTGGCCGCCGTTATGAACGCCGCGCCCGCCATGCGCGAAGAGATGCCGCGCTCCTGGCCCGAGGTGCAGCGGCTCCTGCCCGGATCCGTACAGGATCCTGAGGCGAGCGGCGCTTACCGGCGCGCAGAGGAACAGCAGCGCCTCTTCTGGTCGATAACGCGCTTCTTCCAGGCATTGGCGCTTGAGCAGCCGATTGCGCTGCTGCTGGATGATCTGCACTGGGCCGACGACGCCAGCCTGAGCCTGTTGCAGCATTTGGCGCAACATACGCGCGCCTCGCGGGTCTTCATCCTCTGCGCCTACCGCGATACCGATCTCTCGCGCCGTCACCCGCTCCGCCGCATCCTGCATGATCTTGCCCGCGAGCGACTGGCTGAGCGTCTGACGGTCACACGGCTCTCGCAAGGGGGTACGGCAGCGCTCGTCGCTACGATCATCGCGGAAACAGCTACGGGGGAAAGTGAGGTGAATACACCTATCGGGCCGCCCGCGGCGCTCATCGAGGCGATTCACCGCAGTACCGATGGCAACCCTTTTTTCACGGTTGAGGTGCTGCGCGCGCTGCAACAGCGTGGCGAGATGCGGTCTGCCGATGGGCGCTGGGAATGGGAGAGCGAACAGGAAATTCTCGTGCCGGAGAGTGTCCAGGCGGCGATAGATGAGCGGTTGGCACGGCTGGATGTGGGCGCGCAGGAACTTTTGGAAGAAGCCAGCATCCTGGGGGAGCGTTTTGTCTTTGATGACCTTGTCGCGCTTCAGCAGCGGGATGAGGATGATGTGGAGGCGGCGCTGGAAGCCGCCATTGCGGCGGCGCTGGTGCAAGAGACTGGCCCAGACAACTACTGCTTCAATCACGTGCTGACGCAGCAAGCGTTGTATCATGGCATCTCGCGCCGCCGCCGCCGCCGACTGCATCTGGCCGCTGGCGCCGCGCTTGAGCGCCTACCGCAGAGCCAGCGTTCGGGATACGCCAGCGAGCTGGCCCGGCACTTTCTTCAGGCCGACGAACCGACGCGCGCCTTGCCCTATGTCATCCAGGCAGGTGACCAGGCGCAGGTGATCTACGCCTATGCTGCCGCCGAAAATCGCTACCGGACTGCGGTCGAGCTTGCTCGTAGCCTGCAAGATACAGCCCAGGAGGCCGTGGTCCAGGCGCGGCGTGGGACAGCCCTGGCAGGACTTGCGCGCTGGGATGAGGCGCTGGTGGCGCTACGACGGGCAGCCGATCTGGATCGCGCGGCTGGCGCGTATGAGGCGCTCGCTCAGGATGTCGCGCTCATGGCTCGTGTCTATAACGATCATGGAACGCCGGAAACAGGCATCGAGATGACGCGGCCCTATCTGGAGCAGCTTCCGACGCAGACACCGGCGGGAGCGTTGGTGCGGGTCTATACCGCTCTGAGCTTTCTCTATCTGGCCAGTGGCTTGTATCATGAGTTGCTGGCGATTGCTGAGCGCGCGCTGGCGCTTGCCAGTGAGGCGGGCGATCTGCGCCTGCTTGCCGAGGCCAAAGGCAGGCACAGCGCCGCACTGGCGACGCTGGGGCGTTTCGATGAGGCGCTGCCCAGTCTGCACGAAGTCGTCCGCCTCGCCGAGGAGACTGATGCCCTCGATACGCAGGTGGTGGCGCTCAATAACATTGCGCACTCGTATATGCTGATCGGTCCTCTCGAAAACGCCCGAGACACATTCGCGCGCGCACTCGAACTGGCGCCGCGTCTGCATTCTCCGATCATTCTGCCCCTGCTGCTGGTGAATCACGCGTATGCATGCTTCCTGCTCGGCGAATGGCAGCGCGCCCATGCCGACCTGAATTCTGCCCAGCAGATTGCTCAGGAGATGGGTGTCAACGCGCTCTCGGCCTCGTTGCTGGTCATGCGTGGGCGGCTCTATCTGGCCGAGGGCAGGCCGAGTGACGCGGCCCGCGTGATTGCCGAAGGGCTGGCGCTCGGGGAGCCAGATGCGCAAACCTTCAGTGATGCCCAGAGCGCCCTTGCTGAGCGTGAGTTGCGCAGTGGTCGACCGGTAGAGGCACGCGACCGTCTCGCTGCACTGGTGACGCAGGCTGGAATGGATGAGCCAGACCTGGTGGGGCTGCTGCCTTTGCTTGCCTGGGCCTATCTGGAAATGGGCGAGATCGAGCACGCTACCAGTGTAGCGGCGCAGGCGATTCAACTGTTACGAGCGATGGGAATGCGCGTCATGCTGGTCAATGCGCTACGAATACAGGCGCTGGTGGCGCAGCGGCAGGGCGACCTCGATACGGCGGAAACGACGCTCGCTGAAGCTGTCACGCTCGCCAACGCCATCGGTTATCCCTACGCCAAAGCGCAGGCGCTCTTTGTCTGGGCGCGACTTGCCCCCGATGATGAGGCAAGCCAGGGGCGGCTGCGCGAGGCATACACGATCTTTACACGACTGGGCGCAAGCAGCGACGCCTCACGCGCCGAACGAGCGCTCAAGTCACGATGAGACTGATTTCACCTCCCGGGAAGCAACCAGGCAATTCACGACAGCTGATCAGATCTATTCCTAAATTGCGGCAACGGAATACCTCTCAGCGTGCCGACAGCGTGATCGTCCCGATGTCAACACGCACTGTAAGCGTATTGATTGGCTGTGAATTCAAGTCGAATACGGCAGACTGACCAACGCCCGACTGGTGAATCGTCGCTGTCCACGGCGAGACGGACACGCTGCCGACGCGCGTCGTGGCGTCGAAGTGGGTGGCGCTCGTCTGGGGTAAACGAATGTTGGCATTGCCCGTTGTCACGGTTGCGGTCATCGCGGCATCCTTCGCCAGCGCGCCTTCGAAGCGGAGCGTCCCGGTTGTGACCTTGACGCTCGATGCGCCCTGAGCAGTCATATCCTGCATGGTAACGGTACCTGCGGTGTTCGTCACGTCCAGAACGCCAGTCACCGAAGTAACCGAGAGTGTTCCAGCGGTAAGAGTTATCTTCAAGTCGCTCGTCTGCGGCACCGTGATACGCAGGTCAATTGTTCGCTGACTACCGGGATGATTCGGCTGAACCGTCGCATTGATGTCGGCGCCGCTCGATGTCGGCGCTGCCGTGACGGTCATGGTATCCAGCAGATCGCGAGCCGCCTGGCTATTTGAAGCATGCGCTCGCCTGGTCGCGACCACCGTAACCTGCTGCACATCACCGGTGGTAATGGTCACCTGCCCAGCGGTGTTAGAGATGATTACGCTGGGATGGTCCACAACAGCAAACTGGTACTGGCTGGTCGCGGTCTGCTCGATCCGATTCGACCCAATTTGCGACGATATCAGACCGAAGCCACCAGCGAGCAGCGCCGCGCCAACGCAAAGCGCTACTGGCGCCAGTATGGCAATCGTCACAATTGTGATGATCAATGCCGGGCTGGTGGTTTTGCGCGGTGGCTGATCCAAGCGTCTTGTATACGGTGGAGGCGCCATGCTTTCACGCGAAGTGTTGGTCGGTGTTGGAGCGCTCACTGTCGCCCTCCCTTCTTCAGGCTCCCAAAGCCTTTCGTTCCACCAACTGAGATTGTTTATAACGCGCGAATGCAGCGTATCCAGATGCCCATTTCCCGCAACAGGACACGCCGCACTGGCGCTTATATCAGAGTTCATACGTTCGCATGTCTGGTGACGTTAGTCGGCCAGCGCCGCCTCTGGGGTGGTGTATTCTACTATCACCTCTGCCTCGTCATCCGCCTTTCTCGCCGCGAGATAACGACTCAGCACGACCCCGGCCACTGTACCCACGACGCTCAAGCCAACCGCTAACACGATAGGGACGATGGGCAGGCGGCGCGTCTTTTGAGCAGCGATGCGGCGGTTCACCTGCTTCATCATTTTCTGCGTTTTCGGCGGTATCAGGCGACGCGCGGTCTTGTTGTGCTCCACGTTGGTCAGTACGGCAGACGCGCCGTTCTGCAGCGCGATTCGGGCTTCGTCTACGACAGTCATGGCGACTTCTCCTTCATTCTAGCGGGGAATCAAGGCATCGGCGTACTACCGCGCTGGCCTGCCCCTGAAGGCATCGTCGCTCACCGGCGTCACGGCAGCGTCAAGAAATATGTCATCTGCTTCTCGGCCGCATCACAGATTTCACGCACCCGCGCCGCTCAATCATGTGACGGCGCGGTGAAGACCTCGTAGTGGGTGACGGCTGGTTCCAATTCCAGCAGATAGTCCGAGTCGAAGTCGTAGTATTTCGCCTTCTCGATATTCTCCCCAGCGAACTGGCGAATGGCTTCCTTGGAGTCCCAGAGGGTGAGCAGCAGGAAGTGAGCAGTCTCGCGCTCGATCCGCCGCATGACGTAGACGCCACGGTTGCCCGCTATCGCCTGATAGTCGGGAACCGCGATGGTGCGCATCAAATGCAGATATTCGTCGGCTTTGGCGAGGGGCGTCACGCCGTGCCAGGTACGAGCGATCATGGTAACTCTCCGTTCGATTCGCGCAGGCTCTTGACCTGGAGCGCGCTCCAGGTTTCATACTCCTGTCTATGGAAACAACATTTACCATCCAACAGGTTGCGCAGCAGACAGGCCTGAGCATCGACACGCTTCGATACTACGAGCGTATCGGGCTGCTCGAACCGGTCGCGCGTGCGCCGAGCGGCCACCGTCGCTACACGCCGCGCGACATCGCGTGGATCGAGTTGTTGCTACGCCTGCGCGACACTGGCATGCCACGCGCGCAGATGGCTCGCTTCGCTGAGTTGCGCCGCCAGGGAGACGCCACCGCGACCGAGCGCCGCCTGCTGCTGGAAGAGCACCAGCGCGCGCTGGAACAACGCATGCGACAACTGGAGCAGCATATGGCGGCGCTGAAACAAAAGATTAGCCGTATCAAAGTGGTCGAGGCGCGGCGAGATGCCATGACACGTGATGATTCGCTGGCCGTTGATAGCGTCGCGCATTGATTTTTTAAGAGGGACGAATGGGAGTGCGGCTGCTTCGCGGCATACATGCCGTGGCTAAACCTATGCTTTCGCCCTCAGACCCGTCCGGTCCGTTTAGGATTAGCCGTGGCTTTCAGGCCACGACAGGCTACGAACAGTAAATCGCTATGAGGCGAGATATGTACGGCCGTATTTTTCGCACGAGAAAGCGCACAAATCATGGATGTTGAAATCACCTTGCGGGTGAATGGCGTCGCGCATCGGCTGACGATAGACACGCGGACGACGCTGCTGGACGCCCTGCGCGAGCGACTGGGCATCACCGGCCCGAAGAAGGGCTGCGATCACGGCCAGTGCGGCGCATGCACCATCCTGCTGGATGAGCGGCGCGTCAATAGCTGCCTGGCGCTCGCCGTCGCGCACCAGGATGCCAAGATCGTCACCATCGAAGGCATCGCCAACGGCGACAACCTGCACCCGCTGCAACAGGCGTTCATCAAGCATGACGCCTTCCAGTGCGGCTACTGCACGCCGGGACAGCTATGCTCGGCCATCGGCATGCTGCGCGAGGTGGAGGCGGGCTGGCCCAGCGCCGTGACGGCTGACCTGACGGTGGAGTCGGCGCCACTGAGCGATGAGGAGATACGCGAGCGCATGAGCGGCAACCTCTGCCGCTGCGGCGCCTATGCCAACATCGTTCCCGCCATCGCGGAGGTAGCGCGATGAACCCGTTCCGCTACGAACGCGCTGGTGACGCAACCGCCGCCGTGGCGCTGGTGGCTCTCGCCCCGGGCAGCGCCTTCCTCGCGGGCGGGACAAATCTGGTCGATCTGATGAAGCTGGGCGTTGCGCGGCCCGACACGCTGGTGGATATCACGCGCCTGCCCTATGACCGCATCGAGCCGCTGCCAGATGGCGGTGTCCGCATTGGGGCGCTGGTGCGTAATAGCGACCTCGCCGCCGACCGCACCATTCGCGCGCGCTATCCGTTGCTGGCGCAGGCGCTGCTGGCAGGGGCATCTGGGCAGCTGCGCAACCTCGCCACGACCGGCGGCAACCTGCTCCAGCGCACGCGCTGCCCGTACTTTCAGGATGTCGCGAAGCCCTGCAACAAACGCGAGCCAGGCAGCGGCTGCTCCGCGCGCGACGGCTACCAGCGCAACATGGCGATCTTCGGCGCGTCGGAGGCGTGTGTCGCGACACATCCATCCGATATGGCGGTGGCGCTGGTGGCGCTGGACGCCAGTGTGCTCGTGCTGGGGCCGGATGGCGAGCGCAGCATCCCGCTCGACGCATTTCACCGTCTGCCGGGCGACGAGCCAGCGCGCGATACGGTCCTGCGGCACGGCGAACTCATCACCGCCGTGGACCTGCCGCCGCTGCCATTCGCGGCGCGCTCGCGCTATCGCAAGGTGCGCGACCGTGCCTCATACGCCTTCGCGCTTGTCTCGGTGGCCGCCGCGCTCGATGTGCGTAATGGCGTCGTGCGCGATGCCCGCATTGCGTTCGGAGGCGTGGCGCATAAGCCCTGGCGCGCGACCAAGGCCGAGATGGCGCTCCGGGACGCGCCCGCCACGGAGGCGGCCTTCCGCTACGCCGCCGACGCCGAGTTGGCCGACGCCCAGCCGTTGTCGGGCAACGCCTTCAAGGTTGCGCTGGCGCGAAACATCCTCGTGCGCACGTTGCTCGATCTCACCAGCGGAGGCAACATATGAGCATGACGAATCTGAGAATTCAGGCGATTGGCGCGCCGCTGGACCGCATCGACGGCCCGAAGAAAGTGACCGGCGCAGCAATCTACGCTGCTGAATACCACATCGAAGGGATGGCCTACGCCTTCCCGGTGCAGAGCGCCATCGCTAAGGGCCAGATCATCGCGATTGAGACAGCGGCGGCGCGCGCCCTTCCCGGCGTGATCGCCGTCGTGACCCACGAGAACGCGCCACGTCTCGCCTCGCTCAGCGATGCCCGGTACGTCGTGCTGCAATCCGACGCCGTCGCCTACTACGGACAGTTCGTCGCCGTCGTCGTCGCCGAGACGCTTGAGGTCGCCCGCCAGGCCGCCAGCCTCGTCA
The DNA here is from genome assembly GCA_036273675.1 of Ktedonobacterales bacterium. Classification (GTDB taxonomy): domain Bacteria; phylum Chloroflexota; class Ktedonobacteria; order Ktedonobacterales; family JADMIN01; genus DAHUXT01. Next base: position 18,926 of record DASUHD010000090.1, on the reverse strand, counting down.
CGGTGCGGTATGAGAAGCAGCCGCACGATGTCACGCTGCGGCTGGACCGCGATGATCTCATCCGGCCAGAGGTGGTCAACGCCGGATTTGCCACTGATACAAGCAGCGGTGATGTGGAGGCGGCGCTGGCGGAGGCAGCCGTCACCCTCGACGCGACCTATACGACGCCAACCTACCACAACAACCCGATGGAGCCGCACGCGACCATCGCGGTGTGGGACGATGGCGGCGTGACGCTCTACGACGCCAATCAGGGGGCGCAGCGCATCCGCGACGACGTTGCCCGCGTCTTCGGGCTGCCCGTGGAGCGCGTGTGGGTCATCTCGCCCTATGTTGGCGGCGCATTCGGCAGCAAGGCGTTCACCCATCCCCATGTCGTGTTGGCCGTCCTGGCGGCGAAAGTGGCAGATCGCCCGGTGAAGCTGGCGCTCACCCGCCAGCAGATGTTCGCGGTGGTCGGCTATCGCACGCCGACGATTCAGCGCATTCGCCTGGGCGCGGACGGCGAGGGCCATTTGACGACGATTGCCCATCATGTCGTCGAGCAGACCGCGATGATCCATGAATTTGCCGAACAGACCGCCGTCGCGACGCGGATGATGTACGCCGCGCCCAACCGCCAGACATCGCACCGCCTGGCGCGGATGGATATGCCGGTCCCGACGATCATGCGCGCGCCGGGCGAGGCTCCTGGCATGTTCGCGCTCGAATCGGCGATAGATGAGATGGCGATTGCCTGCGGGCTTGATCCAATTGAGTTCCGCATCCGCAACGAGCCAGCGACCGATCCTGAAACGGGACGGCCCTTCAGCAGCCGAGGCGTCGTCGCCTGTCTGCGCGAAGGCGCCGAGCGGTTTGGCTGGCAGCCGCGCGACCCAACGCCCGGAGTGCGCGTTGAGGGAGAATGGCTGGTTGGTAGTGGTGTCGCGCTCTCGACCTATCCTGCCCGTCGCCGCCCGTCCTCTGCGCGAGTGCGCGTTGGTCCAGATGAACAGTACGCGGTCTCGCTCTGCGCCTCGGATATGGGTACGGGCGCGTGGACGATTCTGACGCAGATCGCCGCCGACGCGCTGGAGGTTCCGGTGGAGCGTGTGCGGCTGGAGATCGGCGATAGCGCGCTGCCCACCGCGCCGATTGCGGGCGGCTCGATGGGTACAACCTCGTGGGGTGAGGCGATCGTCGTGGCGGCGCGGCAACTGCGCGCGACGCTCCACGAGAAGCACGGCGGTGTCATCCCGGCTGAAGGCATTGAGGTGACGGACGAGACGGACGCCAACCCTGAGGCGCAACGGTTCTCTATGCATGCGTTCGGCGCACAGTTCGCGGAGGCGCGCGTCCATCGCGAGACAGGCGAGGTACGCGTACCCCGACTGCTCGGCGTCTTCGGCGTTGGGCGCGTGATAAACGCCAAAACCGCCCGCTCGCAGCTTATTGGCGGGATGACGATGGGGCTTTCGATGGCGCTGCATGAGGAGAGTGTGCTCGATCCGCGCTTCGGCGACTTCGCCAACCACGACTTTGCGGGCTACCACATCGCCACCAACGCCGATGTCGGCGCGGTGGAGGCGTACTGGATCGAGGAGGACGATCCGCACCTCAACGCGATGGGCGCGAAGGGCATCGGCGAAGTGGGCATCGTTGGCACGGCGGCGGCTATCGCCAATGCCGTCTATCACGCCACCGGCGTCCGCGTCCGCGATCTGCCGATCACGCTCGACAAGCTGCTGCGCTAGCCGTCATAGTGGGCGATCTCCACGAGGTTCTGGTCGGGGTCGCGCAGGTAGATAGAGGTCATCGGCCCGCGCGCTCCGGTGCGCGGGACTGGTCCCTCGACGACCTCTACGCCACAATCGAGCAGATGTTGGAGAACCTCGTCGGGCGAGGATGTGGTAATGAAGCAGAGGTCGCCGGAGCCGGGCGTGGGATGTAGCGCTTTCGGCTCGAACTCGTGGCCAGCCTCGTGAAGGTTGATTTTCTGATTCCCGAAGTGTAACTGACCGAAGTGGAATGTCTTGTCCGCGTCTTCATAGATTCGGGCGTCCATGCCGAGTACCCGCGCATAGAATTCTCCGGTCGCCCGCACATCGCGAACCGTCAGCACGACATGGTCAAACGCCTCGATCTTCATCACGCGCCTCTCACTCTTTCGGCGGCCATTACGATGGGTCGCCGCGTGTTATCGTATGGGCTATGGGCCTATTTGCCTCATACATCATACAGCGCCATAGTTGCGCAAAGATGTTCGTTGCAAAGATCTGTTACCTCGGAGCGAACAATGAGTGTCAGGCAATGACGCCCGACTCTCAAAGAATGCGCCTGAGGTGGCACCATGAATCAAACGATCGTTTTCATTCACGGCGCATGGATGACGCCGAAGTGCTGGGAGCCATTTGTCTCCTTCTTCACCGCGCGTGGCTACACCTGCCTGGCTCCGGCGTGGCCGTATCACGACCGGCCAGTGGACGAGCTTCGCGCCAGCCCCGCTCCCGGCCTGAAACAGCTTGGGCTGGGCGAGATCATCGACCACTACGCCCAGATTATCGATCAGCTTTCAGAGCCGCCAATCCTGATAGGCCATTCCTTCGGCGGACTTGTCACACAGGTGTTGCTCGACCGGGGGATGGGCGCGGCTGGTGTGGCGCTCGACCCTGCCCCGCCGCGTGGTATCCTGGCCGCCGCCTATCCGACGACGACGCGGGCGCTGCTGCGTATCATCGCGACGCCGGGAGGATGGCATAAGGTCTTCTACTGGTCGCTGGGCGAGTTCTCGTACGCCTTCGTCAACACGCTGCCACCCGAGGAGCAGAAGCGCGCGTATGAGGAGTTTGTCGTGCCGGAGGCGGGTCGCCTCTTCTTCGAGAACGCGTTCTCGGCGCTGAACGCGCACACGCCTGGACGGGTCAATTTCAACAATGGCCACCGGGCGCCACTGCTCATCACCGCTGGCACGAAGGACCATATTGTTCCGGCGGCGATGGTGCGGGCCAACTTTCTCAAATACAACCAGCAGCCGGGGACGATCACCGAATACCACGAATTTCCAGGTGGAACGCACTGGCTAATTGCTCAGCCGGGCTGGGAGATGGTTGCCGGATCGGTCGAGAACTGGCTGCGCAAGCATGTTTTCAATGAGAAGGCATCTCAAAGGGGGTAGCTACGAGACAGCGTCAGTCACGGTGGAGGCGCATGTGCAGCAGTGGGTACGGCTTGCCGAGGCTATCCACTTCCGAGCGCCCCGCCACCTCGAAGCCCATTCGCAGGTAGAAGCCTATCGCCTGCGGATTCTGCTCGTTGACATCCAGCCTATCCGCGCCGAGGGTGGTCACCGCATAGCTCAGCAGCCGCCGACCGATGCCCTGGCCGCGCCACGTGGGATGCACAAAGAGCATCTCGACCATCGTGTCCTCAACCCCAATGAACCCCGCCACTTGACCGCTGCGCTCGCGCACGCACAGCACGTGTGGCACACTGGGCAGGCTCTCCCACAGCAGTGGCCGGATAACCTCGATATCGGCCTCGGTGACGAATGTATGCGTCGCCCGGACGGACGCCTCCCATACCTCGACGACACGAGCGTAATCGTCCGGGCCGACCGTGGAGACCCCCTCCTGCAACTCCAGTTCCTCAATCATCGCAACGACTCCTGAAATCCCTACCGCTTCTGCCCGACGAAACACCGCGATGCGTCGTGGTGATAGCTGTCCCGTCTTTCCATGGGCAGGCGAAAACGTATACGACTCGCCACACAGTACAGCGAGCGTAGTGGATCGTTACACCAGCCGGCATAGACCAGGAATGGCGCGCTCCTCACTGGGGCAGGCGGCGCGCCTCCTCCAGATAGGCGGTCACGCCATCATCCAGCTGCTGGGGGTAGGTGTAGCCCAGCGCCTGCCCCACTTCAATCGCTACTCGCCTGAAAAGCGCGGTCATGGCAAAAAGCGCCTCCCAGTTCTCCGCGATGCCTGGCCCCACGTAGGTGCGCTCGAAGGCTGACCAGAGGTCGGGCGCCAGTGCGCGCTTCAACCCGCGGCCCACAATGCCCGGCTTCCATGCCCAGTCGCGGTCGAGTTCGATGCGCCATTCGAGCATTGGGAGCAATAGCTCGTTTCGCATGACGATATCGAGGTTGTATCGAGCGAAGACAAGATCGTCGCGCCAGAGGTTTTTAGCGACGTAGGTGGACTCCCACCAGAACTCTTCGACGAGCGCCCGGTATTCCTGTTCGGTGGGTTTCGGCGGAATATGCGCGGTGCGGGTGGGCGCTGGTAGGCGCGCGGCCAGCCCATCTTTGTCCAGCAGCACGCGGTAGCCCCAGTCGAGCATATCGGTGGACGCCTGCTGATCTACCACGCGCTGAAGCAGCTCGACGGGCCAGATGGCAAAGTCTATCTTGGTGTGATCGCGGTAGACCACCATGCGCATGTACGTCTCGATGCCCATCACGTCAACGGGGTCGCCAAAGCGCACTAGCGGCTCGCCGAAGAAGCGCTGCCAGTCGTTGTCCTCGGCGAATGGGCGCGCATCTGAGACCACTAGCAGGATGTCATAGTCGGAGAAGCGGTCGAGCGGCGCATGTTCGACAGCGCGAGAGCTTTCCAGGATGACGGCGCGGATGAGCGGATAGCCCTCAGCCCATCGCACAACTTTCCCCAATACAGTGGCTTCATCTGGTATCTCTGGCAACTCTGGCAACTCTGGCATAGCGCATTGTCTCCCGCTGGGACCTCTAATGCTCGTTCTATGGCTCACGAGCCAACCACATCGTACCGCCAGCATGCCTGGCGCCGCCGTCAGATATCTGATGAAGAATCTTGCGCTGACACGACGAAAGCTCCTGACTATCGCACGATACGACAGGCAGGAGCTTGTTTTCGACTGGGACAATGTGCGCTCTCAAGAGAGGCATTTCAATCGGTCACACGAGGGCTGGGGTTGCCTCCTCGCTGGGCGCGCTCGCGCTGGCTAATTGCGCGTCGTGACGCTCGCTGGCGAGTCGCGCCTGTAGCCGGGCAACCCACTCCGGCCAGGTGAGATGCGCGCGCGCCACCTGCGCCGCCGGAAGCGGCCAGTAGGGCCGTGGTGAAGCAATCGTGGCGCGCTGTGTCTGTTCAGGTAGCGCTTCGGTTGGTCGCTCAAGTGTCGCGGTGCTCATGGTCATCTCCTCATCTCCTCATTTTTTGTTGGCCTAGTAGCCACTTGCCATCACTGGAGCCGTCTCCAGCTGGGTCACGTCGGCCAGGAAGATTCTGGCCTGCTCAGGGGTGGACATTGCTGCCCAGAAATGCTCGGGGTGGTTGAAACCCCAGGCGTAAGCGTCCGCGACTGTCTGATGCTGCACCGCGGCGCGCAACACCTCCAGCATGTGCGGTTGTGGTGGACGCAGGCGTCCGTTGGTCCCCTCGGTTACGGGCTGGGTGAAGGCCCAAATGCGCTGCTCGACATCGTGGCAGAACGCCTCATCGAAGCGCTGGGCATCGAGGATCGCCTCGCCGAGCGTCCATGCGGCGTACGATGCGGTGTTGGCCCCCTGGCCAATAATGGGATCGTTCACCACATGCGCGTCGCCAAGCGCTATGACATACCGGCCTGTGTCCAGGCGGCGATATCCAGCGCGCACGGTTGGCGTGATCGCGGCGTGGCAGAGATCGAGCTGGCGGCTGATCGTAAACTTGGCAGGGTCAATACGCGCAGAGATCGACGGGGCGTACGTCCGCAGCAGATCGAGCGCGCTCGCCTCGAAGCCGCGAGGGTTGTCCACATAGCGCATGCGCGCCATCGTCTCGAAGGCGCCGCCCGCGATGCTCTCGAACGCGATGACTGTTAGCCCCGGCTCGAACGAGACGACGGGGAACGAGAGGATCTCGCCCTGCCCGGGAATGTAAGTGACTTCGAGCGCGAGTGGTGAGTCGGGCGCGACCCCGCGAAAGAATCCGCCGACGACCAGGCGCTGTGGCGAGGTGAACGGTGAGTGCTCGGCAATACGCGGGAAGAGCGTGCCAAGCGCGCCACGTCCAGTCGCGACAACTACCAAGTCATGCTCTCCGGCGAGGGTCGCAACATCCTCCACCTGGAGCGTCCCAACGCGCAGATGCCCGCCACGCCGCGAGAAGTCCTCGAGCAGGCGCGCGCAGTAAATGCGCATGTCAACGCTCATACAGGGTTCATCATATGCGCCGCTGAAAGACAGCGTGCGCTCGCCACGGACACGGACGGTAAGGTGTGTCACCGCGACTTCTTCATCGTCCCAGTGGGCGACCCCAAGCTGGCGCTCGCGCGCACGGGTTGGCGCGGAGCGAATCACGGCATTTGGCAGTCGGCTACATAACAACTGGTCAGCGGTCTGCTCCGTGTATATCGTCACCTCGAAGCCCGCATGTCGCAGGAAGAGGCCCAGTTGCAGGCCAGCGATCCCCGCGCCAATGATCCCAATCCTCGTCATGGCTATCTCCCTCTCGCTGAACAATCGCGTTCAGTGCTGATGGGACTAGCCTACCGGGAGATACTGCTGGATAGACAGCCGAAGCGCTGCCGAATTGGCGCCGAATTCATATCGAAAAGCGTGAAGAGTGAGATGTGAGGATGTGGCGCGGGAAGCTTCAGTTGCTGGCGCCGTTGAGTTCGCGCTGCCAGAGCCAGTCGGTGATGCGCTCGATGCCATTGGCGAGGTGATAGCGATAGGTATTGAAGGGGAGGCCGAGCAGTTCGGCGGCCCGCTCCTGCGTCGGCGCTGGTTCGATGCAGGTGTGCCAGATGGCGCGGTGAAACTTGATCTCTTTCGGGTTCGCGGCGAGGCTGGCCACGGCTTCGAGGATGAGCGCTCGCAGCGCTTCGGGCGAGGCCCCTTGCCGGGCGATATCGGCAACCAACCGTGACTGCATCAGCGAATTCGCCGCCAGCTCGTTCGTGTGGGTATAGTCGCGCAGCGCCTTACGTACCGCGTCGGCGAACTCGGGCCGCGAGAGCACGAGCAACGATGGCGCGTGAGAGAAGGTCGTCGGCTGTTGTGTGGTGAGGTTCGGGTCCGCAGCCAGATTTGCTTTGATATTGAGCCAATCCATGGCGGGCTCCACGCGCCAATCGTGCGTAAAGACACCGAAACGATGCCCATCCGTCACGAAGTCAGCCTCTGGTGAGCGCCAGAAATGGACAGCGGTAAAATGGGGTTCGATGAAATCCGGGTCGAACAGGGGGATGAAATTCCAGGCAAGTTTGGGATGCGTAATGAGGTCGATGGTGGTATTGATCGCCGCGAGATTAAATGCTGGCGAGACACCCTGGAAACCTTCGGTGGTCATCCAGAAACGCGCATAGAGGATTTCTTCGTCCTGGCGCAGCGGGCCGTGACGCGCAATGTACTCTACCGCTGACTGGATCGCTGGATCCGTCGCGATATCCTCTGGACTGGGTTGTCTCAAAAGGAGATGGGCAAAGAGACCGAACACGTCGCCGCCCACATTGCGGAGCATGCGAAATGCCTGCGGCTGGCGCTCGAGCCAATACGCCGCAATCTTCGCCGAGGCTTTGCCCTGATGGCGTGCGATCATCGCCAGGATAGTTGGATGGTCATGGACCGAGGCGACTTCGGCGTAGGCGCTCCCCAGCGCCGACCATTCATAATATGGGCGGTAGACGGGGCTATGCCGACACAGATAGAGCAGGTAGAACCAGATGCGCTGCTGCTCTATGCCACGCGCCTGGACGAATGTGCCGTACAGAGCCGCAAACAGGCGATGGGTGAGACGGCGGAAGCTCTCGGGATTGCGCCAGCGCCAGTCGGCGTCGAGTACCTCGCGCGCCAGATCGTGGGGAAAGAGGCCAAATGGACCTTCTTCGATGAAGGGGAGCTGGCGCAGCCACTCGAACAGTGTATGCGCATCTACAGCGCTGGATTCGTCGAGTATGTCGCCCAATAACGTCTCGGTGGTTGCCCACATGCGCACGCAGATATCCAGCGCCAGGCGATGATCGGCGCTTGGCACATCCTGCACAAGGCGCTCCAACAGCACACGCACCACATCGGGCTCAGGTTCGTAGAGCGACGCGCGCGACGGCAACCTCCCCCCACGGCCCAGCACATCGGCGACGAGCGACAGCGCGAGGGGATGCCCGTGTGTAAATGCCAGGATATCGGCGTGCAGATTGTCGGCGATGCCGCGCATGGTGAGGTAGGTCTGGCACTCATCCGGGCGCAGGTCACGAAGAGGCGCGATGCGCGTCAGCTCGGCCCAATCGATATCGGTGCGCCAGGGGGACGTGGGCGGGGTGCGGCTGGCGATCACCACGACGCTCTGCGCTGGCAACTGCGGTAGAAACGTCTCGCGCAGCCAGCCATCGAGCGCCGTCAGGATCTCGTAGCGATCGATCAGCAGCACGCCAGTTGATGGCCAGTTGGCGATGACATGCGCCAGGCTGACATCCTCAAGCTCCAGGCACTGGCTCAGGGCAAACAGAAAGCCCGTTGGCGTTGGATCGATATTCCGCCCATCCACCTGGACGACAATCTTCTCGCCGGTTACCGCGCGGCGGGCGTATTCGTGGAGCAAGGTGGTCTTGCCGATGCCACCAGGGCCGTAGACGTAGAGCACGGCAAAAGGCGGCTCGGCTGTCTGGACTGCGGAGCAGAACAACTCGAGTTCATCCGAGCGTCCGACGAAGCGTCCGCGCCGGGCTGCGACCAGCCGGTCAGCAATTCGTGGGGTTTGCGCGGTAGCGTGATTCCTGGTAGCCATGATCGTATGCTCTCTGAATGACGCCTGGCACGGAATGGAGTATAGCACACGCCAGACTGCGCAGCGGATATATAAATCCAGTTGAAAGATGACTATGATGAGCGGACGCGCTGGAGCCAGGGAATGATAACCTGGAAGAACGAGTGACTCGCCACGGCGAGCGCGATCAGCACGAACCAGCCCGTTAGAAGCTGATTGGGCGCGCGCATCTGCGCGGTAATGAACAAGATCCCGCCCAGCAGCGCCGAGGCCATCGTCGCGACAATCTGCCAGGAAAACCAGCGCACGCAGAGCGTGATGACTACTCCGCTGAGCAGCGTCAGCCAGATTGAGAATAACCCGCTGAGTTGGAGGTATCCGAGACAGGCGAGACCAACCGCCAGATCCGCCGCGATGGTCCAGCGGCTTGTGGCGCCCTTTCTGGCGACGAATTCCAGCAGCGCGGTGGTCCATGCCAAAAGCAACAGCGCCGCGGCAATCTCCAGTTGCGCGCCCGTTCCCCTCGATAGGAGCAGCATGACCGCGATGAGCAGCCGCACGCGCGCCAACCCAGCCCCCCACAGCGCGCCCGGCGCATATCTCTCTCGCGCCGCGCCGAATTGATAGGTCCGGCCCTTCCAGACGATTCCCGCGCCGAACTCCGTCTGGATGGCGGCGTGCAGCGTGGTCAGGATGATGGCCAGCATCGTTCCCGCCTGGAGGAATACCAGGGCAGGCGGCAGATGGAAGCGTCGCATCACCAGCAAATGAGTTATCCAGAGACAGGCGACCTGGAGCAGTGGCAACCAGAACAATGGGCCAACGGTTGGGGAATGGATCAGTCCAAGAGCGAGAAAGACATATGGCCCGCAGAAGAGCGCGACGCAGGCCACCACGCCGGGCAGAAGAATAGGGAGCGAATAATTGATCGCGGCGAAGGCGCTCTTGGTGATGCCGCGCCAGGCCTCGGCGAAGCTGTGGTACATCCGCACGCGCATCAATTCCGTGCCATCGAGCCAGACGAGCCGCCCACCGTGGCGTTTGACGAGCCGACTCAACTGGATATCTTCGACGATATCAGTGCGCACCGCCGCGTGGCCGCCGATACGCAGGTAAGCGTCGCGGCGGAAGAGCAGAAACTGTCCCAGCGCCCCGGCGAATAGTGGCGATGGATGATGTGTCACCAGACCCAGCGGTAAAAACGCCGCGAACGTCATGGGGATGATTGGCAGGAGCAGCGCCTCACCGAAACTGCCGACGACGGTTGTGGGAATCATCGTCAGGAGGTCGGCGCGTCGCTCGCGCGCCTGACGCAGCGTGACCGAGACGCACTGTGGCGCCAGCACGGCATCGGCGTCTACGAAGAGCAGCCACTCGCCACTCGCCGCTCTGGCAAGTTGCGCGCAGGCGTTGGCCTTGCCGTGCCAGTTCGGCGGAAGCTCCCCGCCGTGGAGTAGCCGCACATTGGGATAGCGCCGCGCCAGGTCTTCGACGATGGCCGCCGTCTGGTCCTCGCTCTGATCGTCGAGCACAATGATTTCACAGCGCGGATACTCCTGTTGGGCGAGCGATTCGACGCACTGCGCAATCGAGCGCTCCTCGTTGCGCGCTGGCACGAGGATGGAGACGAGTGGGGCTTCATCCGTTTCTTCCAAGGCTACCGAGCTCTTCGGCGCGCGGAGCAGGCGCAGGTTAATGATGGTGTTGAGCAGGAGCGCCGCCAGAATGGCGGTGATGACCACCTGATAGATGAGCATGTGTCCCCCGACTGGAGAAACCTGGAGTATGTCTCATGAGCGTGACACAAAATGGCCGACGTCCGTTAGCGCGGGTGAGCGTTCGACGCGGATGGGTCATCGCTCGCGCCCGGCGGGTTCGCTGGTTGATTCGCCGGAGGTGACCAGCCGGGATTTGCCCCTCCCTGCCAGGGATGGCTGCTCCAGACGCGCATGTCATGGGCGTGGTCGAGCCGCTTCTTCAGCGCGGCCAGCAGGGCCATGACAAGGGTGTACGCAGGAACCCAGAGCGGTTGACGGAAGAGCAGAGGAAGCAGGATGATCGCAACAATCGCCACGGTTACGCTCGGGTTGAAATCGCGGGTAATCAGGAATGCCAGTCCCAGGATGAGGACGGCGCAGAGGGTCGAGAGCGGCGAGATCACCAGGACGACGCCGAGCGCCGGGGCCAGCCCTTTGCCGCCGCGCCCGCGCAGGAAGATGGAGAACTGGTGACCGAGCACGACCGCCACCCCGGCGAGGAGCGCGCTCGCGGCTGGGACAAGAGCCGTGGCTGCCCAGTAGACGAGGAGGCCTTTCAGGCAGTCGAGGAGGAGCGCCAGGACTCCCCACTGCGGGCCGACGACGTGCCAGACGTTGCGGCTGCCGACGTTGCCCTCGCCCACCTCGTACAGCTTCAGACCGGTGCGCCATTTTGTGATGATCTGAGAAAAAGGGACCGAACCAATGAGGTACGCGCCCAGAATCACGACGAGGCTGAGTTTTTCCATAGCACCACCTCACACATTCAGACGACCTAATAGCACCTGCTGTCTAGCCACTTTAGCTGCTCGCGGAAAACGGCCCACAGGACGAAAGACGTCCCTTGCTCATCATACCCGATGCTCAAGCTATCAGGGTAGCGAGCGGAGATGGTTTGGTCGCTGGGACGTGGCGAGGCCGTTATGGCAGGGCGGGGCAGTTCGCGGGCGGGGTGTAGGCGAGGGGCGGCGTGGGTAGCTCCCCATAGGGGCTGACGCTTTCCATCAGGCGGAGCAATGCCACGTACTGCGGCTTGGCGGCGCCGTTTTTGGTGACATCCACCATATCGTCGGAGCCGTAGCCGCCGGTGTTGGCCAGGTCGAACTGGTTGGCGAACGATGCCCCCGCGCGGGCCATGCTCTTGAGCGCGGTGACGCTATACTGCGCGATCCAGCAGGCATCCTTGGTGTAGTCTGGCATCGGGGCTGAGGGGTCGGCGTTCCACTCGGTCACGCCGATGGGGATGCGCGCGCCCGCCGCGCCGAAGTATTGGGTCAGCCAGCCACGCACCATCGTCACCTGATCGCCGTAGCTATCTGCCTTTGCCATGCACGAATCGGCGCTTTCCTCCCAGCAGGGATACCAGTGGAACGTCACGAAGTCCGGCAATACCTTACTCAGCGCCATGCCTTGCAGCGCCTTCTGCATATAGCAGACGGTGTTGTCTGCGGCGTACGTACACTGGCTATACTGCGGCGTGGTGGCGGCTGGCCCGCCGAAAAGCGCGTTCGGATCAATCGCGCGCAGCCGGGGGATCTCACTCGACCACTTTTGGATGTATGTAGCGACCGGAATCTGCTCGTTGTCCGGCTCGTTCATAAATTCGTAGTACGAGCACTTGCCTGCGAAGAGCTTGACCATGTGCTCGTCGTAGGCCATGCTGTTGCCGGTTGGCAGCTCGCACAGCAGTTTCGCGCCGGTGTTCTGCGCCGCCTGCACTTTGCTGCGCTGATAGGCGTCCGTCACTTTCTGATTCGTGGCGAGGTCGGTCTCGAAGAGCCAGGTGCGGATTAGCGCCAGGTGGTCGGCCTTCGCCTGCTGCTGGATCGCCGGGATGGTGATCAGGTTCTTTTCAGCGTCCCAGTTCTGGGTATCGTTGGTACCCCAGAGCATCGAGGGGATGCCGTGCCAGAGGGTCTCGCCGGGCAGCAGCGGTGGCGGGGACTTCGGCGCCCAGGTGGCGGGCGGGCCGGGGTTATCACTTCCGCCGACGAGCCTGGCGACTGCCGCGCTTCCTCCGACGAGGGCGATCAGCACGACCGCGACGCTCAACGCGGCGAGGATGGGACGCGCGCGCATCCAGTTGGTCAGCCGCCGCTTCGGGGACGTCCTCTGAGGCATCGTCTGAGCAGGCGTCATGGTTTGCCCCCTCTACTTCACCACCGGCATACAGCTACATGGCGACGCGCTACGCCCTGGCCTTTCGGCACCATACCCCCAACGATGTCCAGTAGGCAACAAACGAGGCGCGTAGCCAGCGACGATAGGCAGACGCATCGGCGCACGGCATGTGCTGTATAACCTAAACCGTATAATCGGTGTGATAATGGCTGGCACTGGGCCTCTGATTGAGGTTGGAAACCTGGTGAACGAGAAGGGGAGTGGAGAACGCATGGACACTTCATGGCGGACCCATCTTCGGCTGGCTGGCGGGCGCGAACTCGACGTGTATGAGAGTGGCCCGTCCGATGGCCGAGTGTTGATGTACCACCACGGCACACCCGGCTCCGGCGTGCCGTTCCGCGCCATGGTAGCCGCCGCGCACCGGCTCGGCCTGCGGCTCGTGACGATATCTCGTCCGGGCTACGGCGACTCGACGCGCCATTCCGGACGCAGTGTGGCTGATGTCGCCGCCGATACAGCAGCGGTGCTCGATGCGATTGGCGCTGACCGCTGTCTCGTCGCCGGATGGTCTGGCGGCGGCCCGCACGCGCTGGCATGCGCGGCGCGACTGGCTGATCGTGTCGACGCGGCCCTCGTCATCGCGGGGGTGGCGCCCTATCCCGCTGAGGGGCTAGACTGGCTGGCGCAGATGGGCGAGGACAACATCGCCGAATTCACCAGAGCGAGGGAGGGGGAGGCGGCGCTCCGTCCGTTTCTCGATGAGGCGCGTGAGCAGCTTGGCCACACCACCGGAGCAGACCTGGTCACCGCGATGAACAGCCTGCTCCCAGCGGTAGATCGGGCGCTCTTCACTGGTGAGGTGGGCGAGGACATGGCGGCTATCTTCCACGAGGGGTTGCGCGTCGGCTCAGATGGTTGGCTCGACGATGATCTGGCATTTGTGAAGCCATGGGGATTCTCCCTTGCCGAGGTGGCTGTGCCGACAGTGTTGTGGCAGGGTACGGCGGACCTGATGGTACCCGTCGGCCACGGGCAATGGCTGGCCGAGCGAATACCCGGCGTTGTGGCGCATATCGAGGATGGCGAAGGACATCTTTCAATTGGCATTGGCAGCATCGACCGGATGCTGCAAGAGCTGGTGGCTGCTGGCAGCGCTCAGGCCTGACTTCGCGCCGAGCGATCCGCGAGAGTGGCGCACTGTGAAGCTTCGGGTAGACCATGCCAACTCCCCGATTGTGCGAAGGCAGCGCCAATCCCGGCGCCGATTCTACGAATGTTGCTGGCATTGCCGCCCTGGATTATATGGCAGTAATGCCGAAGTTCACCCACACATTCAACTAGCCGAAAACCACCGAGATGCTTCGCTCGCCCATGCGGAATCAGCGCCGCACGACGAGCGAGTCTTGCGATCCGCATGAAGCGGGCTGTCATCCTTAAGCACAGTGAAAGCTCCCACCTCACCCCATGACACGCGGCGCCAAGGCCTACAGAGGCCACAAGGCGTCGTCGTTGCGTTGCTGCGTCCCCAGGCTATTATCCCCATCCATGTAATGTGATTCAAATATTACCTTGACAGACATAGTACTAGGACGTATACTGTGCATCGGAGGTGATGCCATGAGCGCGAGCGAGATGAACGCAAGCGAGATGAGCGTGAGCAAGATCACATCCGATTTGTTGCGCGGGAATACCGACACAATGATCTTGCGGCTGCTGACGGAAGCCGACCGCTATGGCTACGAGATCGTCAAGCTGATCGCCGAGCGTTCGGGCGGTGAGTACGAGCTGAAAGAGGCCACCATGTACTCCAGCGTCCGGCGTCTGGAGGCGGACGGCGACATCGCGTGGTACTGGGGCGATGAAACGCAGGGCGGACGGCGCAAGTATTTTCGGATCACGGAGAAGGGCAGGGCAACCTATGCCCGCAACAAGAGCAACTGGGAGTACGCGAAGCGCGTGCTCGACACTTTGCTGTGAGGAGACGAAGCGATGAACGACAAACTCAACGACTACGTGGACGGCGTCTTCGCGCCCTACGAAGAGGCGAAAAGTATCAGCGAGTTGAAAGCGGACCTGCTTGCGGACCTGCATGAGCGCTATCGCGAGCTTAAGGCCGAAGGAAAGGACGACGTGGCAGCCTTCGAGTTGACCATCGACAGCATCGGCGATATCGAGCAGACCGTGCAGGAGGTCTCCAACCTCTCCCGCTCGCTCGAGCGTCAACTCGTCATCAAGTTTCACGGGAGCAATCTGGCAAACAGCGACTTGGCGGGCGTGATCGCGCATGAAGGACAGTTTAAAGGGAGCGCGTTGCGCGGTACCGACTTTTCGGGCGCAGACCTAACTGGCAGCTCGTTTCACAGCAGTGACCTACGTGAGGCCAATTTTGAGCGCGCAAATCTGACAGACTGCACCTTTTATGCAACTGATCTTGCGGATGCGAACTTCCGTGAGGCCATCCTGGTGGGCGCCACCTTCAGCACTTCGGGGATGGACAGAGCAAAATTCATCGGCGTCAAGCTGACGGATGTCAAATTTACTACAGACGACCTGCGAAAAGTCACCTTTGAAGGCTGTACCTTTCTCGGCGTGGACTTCCACCATTCCGACCTGAGCGGACAGCGACTCGATGGGCAGACTTTTATCGGCGTCAAGTTTGACCTGCCAGCGCTAAAGAATGTGTCGTTTCAAGGCGCGACTCTCAGAAATGTGTCTTTCCGTCCGGTGGGTATCTGGTCGCAAAAGCGCGCCATACAGTCCATTCACTTTGACGGCGCATTGATGGATAAGGTGACCTACGCCGGGCTCAAAGGCATCGGAGCCGATGTATCGAATGTGATAGTGGGATAGGGAGAGAAGCGACATGATAGACGTAGTCGAGAAGAACACGGCGATCCAGGTTCATGGATTGCGGAAGTCTTACAAGCAAGTGCAGGTGCTCAAGGGGGTGGACTTCGACGTGGCGCGTGGAAGCATCTTCGCGCTGCTCGGCTCTAACGGCGCGGGCAAGACCACGATTGTGAGAATCCTCACCACCCTGCTCAAGCCGGACAACGGCGCGTCGGTCGTCAACGGATTCGACGTCGTCTCGCAGCCGGAGCGGGTGCGGGAGTCGATCAGCCTGACAGGTCAATTCGCGGCGGTGGACGAGATCCTCACCGGCCGGGAAAACCTGATCATGATCGCCAAGCTACGGCACGTGAAGAGCGCGGGCAAGGTGGCGGACGATCTGCTCGCACGGTTCGGTCTCGCCGACGCGGCCGGGCGCCGGGTGTCGACCTACTCCGGCGGCATGCGTCGTCGCCTCGACATCGCGATGAGCCTCATCGGCAACTCGAAGATTATCTTCCTCGACGAGCCGACCACCGGCCTCGACCCGGAGGGCCGCATCGAAGTGTGGCAGGTGATCCAGAGCCTCGCTGATAGCGGCACGACCGTCTTCCTGACGACCCAATACTTGGACGAAGCCGAGAAGCTCGCCGACCGGATCGCGATTCTGCACGATGGCACGATCATCGTCTCTGGCACATTGGAGGAGCTGAGGAAGCTGCTCCCGCCCGCGAAAGTCGAATACGTAGAACGGCAGCCCACCCTGGAGGAGATCTTCCTGGCAATCGTCGGAAGTGACAAGAGCGACAAGAGCGACAAGAGTGACAAGAGCGATAAAAAGGAGCAACGATGAATACCCATATCATCAGCGACACAAGCGTGATGCTCGGACGTTCCATGCGACACATCACACGCAGTCCAGACACCATCATCACGACGACCATCATGCCGATCGCTTTTATGCTGCTGTTCGTCTACGTGTTCGGCGGCGCCATCCAGGCAGGCGCCAGCAGCTATGTGAACTACCTGCTGCCCGGTATTCTGCTCATCACGATTGCTTCGGGCATCTCCTACACTGCATACCGGCTTTTCCAGGATATGCAGAGTGGCGTCTTCGAGCGATTCCAATCCATGCCGATTGCCCGTCCGTCCGTGCTGTGGGGGCATGTGCTGACCTCGCTGGTGGCCAACGCGATCTCCGTGGTCGTCGTCGTCCTGGTAGCGCTTTTGATGGGCTTCCGCACGTCCGCGGGAGTGCTGGCATGGCTCGCGGTGGCGGGCATCCTACTCCTGTTCACGCTGGCGCTGACGTGGATCGCGGTAATCGCCGGATTGTCGGCAAAATCCATGGATGGCGCCATTGCCTTCTCGTACCCACTCATCTTTCTGCCGTTCATCAGTTCGGCGTTCGTACCCACGGCCTCGATGCCGGGTCCCGTGCGCGCCTTCGCGGAAAACCAGCCGGTCACCTCGATTGTCAACACGATCAGGGCTTTGTTCGAGCAGCAGCCGGTCGGAAGCGCAATCTGGGTCGCCCTCGCCTGGTGCGTGGGCATCCTCGTCGTCGCCTATGCGCTCGCCATGGTGGTCTACCGGCGCAAAATAGCCTGAACATTGCCTGTCAGTCCCGAAATAGCCTGCGCCCATGCGGTAAGAATCTCGCATGGGCGCATTTGCCGTCCCACCTCTTTCTGGCGCACACTTGCAAATTAACGAAAAATTCGTTAGGATATCTGCCATGGAACAAGGAGCAAATGCCGCCGAGCGGATCATCAGGCGTTTTGGCGGCCAGAGCGCTCTTGCCGCCCTGCTTGGCAAGAGGCAGAGCACCATCGAACACTGGGCGAAAACAGGGCGGGTGCCAGCCCAATGGCAGACCCCGCTCATGTCTCTCGCCCGCCAGAGAGGTGTCATCTTGGAAGCAAAAGACTTCGTCGAACCCAGGCCCAACCAGATCCAACCAGCAGAGGGCCGACTCGGCATCCTTCTCGTCGGCCTCGGCGCCGTCGCCACAACGTTCATCAGCGGCGTCGAACACGCCCGGCGTGGCAGCGGTCGGCCCATAGGCTCGCTCACCCAGATGGGAGCCATCCGCCTTGGCAAGCGAACGGAAAATCGCTCGCCCCTCATCCGCGAGTTCGTCCCGCTCACGAATCTGGACGACATCGTCTTCGGCGCCTGGGACCCTTTCCCCGACAACGCCTATGAGGCGGCGCTGAAGTGTCGCGTCCTCGACCGTTATGAACACATCGAACCTATCGCCGAGTTCCTCAAGTCCATCGAGCCAATGCCGGCCGCCTTCGACCAATACTACGTCAAGCGCCTCGACGGACCGAATGTCAAGCGCGGCACGAAGGCGGAGCTGACCGAGCAGATTCGCGCGGACATTCGCGCCTTCAAGTCCGCAAACACGTGCGACCGCCTGGTCATGGTCTGGTGCGCCTCGACCGAGATCTATATGGAGGAGGGGCCAAGCCACCGCACCATTGAGGCGTTCGAGGCGGCGCTCGACGCCAACGACGAAACGATTGCCCCCTCGATGCTCTACGCCTACGCCGCCCTGATGGAAGGCGTCCCGTTTGCCAATGGCGCCCCCAACCTGACCGCCGATATCCCGGCGCTAGTCGAGTTGGCGGTCGACCAGGACGTTCCGATCTGCGGCAAGGACTTCAAGACTGGCCAGACACTGATCAAGACGGTGCTCGCGCCGATGCTGAAGGCGCGTATGCTCGGCCTCAATGGCTGGTACTCGACGAACATTCTCGGCAACCGCGACGGTGAGGTGCTCGACGACCCAGAGAGCTTCAAGACGAAAGAAGAGTCGAAGCTCGGCGTCCTCGAACACATCCTCCAGCCCCAGCTTTACCCCGAACTCTACAGCGACGTCTACCATAAGGTGCGGATCAACTATTATCCGCCCCGAGGCGACAACAAAGAGGGCTGGGACAACATCGACATCTTCGGCTGGCTCGGCTATCCCATGCAGGTAAAGGTCGACTTCCTATGCCGCGATTCGATTCTCGCCGCACCGCTGCTGCTTGATCTCGCTCTTTTCCTCGACCTCGCCAAGCGAGCTGGGATGAAGGGCATCCAGGAATGGTTGTCCTTCTACTTCAAGAGTCCGCAGCACGCCGATACGGTCTACCCGGAGCACGACTTCTTCATCCAGCAAACGAAGCTAAAGAACACACTGCGCTGGATGATGGGCGAAGAGCAGATCACCCACCTTGGCCGCGAGTACTACCAGGACTACCAGGACTACCAGGAGGAATAGGCTTTCGGGTCGTCATCCAACAATAAGGAAGCCCCTTGACGGCGCTACCCACGCCGCAGAGGGGCTTTCTATAGGTCTGAGGAATACTTCGTTGTGCGGTGCCCCCAGGGCGACTCGAACGCCCGCACCCGGCTCCGGAGGCCGGTGCTCTATCCACTGAGCTATGGGGGCCAGTGGTCAGCAGTGTTAGCGCTTCCAGTGTAGCACACGCGCCCGCCTGCCGCAAGGAACGCC
>DASUHD010000089.1:0-2204 GCA_036273675.1 Ktedonobacterales bacterium | reverse complement strand
TCGATCCTCATAGACCGGGACCGAGCCGCATGCGAACTGCTAGAGACCATGACCGTTGAAGGCGTTGCGCGGGAAGACTTCATCGCCGGATTCTACTGTGTTGATGCGAACGGCGTGATCACGTCGGCCAAGATCTATCGGCAAGGCTCCGCCGATGTCTGACACATATGCGATGAGAATCTGTCTCATACGGCCTCGACACACCTGCACTCGATACCGACTTCAAGCGCTCACGTAGTGCGGCGAGTCATCAGCGAGACTCTCGGCGAGCGGTAGTCGCGCGGGCATCGCTCTCGCCTCCTGCCTGGTGCGCATCAATCTGCCTACCGTCGTTATGTCACCAGGCTGGCGCTACCGTCAAGCGGCAAGTCAGGCCCACTGAGAGCATTCGTGTTATCTTTGCGAGGCTGGTGTGTGTTAGAGGATATTTGCAGGGTGCGACTATCGAACGTGATAACCATCAGCAGGAAGTGGTTAGCGCATGATCTGGACGATTCCCAGCAGGCTCAGACGTGGCGCCCGCCCGCCCATGCTCACGCGCTGGCTCGGTGCTCTCACGGGCGCATCGCCGCTCGATGAGACGCCAGCCTCGGGCGGCACGAGACGAGCTGCCTCGGCTCAAGAGAAGCATATGGAGGCGCGCGAGGCGACCTTCGAGCAATTCTTCCACGCGCATGAGGGCGCCATCCTCGGCTATCTCTGGCGCATCACCGGCGACGAGCAGGCCAGCCACGACATCGCCCAGGAGGCATTTCTGCGGGCCTGGCAGCGCTTCGAGCAGGTCAGCCGCTACGAGCAGCCGCGCGCCTGGCTCTTCCGTGTCGCCACGAACCTCGCCAACAACCATCGGCGCCATCGCTCGATCCACGATGCGACGATGGCGCGATTCAGCCCGGCGCACCCCGCCACGCTGGATCCCGCCACAGGCGTCGCCGAGTCGGCAGTTGTCCGTGCCGCGTTGCTGGCGATACCCGTCCGCCAGCGGAGCGCGCTGGTGTTGCGCGTCGTCTACGGCCTCTCTATCCCCGAGATTGCCGAGGCGCTGGGGGCCTCCAAAGCAGCCGCCGCGATGACACTTTCACGTGCCCGCGAGGCTTTCCGCATGCAGTACGCGCAGGAGGAATCCCGATGACAACCGCTAACGCCTCGTGTCCGCTCGCTATTGCGCCCGCAACTATTGCCGCCTGGCGCGATGGCGCGCTTCCCGGCGACGAATCGGCGCGGATCGCCGCTCATGTTTCCGGCTGTGAAGCCTGCCGCCGCGAGATTGCCTTGTACGAATCGCTCGACGATGCGCTGCGCCGCCAACCCGTGCCGCAGAGCGATGGACGTCTCTGGCACGCGGTGCGGGCAGGCATGGCCAGCGCTCGCGGGCCGCGCGACACGCGCCGGACGGTGCGTCGTGTGGCGGGCGCGACGAGTGCGCTGGCGGCGGTGCTGCTGCTGGCGCTCGGCTTCGCTCAGCTCTTCCAGGCGCGCGGCAACATGACCTATCACCCCGGCGCCACGGCGACCGTAGTTCAAGGCACGCCAACGCCGCTCCCGACCGCCGGACCCACCTCGCCCGCGGTTCGCGTCGCCGCGCCCAACTGGCAGCCGGGCAATTTCCCCACCAGCGGAATCACCTTCGGCGAACGATCCGACGACATCCTCTCGTTTGGCGTCGCATCCACCAACGGGAACATCGCTTATGCCTGCTACAGCCAGACATCGAACACTGGGGGGCATGTCAACTCGCAGATCACCATCTACCGAACATCCGACCGCGCCGTGCATTGGACGCGCCTCGCGCAGTTCCCCTGGCCAGATGCGCAGACCTCCGAGTGTGTGGTGCAGGTGGATGCGCTGGATTCCAGCCGCGTGCTTGTGAATATCGGGGGACAAGACGTAACGACATTCAACGAGGCGCAATGGTACGAACTGACCGAGGGCAGTGGCGCAACATGGACCAGGCTCGCCTATGACGACGGTCTCTCGTATCTGGCGACAGCCAATGGGCGCACCTATGCGATTCGCTGGCAGGTGGTAGGACAGCAGAGCAATGGACAGCCGAAGTACGACGTTCATCTTTCAGTGAGTACCGATCACATGCGCACGTGGCAGCCGATTGATGTACCCATCACCAGTGCGGGCGGGGAGGTTAACCAATTCTGGGTGCGCCCTGATGGTACGATACTCGCCACGGTTTCTTCAGGGGTGGGCAT
>DASUHD010000088.1:0-130559 GCA_036273675.1 Ktedonobacterales bacterium | reverse complement strand
GCTAACATGCAGATGATTCAGGTCCACAAGCTCGACGCCCAAGGAGCCGCGATGCTGACCTATGAGGCGGAGCTGGCGGAGCGGCTGGCTGACGGCGTGCGGCTGGACGCGCTTTGGACGCGCCCCACGACAGACCTCGGCTATGTGATCTTCGAGACGGGCGATCACTTTACCGAGTGGTACTACACCGATCGCTGGTACAACATCTTCGAGATCACCAGCCCCGATGGCACGCTCAAAGGCTGGTACTGCAACGTCGCCGCGCCCGCGGACATTGGCGACGATCAGCTCTTCTGCCGCGACCTGCTGCTGGACCTCTGGGTGACTCCTGACGGCGCCGCCCTGGTGCTGGACGAAGATGAATTCGCCGCCGAGCCTGCGCTCGACGACGCGACCCGCGACCAGGCGCTCGCCGGACTGGCCGAGCTACGACGCCTCGTCGCGCATCGTCAGGGGCCATTTCGCCGCCTGCATGGAGCCAACTAGTACTGCGAGGGGGGATCGAAGAGGACGGCGCTGGAGACGCCACTGCACAGCGTACCGATATTTTCCAGTCGCGTCGCGATGCCGAGCACCTGCTGCATCGGGAACGAGTCGCGCGGATGCTCTCCAATAGCCATCTGCACCCGATCGTTCAACACATTGTAGGCAAGCTGAAGGTCTGTGGATTCATCCAGGATCGAGCGGGCGTTCTCGCGGTTACGAGCCGTCGTGTAAATGATGGCATTGCGTACCTGCATGCGTGTCTGCTCGACGAGATACTCGAGCAAATGGATGCTGGCCCCAACCTGTATCAGCACGTCCTCGGCTGGCAGTTGAAGGACAAGCGATTGTGCGGCAATGCGTGTCGATTCCTGCGCGATGCGACGGAAAGCCCGCCCCAGCTCCTGAAGCTCCATAATCCAGCGCGCCTGATCAACGGACGCTCGCCCGCCCATCAGCAGGTCCAGCCCAAGCTGATGCGCCTGCTGATAACGCGCCTCGCACTCCGCCGCTGCTGTGGGCGCCTGTTGCGCGCCGTGAACTCCTTCACCTAAGAGCGCGCTGACGGCGTTAAACAAGATATCTTCGACCTCGATGCCGAGCTCGGTCACCATTTCTACGAGTTTGTGGATTTCATCATCCAACGCGCCACCCCATCCGAATCCGGCGCCACGGCTCGATAGTACCATGATGCCCTCCGACGGTTGTTAACGCCGCGACAACACAGCATGCGCTTGAGCACACTGTTTCATACCTGCCCCACACGATGCAGTGGAGCAGAACACCGTTATCCTGTGAAAAACTACACCAAATGTCCCTGGCTCAGATGATCCCACCCTGTCGCGGCGAGCGGCTGGACCGAGCCATCCTCGTAACGTATCGTCATCCCGGCGTCTGGCGACATGAGCCGACCAATGACCACTGGCGCGCAGCCCACAGCCTGGAGCGCGGCCAGCGCCTCATCGCGGCGATCCGGCGCGAGCGCGCACAGCAGCTGATAGTCTTCGCCACCATGAAGCGCAAGTGTCAGCGGGTCACGCCCATAGCGGGGCGCAAGCTCCACGACGGCTGGATCGATGGGAATACGCGATGCGTCCAGTTCCGCCCCCACGCCGCTGCGCTCGCACAGATGACCCAGATCGGCGGCCAATCCGTCGCTGATATCGAGCATCGCCGTTACCAGCTTGCCTGATGCCAGCGCCCGGCCAGCCTCGACGCGCGGCGTTGGCGCTACCAGTGCGCTCCGCGCTTGTTGTCGCAAGGAACGTGCCGCGCCCTCCGCCCGCTTTGGGTCTCGCGCCACCAGCAAGCCCGCCGCCGCCGCCCCCAGTGAACCCGTCACCAGCAGCAGGTCGCCTGGCTGGCCGCCAGCGCGTGTCACCTGTGCGCCGCGTGGGCAACGCCCCAGCGCCACCACATCGATCGCCAATGGACCATCCGTTGCCGTGATATTGCCGCCGACCACCGCCACTCCATAGCGTTGCGCCTCGCTTCGGAGTCCGGCATAGATACCTTCGAGTATGCCAACCTCCAGCGAGGGCGGCAGCAGCAGCGAGACTAGCGCCCAGCAAGGCTCCGCGCCCATGGCCGCCAGATCGCTCAGATTCACCGCCAATGCCTTGCGTCCAATCTCCTCTGGCGTCGAGATCGCCATCACAAAATGACGCCCCTCCACCAGCGCATCGACGGTAGCCACCACCAGCATGCCGGGACCAGGATCCAGCAGCGCGGCGTCATCGCCGACGCCCAGCGCCACATCGGGCCGCGTCTCCAGGTTGCTGGTGAGCCGGGCGATCACGCCAAACTCACCAAGATCCTCCAGACGCATGGCCAGATCCCTTTCACGGCCAGAGCGGGGAACACTCTGACCGCCACCGCCACCCCACAGACCGTGGGCCTCCGCGCCGCGAATCGCGCGCCTCGCGCCATCCCAGATGACGTACCGGCGCCTTTCCGCGACAACCGAGATACCGAAGAATACAATAGCGCCAACCGGGCGTGTTGCTCAAGACCATTCTGGCGATATTGTACCATTCAGCAGATTTGGGCAGTATACCACCATTTTGGACGAGAACAAGTACGGAAATCTCGACGGGGATACCGGTATATCATGTCACGATGAAAGCGAGGGTACGCAATGGACGAACGCCGTTCAACCGATGATGACGCCGCGCTCGAAAGGCTGCGCGCGATCTGCCTGGCGCTGCCCGAGGCCAGCGAGGAGGGCGGCGTTGGGAATCCCAGCTTCAAGGTGCGCGGCAAAATCTTTGCCATGCGCCATCCACACGATGACCGGATGTCCGTCTGGCTCAAAGCGCCGCCGGGGGCGCAGGGCGCGCTGGTCCACACCAGCCCACGGGTTTTCTTCGTTCCGCCATACGTTGGCCATCACGGGTGGGTGGGCGCCTGGCTTGACATCGGCCTCGACTGGGAGCAACTCGCCGAGCTGATCGAGGAAAGCTACCGGATGACCGCGCCGAAGCGTCTCGTGGCGCTTCTCGACCGCCATTGATTCTGTCGTCGGACTTGCGATACCCTTGGGCTGTGGCGGTGGTAGTAATGCGCCGAGGAAGTGTGCGATGTCGGACAACCAGCGGAACGGCAGCGTCCCCAACAGGCTGCATTACATACGGCTGCTCAGCGGCCTGTTGTTGCTCGCCGTGGCGTTTGGTGGGATCATCATCGAGATGGCGCTGGCGACGAATCTGCGCGAGAGCATAAGCCAGTTGGTTCCGGCCTCACTCCATGCGGTCCTGCTGGTGACACTGGACAGCATCGCGGGACTATAGCTGCTGGCCGTCGTGCTGGGCCGCCTGCTGACAGGCGCAATGAGCCTGCTCCTCGTCTTCACCCGGCGCGCGTGGCAGGTTCCGTTTCCTCAGCCGGTAGAGCAGGCATCGGCAGCCCGGCGACGGAGCGCGCCAGCGCCATATGCGCCCGCTCGGCGGCCCAATCGGGGGCGTTATCATCCTCGGCCAGGGTGGGAATCGGCGTCTCCAGAATGCCGGTGGTATGCGCGACACGCGGATCGCGCAGGAAAGCGGTCAGCCCCTCTATTGGAATCATGCCCTCGCCGATGCGCGCGTGGATATCGCGGTGGCTGCCGCATGCCTCGCGCGCGTCATTTACATGGAGCACCGGCACGCGGTCCAGCCCAATGATGCTCTCGGCCTGACCCAGGACAGCGCGGGCGCCCTCGGGCGCGCCGATATCGTAGCCCGCCGCCCAGAGATGCGCCGTATCCAGGCAGACGCCCAGCCGCGCGCCGAACTCTGGCAGCGCAGCCAGCACGAGCGCCAGATTCTCGAAGCGATAGCCTACTTTGCCGCCGCCGCCCGTGTCGTTTTCCAGCAGCAGCAGCACATCCTCCGGCGCGCCCGTCATCACCTGGCGTACGCCTGCCACCAGCCGCTCCAGACCGGCATCTTCGCCCGTCCCGGTGGCGCTGCCGACGTGAAAGACGACGCTCGACGCGCCATAGAGTGACGCTCGTTCCAGTGTGGCGCGGAGTAGTGTCACCGATTTGTCGAAGATCTCGGGACGCGGCGACGCCAGATTGATCAGATAGGCGGCATGCACTACGACGGGAGACTGCCCGTAACGCTCCGCCGCCGCGCGAAACGCCTTGACCAGCGCCGGGTTGTGCGCGGGCGCCGCCCAGCCGCGCGGGTTGGTCAGAAAGACCTGGATGGCGTCGCAGCCGATGCTCTGGGCCTCTTGCAGCCCCTTCGGTGTATTCGGGAGATGGCGGCCAAATCGCACAGGATACGTTCTCTTTCTTCACTCAGTGGGGGTCGGTGTATTATTGGCGGCTTCGTCCACGCCCACAGCCTCACGGATACGCTGGGCGGCGGCCATGCGGAAGGCGACGGCCGCCTCGGCGTCGGTCATGTCTGGCCGGGGCAGCGCATCCAGGCTGGAGAGGCCGAACTGTTGCAGAAACTCGGATGTCGTGCCAAAGAGCGTTGGTCGCCCAACTGTCGCAGCGCGGCCAACCTCGATCACCAGCCCATATTGCACCAGACTCGCCAGCGCGCGGTCGCTGTTGACGCCACGGATAAACTCGATCTGCGAGCGCGTCACCGGCTGGCGATAGGCGACGACGGCAAGGGTTTCGAGCGCTGCTGTCGTCAGCTTTACCTGCGTCGGCAGGCCCAGCAGCGCCGCCACGAAGCGCGCGTTCTCTGGCGCGGAGACGAACTGAACCGCGTCGCCCATCCGTTGAACGCGGATACCGCGCCCCTGGCGCTCGCACTCCTCCGTCAGCGAAGCCACCGCCTCACGCAGCCGCGCCTGTTCCAGTGGCAACAGCTTGCGCAACTCGGTCAGCTCCAGCGGCCGCCCCGCGACGAAGAGCAGGCTCTCGATGACCGAGCGCAACTGCTCCAGCGAGAGCAGGCTGGCAGGTAGATTCGCCGCATGCTCGCCGGGAGCCTGCGTGGATGGTTGAGTCGAGTTGTTATCGGCAGCCGAAGCTGATGATGTCGTACGTGGCATGGAGCCGATTATAACACGTCTGGCGCTGGCCGCCGGACATTATAGCCCTGTTGCCAGAGCTAGTGATGATGCCACGTTAGCGATTGTCAGCACTAGCCCTGGTCAGGATTAGCCGCGCCATTCATGCCGCGAAGGGCAACATACACCTGTCGCGACACTCACGCTGCTGCTATTCTGGCGGGTAACACCTATTCCGGCAGTTGGAGCGACTTGACCGTCAGGAACTCTTCGAGGCCGTAGCGCCCTAGCTCGCGGCCGTGGCCAGACTGTTTGTAGCCGCCGAAGGGCGCCAGCATGTTGAACGCGCCGCCGTTGATCTCAACCTGGCCCGTCCGCAACCGCCGCGCAACCCGCACCGCCCGCTCGCGGTCGCCGGACCAGACACCGCCCGAGAGGCCATAGATGCTGTCGTTGGCGATGCGCACCGCGTCGTCCTCGTCCTCGTACGGCATGATGACCAGCACCGGGCCGAAGATCTCCTCCTGCGCAATCGCCATCTCGCTCGTCACATCCGAGAAGACGGTCGGGCGGACGAAATAGCCCTTCTCCAGTCCCTCCGGCGGCTCCGCGCCGCCTGTCACCAGCCGCGCGCCCTCCTGCTCGCCTTTGCGGATATAGCTCGTCACGGTTTCCTGCTGGTCGGCGGAGACGAGCGGCCCCAGGCGCGTGCCTTTGGTGAAGGGATCGCCCGGCGTGAACCATTCCGCCGAGCGCTTCGCAATCTCCTCCGCCTCCGCCAGCTTCGAGCGCGGAACCAGCATCCGGGTCAACGCGCTGCACGTCTGCCCGGTATTGAGGAAACACTTGCCCACGCCATCGCGCACGGCCGTCTCGAAGTCGGCGTCGTCGAGCAGGATATTGGCCGACTTGCCGCCCAGCTCCAGCGCCACCGGCTTCACCGTGCGCGAGGCCAGCTCGCTCACGCGGCGTCCAGCGTTGGTCGAGCCGGTGAATGAGATCATATCGACATCGGGATGGAGCGCCAGCGCCTCGCCGACGACACTGCCGCGCCCCGTCACCAGATTGAAGACACCGCTCGGCAGTCCAATCTCGTCGAAGATATCGGCCAGGATGAAGGCGTTGAGCGGCGCGACCTCGCTCGGCTTGAGGACGACGGTACAGCCAGCGGCAATCGCGGGCGCGACCTTCGCCGCGATCTGGTGCAGCGGGTAGTTCCAGGGGGTGATGCAGCCGACGACGCCGATTGGCTCGCGCACCACCAGCGAGTTGCCGATGCGCTCCTCGAACGGGAACTCCGCCAGGATGCCGGGCAGCGCACTGAAGGTCGCCAGCGGCTGGCCAACCTGGATGATCTGCGAGAGACGGATCGGCATGCCGACCTCGCGCGCGATTACCTCGCCAATCGCCTCCCGCCGCGCTTCAAGCTGATCGGCCACCTTTTGCAGATAGGCGGCGCGCTCGGCCACGGGCGTCTGCGACCATGTCGCGAAGGCGTCTCTTGCCGCCGCCACCGCCCGGTTGACATCCTCGGCGGTTCCGCGCGGCACGCGGCCCATCACCTCCTCGGTGGTCGAGTTGATGACGTCGGCCATCTCTGCGCCGCTGGCGGACACCCACTGGCCGCCGATATAGAGCTTGTCGCGAATAATCATCTCGTCACTCATTCCTCGCACGTTCCCTTCCCGCCGCATATTGCGCAGCGAGCTATCGTCGCCATTGACCTGTAGCTATGCTATAGCCTATCACAGGAGACGATACGATTTTGAGATGCGGCCTCATGCCAGAAAATGTTAAAGTACTGATGCGCACTATAGCCTTAGCCTTGCTACAGCAATGACTCAGGTGCGCCTCGATACCGGCAACGGCGCCTGTGTATTCAGAAAAGCAATGACTGCCAGAGGGAGATTGATGCTATGAGCAAAGTCACCATGTCGAAGGGCAAGTACGAGGGCATCAACGCCTGCGCCGACGAGCGCGGGGTGATTGCCGCCGCCGCGATGGACCAGCGCGGCTCGCTCAAGAAAGCGATTGCCAAGGCGCGCGGTGATGGTGGTCAGGCGACCGCCGAGGATATGAGCCAGTTCAAGACGGCGGTGACCGAAGTGCTGACGAAATACGCCACCGCCATTCTGATGGACCCCGAATATGGGCTGGAGGCAATCAAGCATCGCGCGCCCGGCACGGGAGTCTTGCTGGCCTATGAGAAGACGGGCTACGACGCCAACGTCGCGGGACGCCTGCCCGATCTGCTGGACCGCTGGAGCGTGCGGCGACTGGTCGAGGGTGGCGCGAATGCCATCAAGATTCTGCTCTATTACAACGCCTTCGACGATGAGGGCATCAACACCATCAAGCATGCCTTCATCGAGCGGGTCGGCGCAGAGTGCGCCGCGCTAGATGTGCCGTTCTTCCTGGAGCCGCTGGCCTACGACGACGCGATTGGCGATGAGAAGGGCTTCGAGTTCGCGAAGAAGAAGCCAGACTACGTGGCGCGCTACATGGAGGAGTTCTCGAAGCCGCGCTACGGCGTGGACATCCTCAAGGTCGAGGTACCGGTCAACATGGCGTTCGTCGAAGGCACTCACGCATTCAAGGGGCAGGCCGCCTATAGCCGCGCCGATGCGCTCCGGCTCTTCAACGAGGTCGCCAGCGCCGCCAGCAAGCCATTCATCTACCTGAGCGCGGGCGTCACCGATGAGGTCTTCCGCGAGACGTTGGAACTGGCGGCGGAGGCTGGGACCAGCTTCTCCGGCGTACTCTGCGGCCGCGCCACCTGGCAGGACGGCATCCCGATCTATGGCAAAGAGGGCATCGACGCGCTGCGTGCCTGGCTGGAGGATCGCGGCGTCAAGAACATCCAGATGCTCAACGAGGTGGTGGCGAAGGGCGCGAAGCCCTGGTGGAACGCCTACGGCGGCAAGGAGAACATCGAGGTCGTCGGCTAGCGAAACGCCTGCCTGAAAATGCCCCATCGCTCACGAGACTGGCGAGCGTTGGGGCATCTTTGTGGTCTGTGGTCCTCGTGCGGTCGTGCTAACTCTTGCCGCCGAATGCATCGGACCAGCGGCGCACCCACTCCGTCTGCGCATCCAGCAGCGAGCGGGTGGTCGAGCTCCACAGGTCAACCAGCCCCTCGCCCGGCTGGTCGGCGGATGCCTTACCGCGCGCCGCGCCCTTAGTCGTCTCCCTCATCACGTCGAACCAGTTCTGCCAGAGCTGGCGCTGGGCGTCGATCCAGTGCTGGAAGTTGTCCTGTCCCTCGCGGAGCAGCGCCTGTATCTCGTCGGGCGCGCCGGGCGTCTTCGCCATCGAATCGATCCATGTGCGTGTCCAGGTGGCCTGGGTGTCGAGCGTGTTCATGACGGCTGTGCGCCAGGAGTCCACCGTCTCGTTCCATATTTTGGCGTCGGGCGCGCCGCCGCCCGCGCGCACCATCTCCATCCAGTTCGTCAGCAACTGGCGTTGCGACTCGGCCCATGCCTTAATCATCTGCTCGCCAGACGGATTCGCGCTCATGGCCTCTGCTCCTCTCGCTTCCTCTCGCGCCATCGCTGGGGTTTCGCGGTGTGCCGCCGGAGTCGGCTACACCGTACGCTGGTGTTGTACCACAGCGCTATCACCCCCGCACGATTCAGGCCGTTGGCGGCTCGTCTAGCTTATTGAGGTCGTCCAGGTCTTCTGGTTTTTCGGGGTCTTTGGTCTCGCCCTCGGCGTTCTCGTCGCCTTCTGCTGGCTCTTGCTCCGCCGCGTCGCGCGTCATCTGGCGGGCGATGTCACGCGCCTCCAGCCGGAGCTTGCGAATCTCGTTGACGGTCGCGTTCACGCGGTCGAATAGTTCGCGGTGGGCCTCGATGCCCGCGCTGATGAGCCAGGCGGCGGCGTCGCTACGGGTCGTGCGGATGCCCGCCTCCACCAGCGCATCCAGCGCATCCACTGCGGTATCGTCCAGGCGGCAGGTGACAACGTTGCTCTTTGGCCCGGGAGCAGGTATGGTGGGAGTGAATGGCTCGTTCTCCGCTGGTTGGTCGCTGGCGTTGCCCTCGCTGCCTTTGCGACGCGCCGACGTAGTGGTGAGAGCATTCCGCGCGCGCTCGAGGTTAACCCCCAGACTCTCCAGCACCCCAGCGGCGATCCCTTCGCCCTCACGCACCAGCCCCAGCAATAGATGCTCGGTGCCGATATAGTGATGGTTCAGCCGTCGCGCCTCATCCACCGCCAGCTCCATTACCTTTTTGGCGCGTGGGGTCAGCCCAACCTCCCCCAGCACGATACGGTCGCCGCGCCCGATGATGTGCATGACGCTCTTCCGAACCTTGTTTGGTTGGATGTCGAGAGCCTGCAACATCGTCACCGCCTGTCCTTCACCCTCGTCAATCAGGCCGAGCAGCAGATGCTCGGTGCCGATGTAATTGTGATTGAGCTTCTGCGCCTCCTCTTGCGCCAGCCTGAGAACCAGGCGCGTGCGCTCGGTGAACTTTTCGAACTTGTCAGAGAACCCACCCGAAGACTTGCGAAACATCCCCCGCCTCCTGTAACTCGAATGGCACGTATACAAATTACAAGATACAGGTAACATAACTCGTGGCAATAGTCAATGGATGGCGGCGACCAGAACCAGGCATGGTAGAGTAGTCGCAGCGTCTCGTCTGTCCATGTGAGGGAGTCATATCGTGCCACCGCTCGCGCTTGCCCTCGTCCTGCTGGCCGCGCTCTTCCACGCGGGCTGGAACCTGCTGCTGCATGGGACCGACGACCGGCTGGCGGCGGCGACGGTGGCTGGGCTGGCGGCGGGAATCGGGCTGATTCCGGCGATGGTCATTGCCCCGCCATGGCAGGTGTGGCCGCTCATCATCCTCTCGGCGCTGGCGGAATGCGCTTATGCCCTCTGCCTCACCACCGCCTATCGTATGGGCGCGCTCTCGCTGGTCTATCCGCTGGCGCGCGGCGCGGCGCCGTTACTGGTGACGCTGGGCGGCTGGCTGCTGCTCTCGCAGGCGCCCACACCCTGGGGGTTTGCCGGGGCGGCCGCGCTGGCGCTGGGGCTGGCCTCGGTGGCGACGGCAGGCAAGCATAGCGGTCAGAGGGCGGCGATTGGCTTCGCGCTGCTCACCGGCGTCTGCATCGCCACCTATGCCACGATTGACGCCGGGGCCGTGCGCCAGGTGAACCCGCTGAGCTATCTCGGCGCGGTGATTGGGCTTCAGGGGATTTTGCTGGCGGTCATTCTGCGGCTCGACCTCAAGCGACTGCGGCGCGCGATGTGGCCGGGGATACAGATCGCCATCGGCTCGACGGCGGCGTATCTGCTGGTGCTGTTGGCGTTCCAGCGGGCCAACGCCGGGCCTGTGGCGACGCTACGCGAGGTTTCGGTGCTGATCGGCGTCTTGCTGGCGCGCGAGCGGAAGGGGTGGCATGTCTGGCTGGGCGCGGCGCTGGTGGCGCTCGGCGCGATCCTCACAGCGCTCTAACACGCAAAATCCCTTCCCATGATGAACAGGGAAGGGATCTGCGAGGGGAAACCGCAATACCTCTACATGACCAGAGAGTCTCGATGACCTGGTACCACCTTTTCCAGGTCTGACTCTGGTTCCAGCGGGATCACGCGCTGGGCCGCGCCAGCCACCTGCGCCTTGCGCCGGGCCAGCCGCGCCTGCTCGCGCAGATCGGCGATCTGGGCGTCCAGCCAGAGCTTCGCGTTCTCCTCGTTGAGCAGCGCCTTCAACGCCAGCGCATTCGCCGCGCGCTGTTCCAGAGGCGTCTCAAGCGCCTCTAACATGGCCTCGGCGGTCGCCTGCACGTCCATCGGCGGCACACCTATCACATGGTCGCGCAGCTGCTCGTAGGCGCCAGCGGTGCGCGAGAGCAGAATCACGCCGGGGCGACGATTGACGAGCGCGCCTTCCTTCACCACCAGATTCATGCCGTCGATCACGGGATTGACCAGCAAGACATCATAGCGGCGCATACAGGCCAGCGCGCGGGCGCGGTCGTTGCCAAAAATCGCCACGACTGGTTGCCACTCTGGCGTCCCGTAGCGCGCGTTGATGCGATCAATAATCGCCCGCACCTGCTTTTCGTAGCGGCGATACTCCGCCATGCCCTGCCGCGAAGGCACCAACAGCGCCAGGAAGACCACCTGTCCGCGAAGTTCTTTATGACTGCGCAGGAGATGCTCATACGCCTGGAAGCCGCGCACAATGTTCTTGGTCGGCTCGACACGATCCACCCGGACGATCAGCTGCGTCTCGTCGGTGAGCCGCAACTCGTCGCGCAACTTGAGCGCCTCATCGAGCGCCTCTGGCGAGTTGGCGCTTGCCTGTACCTCGCGCGGGGTGACCGCGATAGGATAGGCGCGCACCAGCACCCGCCGTCCCTGCCAGAGCAGAACGCCGCTGCCGCTGGTTGGCGCCTGCTGAACGGTAACACCCTCGAGGAAGCGCTCGGCGCCCTCCAGGAAGTTGCGCGCGTCGCGGTCTGTCTGGAAGCCAACGACATCGTTCGCCGCCAGCCCCGCAAAAATCTCGCGCACCATGTCGTCTGGCAGCATTTCCCAGTAGCGGGACTCTGGCCAGGGGATATGCACGAACTGTTCGAGGAGCGCGTCTGGGCAGGCCTCGCGCACCATCGCCGGGGCGAGATAGAGGTGATAGTCCTGGAAGAACACTGGCGTCGAGGAACCGCTGGAAGCCAGTTCTTCGATCACCGCTTCGGCAATCGCTTCATTGACGACGCGATAGCCGGTCTCCCAGTCGCGGCGTGTGCGGGCGCTAAACCGCGCTGAACCGGTAGGCCGCAGCAGGTAGTGCTGGGCAAACCAGAGGATACGGTTGCTGATGCCCTCATAAAAGCGGTCATAGGTAGCCGCAGGTACGTCAACCAGGCGCAAGGCGATATTCGCAAGCTCCGGCGCATTGGGAATCGTTGCCTTGCCTCTGGCGCGCGCAACGGCGCGATCAGCGTCATTCATGGCGAGCGCGATCCATGTCGCGGGGCGCTTCCCCACGGCGGAGACCAGCCCGCTCACCACACCGCCCGCTCCACGCTGGGCGATGGGCATCTCATCTTCGTCGAACGCGTAGTCTATCGGTCCGCGATTACTGACCAGAATGATCTGCTGGACGCCATCTCCATTCCACACCATGCTCGTCGCTCCCCGACCCTTCGGGTGAGTCATGAGCCGAGGATTACTTGTTACCATGGCTCCCTCCTTGCTGAACTGACATGCCGTAGCCAACGCTCGCAGTCGTGGCGCAATCGGCGTGCGCATTCAGGTACGCTATGAGTATGCCACATTGCGGTGAGAGGGAGATAAGCGTTCACTGAGATAAAGCTGAGAAGGCAGACGGGCGTCCAAATCTACGGCTGAGCCTGGAATTTCTCACGACTATTGGGCGCAGTCCGTCGCGCCGCGCTGGAAATAGCATACAATACCTGTTGCATATTCCTTAGAACACCTGAAAAAGAACCGTCAGGCGGCGGGAGCAACGTTGGGAGTAGGCCAGCTTCGCGCATGAACGCTACGGCTAAGAACGAGTTGTGCCAGGAACTCTTAGGGAGGATGATTACTTCGCGCACGTTCTTGCCCAGAGAGGGGGTGATGGGGGTGAAAGCACATATCTTGCTTGTGGATGACGACCGACACATCAGCCAGGTGATGCGCCGGGCGCTCGTCTATGAAGGCTATACGGTTGATGTGGCAAATAACGGCAATGACGCCTTACAGAAGACTATCGAGCATCCGCCGGATGCCGTGATCCTTGATATCATGCTGCCTGGGATGAGCGGGTTGGAGGTCTGTGACCGGCTGCGCAAGTCTGGCAACCAGGTGCCGATCCTCATGTTGACGGCGAAGGACGCCATTACCGACCGGGTGGCCGGACTGGATATGGGCGCCGACGATTATCTGGTCAAACCAGTTGACCTGGCGGAGTTCTTGGCGCGGGTGCGGGCGCTGCTGCGGCGGCGCAATCCCGAGCAGACCGAGGTGCTGCGCTTCGCCGATCTGGAGCTAGACACCGGCACGAGGGTGGCCCACCGAGGGGCGCGCGCCATCGAGCTTTCGACGACGGAATACGAGCTGTTGGCGCTGTTTATGCGCCGTCCGCGCCAGGTGCTCACCCGCGACATCATCATGGATCGTGTCTGGGGCTATGACTTCGAGGGCGCATCCAACGTACTGGAAGTATATATTGGCTATCTGCGCAGCAAGCTGGAAGCTGATGGCGAACTGCGCCTG
The DNA here is from genome assembly GCA_036273675.1 of Ktedonobacterales bacterium. Lineage (GTDB taxonomy): Bacteria > Chloroflexota > Ktedonobacteria > Ktedonobacterales > JADMIN01 > DAHUXT01. The sequence continues at coordinate 117,382 of DASUHD010000088.1, read as the reverse complement.
ATTCATACGCGACGCGGGGCGGGCTACGTGCTGCGCGAAATGCCTGAAGGATAGCATTTCGGGACTGCTCTGCCAGCGCCATGCCTCAGGAGGGTCTATTGTGGAGTCTGCCGCCCCCGACACGCCGCCAGCGCGTTCTGAACGCCCGGAACGCCCCAAGCGCCCAGATATCTTGACACGCCTTCGGCGGCGGATACTGGCCTATCTCTCGATCCGCCAGCGGCTGGCGCTCTGGTATGCGACGCTGCTGGCGCTGACGCTGGTGCTCTTCAGCGTGATCGTCTACACCGTCGCGCAGAACCAACTTCAGAACAGTGTCAATGAAGAAATCAAAGGGCGCGCCGTCTACATTGCCAGCGCGCTGCTCGGTGTGCAGGATGCCGTTGGCCCGCCAGCGTCTATGACCCCCACCGTCACCGGAACGCAGTCGCCGTCGGCAGCATCCCCAACAGCCACCACCGCGCCTACGCAAACGACGGCGCCCACGCAGACAGGGACGGCGGGAGCGACTGCCGACGCTACGGCGGGCAACGCGACGCCCGTCCCAACGGTAGACCCCAAGTCATCGCAGAAAATCCAGAACCAGTTGAACAAGGTGCCAAGTGTGCTGGGGCGCTTTGACCTCGCCTTCGAGGTGCTCGATGTCAAGTGGAAGCCGAGATTTAGAACGCTCTCACTCAATGGCGCTGATCTGCCATTCAATCGTACGGTCATCGCGCAGGCGCTACGGGGAACGCCGGGGATGTATACGTTGCATTCCACCTCCCCTGGCAATACGTCTTCGCTCCTTGCCATCTACGTCCAGCCCATCACGCTGACGTCCGAGAGCGCCTCGACTCGTGCGGGATCGGCGGATGGCACTGCCACTTCCGCTGCCACCGTGACGGGCGCGACGGGCGCGACGGGCGCGGCGAGCGCCACCGCGACACTCTCGCCGAGTGACGCCTCGCAGGAGATTATCGGCGTGGTGCTGGTCGCCAAGCCGCTCGACGACATGAATAGCGCGCTCAGCACGCTCAGTCGCCTGCTCATCGTCGGCAGCATCATTGTGCTGCTCTTCGCCTTGCTGGGCGGGTGGTTCATCGCTGAGAGCGGTCTGCGCCCCATCTCATCGGTCACACGCGCCGCCCGCGCTATCGCCGCCAGCGCCCATCGCGCCGGGTTAGGAACCCGCGTCAGTTATTCCGGCCCGCGCGATGAGGTGGGCGAACTGGTGGTCACCTTCAATGAAATGCTGGAGGCGCTCGAACGGGTCTCGAATGCGCAACGCCGATTTGTGGCCGACGCCTCGCACGAGTTGCGCGCGCCGCTCATGACGATCAAGACGACCTTCGACTTCCTCCGCAACGCGCCCGACCTGCCCGCCGACGAGCGGCAGGAAATGATCGAGGATGGCTATGGCGAGGCGGTGCGCATGTCCACGCTCGTGAACGATATGCTCTTGCTGGCGCGGGTGGATGCCGCTAATGGCGGGAAGTATGGTCTGCGCGAGACCTGGCTCGACGATCAGCTACGCGGACGCCGCGAACCGGTGGAACTGGACCAGCTGGCGATGGAGGTCTTCCGCCAGGGGCAGGGACTCGTCCAGGCGCGCCGCAAGAATCTGCACTTCTCCGTGCTTAACCTGGAGCCGGTGACGGTGCTTGGCGATCCGGGGCAACTTCGGCAACTGGCGCTGATTCTCATCGACAACGCCATCAAATATACACATGCTGGCGGCAAGATTCGTATCGCCGTGAGCCGCAACGGCCAACTCGCGGCGTTCAGCGTCACCGATACGGGCATCGGCATTCCGCCAGACGCGCGCCCGCATATCTTCGAGCGCTTCTATCGCGCTGATCAGGCGCGCGCGCGCGAGCAGCAGGGCAGCGGCCTGGGCCTGGCGATTGGCAAATGGATTGCCGAGGCGCACCAGGGCGAAATCTCGGTGAATAGCCAGGAGGGGCAGGGGAGCACGTTTACGGTGCTGCTGCCCGCGATTCGCTGGTCGGAGGGCTGGCCAGCCACCAGTCCGCAGGTGGCCCTCGGTCGCGAGCCGACACCTTCGGGTGGCCTGAGCAACGTCGCCCGGCTGGTGCGCCCGCGCAAGCTCGTGCGCAGCAGGCCGAATGGCGCCACTGGCAAGCCGAAATCGTTGCCCAGCGGCGAGCATGAACCCCTGCCAGAACGCGAGGGCGCCACGGCGCACACGAACGGCGCGAATCACAGCGCCGAGAAGCGCGCGGAGAAGAGCGCGAGCAGCCCCAATAACAACCGCCCGACGCCAGCGCTCCGCAACATCCGCGCGCGCCGTCGCCCACCGCCAGTGTAGCCCCTCGGTGTATAGATAGGCGTCGAGAGCGCGCTGGCGGAACTCACAACTGTGACATGAAATGAGGGACATCATATGGCAGGTACGAAGATCGCCGTCCTGGGCGCTGGCAAGATCGGCAGCACGTTGGGGCGTAAATGGGTTGGCGCTGGGAATAGCGTGACGTTCGGCGTCTCGGATCCCAATGGCCAGCACGCGCAGGAGATCAAGGCGGACCTGGACAATCAGGCGGCCATCGGGACGATTGCGGAGGCGCTGGCTGATGCCGAGGTGGTTGTGTTCGCGATTCCCGGTCCTACGATGGCCGAGACCATCGCGGCAAACGCGCCTGCCCTCACCGACAAGCTGGTGATCGACGCGGCCAACCGGATGGGCGAGCCAGCCGCGAACAGCCTTGAGGACTTCCGCCGTCACGCGCCCAGCGCTCGCTATGTCCGCGCCTTCAACACGCTCGGCTGGGAGAACTTTGCCGATCCGCTGTTCGATGGCGTGGTCGCCGACCTCATCTATGCCGGGCCAGAGGCGGATCGCCCCTTGGTCGAGCGATTGATCGCCGAGATTGGACTGCATCCAGTCTGGCTGGGTGACGCCGATCAGGTCGGCCTGGTCGATTCGCTGCTGCGCGTCTGGTTCACCCTTGCGATTCAGCGCGGCCTGGGACGCCACCTGGCGTTTAAGGTGTTAACACGCGGGCAGTGATCCTGGCACACAACACCAGCTTGCCACAACGCGAGCAAATGGGCTTCGGTGAGCGTTCGCATAGGGCAGGTTCGCGGCATGAACGCCGCGGCTAATCCTCCACTCTTGACACGGCCTCTCGCGCGTCGCATGCTTGTGGCCGAGATATCGGTTTCTGTCTGTCTATGATTGGGGGAGACCTGTGGCGCGCATTTTGGCGCTGTACGCCAGCCAGGATAAGCCGTATGCCGATGCGTGCATCAGTGCGGCGCAAACATATGACCCAAGCCTCACCGTTGATGCTCGTGATGATGCTGGGGCTTCCACGCTCGATACCAGCACGCTCGCGCAATACATGAAGGCGCTGGCGTTCATTTCCCCTGAGGCGCTGAATTCGCCAGCGATCGCCAGGGCGCTCGAAGCTTGCGCCGCGCGTAGCGATAACCCGTTGCTGCTTGTCATCATGCGCCCCGTTGAGCTTCCGCCGTTCCTGGCGATGCAAGAGAGACTTGACGCCGAGACGCTCTCACCGCAGCAGATTGCTGAGCGCCTGTTTGAGTTACTCAATGAGTTCGCCGATCGGTCAGCCGCATATCCTGACGACACCGACAATGGAATAGTGTTACCGCCCGTTGGGGAAGTAGATGAGCTTCCATCCGACAAGCCTGCGCCTGAGCCTGAGATAACGGCTCCCTCGGCGGGATCATCCTCAAATGAGTGGTGGGAGATCGAGGAAGAACGCGCCGCGCCACCTCCGCCACCACCCGCGCCGGAGCCTGCGCCCGCGCCCAAGCCAGAGCAGCCCGCGGCCCAACCACCCGCGTCGCCTCCACCTCCCGCGCCTCCCGCGTCACCACCACCCGCGCCTGGCGGGGCGCCGCTGCCACCCGCTCCTCCGCCGGGGTCAATTGCTGGCGAGGTAGGCTCGCCTATTACTACTCCGCCCCAACGTTCGGGCGACCGCACACCCCAGGTGATGGAGACATTGCAGTTCACGGCCTTTCATCCCAACGAAGCGCCGGTCGAGACCTCGCAGACGTTGCTGGTCTACGCGCACCTCGGCCAGCATGTGTCGCAGGTGCAGCGCGACGCCGGAACATTCACTGAGCTGGGCAGCGCGCCCGCGATGGCGCAGGGCGCGTCGCAACGCAAGATCCCACGCAATATCGAGATTACCGTCGAGCCGCATGTGGAGGGCGTCACCTTCTCGCCCGCGCAGGATAGCTTTATCTGGCGCGGCGAGTGGCATCGCTCGCTCTTCCGCTATACCGGGGGAAGCGCACTGGCGGGTACGGCGCAGCGGGGGCGGATAGATATCTATGCCGAGCGCATTTCGCCTATCTGCATCATCGAGGTGACGTTCTCGTTTCATACGGGCATCCCGTCAACGGCGCTGGTTGTGCCGCACGGCATCAACGTCACCTCCAACCTCTTCGACCGGGTCTTTATCTCGTACAGCCACAGCGACCAGGAGGCCATGCGCCAGGCGCGCGAGACCTACGAAAAGCTGGGCATCACTGCCTACCACGATGATCTGCTGGAGTCAGGCGCGAACTACGAGCAGCGGCTGGCCGAGATGATTCGCGCGGCGAACATCTTTCACTTGCTCTGGTCCGCGGCGGCGGCGCGCTCACCTGAAGTTCGCAAAGAATGGGCGCTGGCGCTGAGCGCCAACAACGCCGAGCGGTTCATCCGTCCGTGGTACTGGCAGCGGCCATTTGTCGCTCCGCCACCAGAGCTACAGGCGCGCAAAATCTCATTCCGTTACGAGCACCTGCGTCGCCGCCTCTTCAACCCTTCCACCTGGTTCTAAACGCAGCAACCGCTCCCATCACCGGGAGCGGTTCTGTGAAACCCGCGCAGGCGGGTTTTGTGGCGGAGCGGAGCGAGGCCAGTCAGGCGCGGTTATAACCGCCAGCCTTACCGATCATCCCAGCCGGAGCCAGCGGGCGCGCCCCACTGATCATCCGGCAGCGCGCGTGATCGCGGGCCGCCCCGCCCATACGGATCGCCGTAGGCGTCCCAGCCATCAGGCGGATCATATTGGCTGGGAGGATTGCGCATTGAACGCGCGCCGGGGCCGCGCTGGGAAGGCGGGCCGCCCATCTGGCTCGCCGGACCCATCCCCGCGCGGGGATCCATCTGGCCAAAGTGTGTCGGCGCCTGGGGAGCGCGCCCCATCTGCCCGCCTCCTGGGCGCGTTGGCGGGGCCATCATGGGCTGCGGCATGTAGGGCATGGGTTGCTGCATGGCTTGCATGCGCCCATCCGGCGGGAGACCACCGCCTGGGATGGCGTGAGGCTGGCCGCGACCGCCCACCAGGTTCTGCAGGTCGTCCACCACCTGTTCGAGCCGCCCGGCGCTGCGATTCGCCGCCGTCGCGCCCGAGACCAGTTGATCGGAGACCTGCTGTGTCACCGTGATCGCCTTGTCCATACGGTCGTTGTTCGCCTGCTGGCGGCGCGCGGCCTCGTCGATGTAGTGCGCCAGCTCCATCAGATGCTGGACTGTGCGCCGCGCCTGCTCTTCCGTCAGCCGGTCCCAGTATTCGTTAAACCAGTTGCTCGCGTCGATGATGCGCTTCGCCGCCTGATTCATCGCATCGGAGAGATAGCGAGCGCCCTCCAGGCCCGTGCGACAGGCGTCTACTACCCAGTGTTGCTCACTGGCGGAGTTTTCCTGACGCGCCGCCAGGTCTTTTAGCGCGGTGGACGCCCCCTGTAGCTCCTCGACCGACCCACGCACCGGATTGGTGATGCGGCTGCCGATGAAGAGGCCGATCAGCACGGCCAGAATCGCAACGACCGCAGCGGAGATCAACGACGTACGCACCTGGTCGTCGGCCACGCGCGTGACAGTTGAGACCGGGCTGAGCACGAAATACGACCATGGCACGTCGGTCAGCCGGACGCGCACGAACTGGTACTGTGCGCCGCTGCCGGGCTGCTCGACACCCTCGAAGGTGTCTTCGGTCGCCGACGAGTCAAGCGACGTCGCCACGCCGGGTAATACGCGGTCTGGCACAGCGGCTGTCGTGCCATAGCGCTTCTCACTGGCGATCTGATTCTGCGTCGCGGCGTCGAGCGGACGCACCGCCGTAAAGCGGTCGCCCACATTCGGGTCGGCGATGACCACGCCATGACCGTCGGTCATGAAGGCATAGCTGCCGTCGCCATTCAGTCCATGCTCGCCGTTGACGATATTCCAGATGTAGTCGAGATTCAGCGTTGCCTGCAAGAAGCCCAGCACGGTGTCGGCCTTGCCCGGCTGAGCGAAGATCGGGGTATAGAGACGCACGAACGCATGCTTCGTCCCGGGATCATAGTAGACCTCGGACACCCGTTGCTTCCCCTCTTTGACTGAATTGAGGTCGTCCGTGGTGGGTGGCGGCGAGTTCTTTTGAGCGACGGCGCTGGAGGTCAGTTGCGCATGTCCGGTCGCGTCGTAGATGCTCCAAAGGGTATAGTTGCTGTCGCGGACGATACCAACGGCAAGCGCTCGTTGTGATGAATCCTTGTACAAACCAGCTTGCGTGTCACATGCGAACACCGCTGGCGGTGTTGGAATCTCGGCGCATGCCAGAAAACCTACCGCCGTCGGCAGCGTCGCCAATGCCTGCCCATCCAGCAGCCGCTCATGGATATAGGTCTGCACGAGTGTTGACTTGGCGTTGGCGTCGGTTGAAAGCGCCGCGTGACCCTGGTTCAGCAACGTTCCGCGCGAAAGATAGTCGTTGATACCAACCACGGCCGCCAGCGGAATGAGCGCGGCAAAGAGCACAAGCAAGGACAATCGTGCGGAGAGCGGCAAACGCCTTCGCTCACGCGGTTTCCCTTGAGCCATAGATCACACACCTCATTTCAGCGAGCGGACAGATTTTGCGCTCTATCTTGACGCTTCCGCGATATCGTTCGGCAAACGCGTGCGCGCAAAGACTCACCGGATATTTCTGATCTTATTGAACTATTCGTCCCAATGTCACTTCTGGCCGCAACCGCATCCAGCGGAAAGCCCAAGCGCCGTGATGGAGCAACCATACGGAGACCAAAGCGCGCATGCAGATACTGGTAATGAAAGACCATCTCATGGTGCCACGAACTGCGGCTACATCAGAAAAAATGAGTACTTTCGGATGGAGTATCGACCAGCGGCTTCCTGGGGGTTTGCGCACTCTGTGTAGCTCTACGCAAAAACATGCGTAGAGGTTACTCTGGCTCTCAGAAGATTAGCCCGTACCCGCGCAGGTCACTCAGTAACTGGTAAACTTCTTCGACGGACTTCGAGGAGAGGCGCGCCATATCGACAATCGTGTGCTGCCCGTTCGCCAGCAGCAGCACCGTCCGGTGACCCCGCGAGAGGCTGTAGGTCGCCACGAGGGTATTCAGGTCGCGCACATCCGGCGTCCGGCGCGGCATCTGCTGGTCTGGAGGATAGGGGGCCGAGCGATAGCCCGCGCCTGACCCAGACGGCGAGGTCGGCGGGGGCGAGGTCGGCGGATTGGAGAAGCCCCAGATGCCTGAGTTGCCCATGTTGGGCGCGCTGGTGTTCGGCATACTGGGCGCGCTGTAGTTCACGCCTGGCATCGTGTTGGGCATCGTGTTGGGCATCATGTTGGGCGCGCTAGTCCCGTATCCGCCCCAGCCATTGCCACCGGCGCCACTATTGGGGGCGGTAGGACGCGGTGTAGGCTCCGGTGGCTGGCCGTTCTCATAGCCCGTGCTGACACCATACGGCGTACCTTCGCTATCGACTGCGGGCAGAAGGCCGGAGAAATTGGGGATGGGACGCGGCGCGGACGGGTCGAAGGCAAAGCGACACGCGCCCCAGCGCACCAGCACATTGAGCGCATCGCGGCCATCGAGCGGGCCGAGCACCGCATAGACAGGATGTCCTGATATGAAGTAAATCTCGCCTTCTTCCAGCCCGGCCGCGTCCCGTTCAGCGGACAGCAACCCCGTGCGTCGTCCCAGTTCAACCACTTCAATCACGTTGGCAAGGCGATTTGTTGCCGTCACTCTGGACTTGGCCATGATGTTTTGTGCGCCCCTCGCCGCAGAAGCCTCTCCGGTCTGCCCCCCGCTCTCAGCCTCACCGACATCCTGCAATCACATCCTGTGATTCCTATGTTATCAGATGTCGCCGCCAATGCCTCATCAGTATAGCATGTTGTACGAAGTAGTGGCTCATGAGAACCTGACAAAATGAGACAGAAATCCCATGCGTTGACACAAGCCACTTGCACTAGCCATTTTGCCGCTGTTTAGCTTGCTCGGCCAGCTCTTTCACCAGTTGCGCGTGCTCCTTGGAACAGACCAGCACGCCCTCCGGCGTATCGACGATCACCAGCCCATCGACGCCCGCCGTCGCGACACGGCGCCCGGTTGTGCTGAAGACCAGCGTATCGCCTGTGCGCACGTTCAGGTGCTGCTCCGCGCTGATGCCGACGAGGGTATTGCCCGCATCGTCGCAGGGATGCAGTGTCGCGACCTGCGCCCAGCTCCCCACATCGTTCCAACCGACCGAAATGGGTATGACCGCGATACGGTCGGCGCGCTCCATGATGCCATAGTCAATTGTCACGTTGTCGGTCAGCCGCTGCCACGCCCGCTCCATCACCCGCTCGACCTCCGCCGTCATGCGTCCGCCGGTCTGTCGGGCGGCGGCGCCGATCTCATCGAGCACGTCGGCGATCTGAGGCACATGCCTGCGCATCTCGTCGAGAATGCGGTCAACACGCCAGACGAAGATGCCGGAATTCCAGCTATAGTGGCCCGCACGCAGATACTCCTCGGCCAGTTCGCGCTTGGGCTTCTCGACGAAGCGGCTCACTGTATACGCCGCCAAGTCACCCGATGTCATGAGCGGCTGGCCCGCCTGGATGTAGCCGTAGCCCGTCTCGGCATAGGTTGGCGTGATGCCCAGCGTCACTAGATAGCCCTCGCGCGCCACCTGCTCGGCGAAGGCCAGCGCCCGCCGGAATCCCTCGACATCGGCGATTGCCGCGTCGGCATGAAATGACCCCATGACGGCGGTCGGTTCGCGGGCGGCGATCAGGGTGGCGGCGAGGCCTATCGAGGCGGCGGTCCCGCGCCCCAGCGGCTCCGCGAGGATGTGGTCGGCTGGCAGCGCGGGCAGTTGTTCGGCCACCGATTCGCGATACTGCGCGAAGGTGACCACATACAATTCGTCGGAGGTGACGAACGGCGCGACCCGCTCGACGGTCTCTTGCAGCATGGTGCGGTCGCTCATCAGGCGGAGAAACTGTTTGGGGGTTTCCGGGGTGCTCAGAGGCCAGAGGCGCGTCCCGCTGCCGCCAGCCAGAATGGATGCATACATCGGTCTCTGCTTCTCAACTTCCTGGAATATATCGGAGCATGATGCTCTACATCACGTCTTTACATTGCGCGTGCTGCTATGTTATCCGATATTGCGAGCCGGTACAAGGAGAAGTAGATTGTTTATGGATTCGTTGTGACGGTCTCAGATGATCCAGTCGCGGCGGGAGGCGAAGGCGTCGAGCGCATGCTCCTGCTCGCGGTTTTCCACCGCGCCAGGGCAGACCGCCCGCACGCGTGCCAGCGCCTGCGCGGGGGTTACGCCCAAGCGCACGAGATACGCCGCCAGTATGACACCGGTGCGCCCCTGGCCCATCTTGCAATGCACAACCACACGCTGACCACGCACGCGCTGCCAATCGATGAAACGGAGCGCGCTGTCAAACTGTTCGGGGACTGGCGCGGTCATATCGTCTATCGGCACGTGGAGCGACTCCAGCTCGTAGCGTTCGAGCGCGGCGGCGTCCAGCGGCGTCTCCGTCAGCGAGAGCACCGCGCCGATGCCCTGCTCGCGCAGCCAGGCGAGATCAGCATCCAACGCCGCCAGCTCGCCCTCAGTCTCTAGCGCGCCCGTGCGTCGTGCGCCACTGCCACCGGGCCGGGCGCAGCCCGCCAGCGCATCCTCGATCAGCCAGTAGAATCCCCGCATATCACGCTCCAATGTTGGCCCTTGTTCTCTTCCTCCCAAAAGAGCGGAGGGATCGGAGACATGGGCCTGTTCTCACATCCTCATCACAGTTCTGGCGGGCTATCAAGCTCCCGCTAGCAGTGTAGACGCCGCGCCCGCGCACACGCACCCGCCATTCCGGCAGGCGCGCCACTCCCCGAACGGCGGGGTTCCGCAGAGAGATAATCGAGCGATGTTGAGAAAATAACCTCTTGACAAGCGCAGCGGTCTCAGGTACATATATAGCGATCCTTTATATAGGCTTTGCTTATATAGTGAGCCTTGATGTATTTGGCGGGAGTTCAGCACAGTGTCGTGCGGATACGTGCTCCTCCGCGTCGGCTGAAGGCGGAGCGAATGACGCAGACTGGCACACCCACCGGCTGGCAAGACTACATCGAACTTGAAAAGCTGACGCGCGCGCTAGCCGATAAAGTGCGTCTGAACATCGTGCGTATTCTCGCCAACAGCCAGGAGGTGAACGTCACCGACCTGACGCAGCAGTTGCTGATTAGTCAGCCGCTCGTCTCGTGGCATCTGGCGATTCTCCGGCGCAACGGTTTGGTGCGGACACGGCGGCAGGGACGACAGGTCTATTGCTCGCTCGATGCCGCGCGCTGTCAGCAGAGTCTGCGTCAGCTTGGTGATGTCATTCGTGGCGCTCCCGCCGCTCCGGCTGTGGAGGCGTCGCCAGCAACGGTGGCCGCGCCTGTCGGCGAGGCAGAGGCGGCCAATACACCTGGCACGGCAGCGGGCAAGCCAACAGGAGCCAAGCCCGCGCAACAGTTCTAACACAGTGGGGGTTCCGCCTTCGTGCCGTTAGGGCATGCTCCGGGTATGCTCCGGGCGCGATGGCAGCAGTTTGCACAGATGATCGGTATTTCAGGAGGCATGGCAACTTGGGCAAGAAGAAAGTGCGCGTTGGCATCATTGGCGTGGGCAACTGCGCATCGTCACTCGTGCAGGGCGTCGAATATTACCGGAACGCCGCCGATGACGATTTCATTCCTGGACTGATGCACGTCAACCTTGGCGGCTATCACATCAGTGACATCGAATTCTCCGCCGCGATTGACATCGACGCGGACAAGGTCGGCAAAGACCTGAGCGAGGCGATCTTCTCGGGGCAGAATAACACCTACAAGTTCTCTAGCGTCCCGACGAAGGGTGTCAAGGTCGAGCGCGGCATGACCCATGACGGGTTGGGCAAATACCTCTCGCAGGTCATCACCAAAGCGCCCGGCAAGACGACCGACATCGTTAAGCTGCTTCAGGATACCGGCACCGATGTCGTCATCAATTATCTGCCTGTTGGCAGTGAGACGGCCACCAAGTGGTATGTGGAGCAGATCCTTCAGGCAGGCTGTGGCTTCGTCAACTGCATCCCGGTCTTCATCGGCCGCGAGCAATACTGGCGCGAGCGCTTCGAAGAAGTGAAACTGCCCATCGTCGGCGATGACATCAAGAGCCAGGTTGGCGCCACCATCGTCCACCGCACGCTCGCCCGCCTCTTCCGCGAGCGTGGTGTCAAGCTGGAGCGCACGATGCAGCTCAACGTCGGCGGCAATACCGACTTCTACAACATGCTCGAGCGCGAGCGCCTCGAATCCAAGAAGATTTCCAAGACGAACGCCGTCACGAGCCAGCTCGACTACGACATTGGCGCCGACAACGTCCACATCGGCCCCAGCGACTATGTGGCCTGGCTGAGCGACCGCAAGTGGGCCTACATCCGCCTGGAGGGGCGCACCTTTGGCGATGTGCCGCTCAACGTTGAATTGAAGCTTGAGGTGTGGGATTCGCCGAATTCGGCTGGCGTCGTCATCGATGCGGTGCGCTGCGCCAAGCTGGCGAAGGACGCGGGCATCGGCGGCGCGCTGCTTGGTCCGTCGGCCTATTTCATGAAGTCACCGGCTATCCAGTATACCGACGAGCAGGCCCGCCTGATGACCGAGGAGTTCATCACCGAGTTCGCGCAGGACGCGTCCTCCGCCACCGAGGCGAAGGCACGCGCCACAGCCAACGGCCACAGCGAGACGCCCGTCGCCGTACAGGATATGCCTGAAGCCAATTAGCACGACGAGTTTGCAGGGTGGCGCGCCGTGGCCCAAAGGCCACGGGTAATCTCAGGGCGGGCGTAGCCGCTCGCCCAGTGTTCGCAATGCCGTATCCATCCATTTCTCGTAGACGTGTTGCGCTGTTCATGCAACACCTGTTACTCTCTCCCCGACAGTCCTGGCGCCACGCGTTCCGGGCTGGCCGGGGGGAGCATACGCAGCCTGTCCCATCGTTTTCCCGTTCTTCGCTGCTCCGCCTGCTGAAGATGCATCGCTAGGAGCGAGCCTTTGGTTTACTATCTCACCCGTTTCGCAAGCTGGCTCGCTGGCCGCGTACCCCGCCCGGTACGGCTCGCCCTCGGCGGGCCAATCACGGTGCTGGTCTACTATGCCTGGGCCGCCAAGCGGCGTGCAACCATTTCCAATATGGCGCACGTGCTGGGTGTGTCCGAGAACGATCCGCGCGCAAAACGGTTGGCGCGGGACTCATGGCGCAACTACGGACGCTATATTTCAGACTTCTTCTATCTCCCCAACGCGACCCTCGATGAGCTGCTGGCGCGCATGAAAGATGTCACCCCGCCGCCCGGAGCCTTCAGCTATATCGATCAGGCGCTCGCCCCTGGCAAAGGCGTCATCCTCGTCTCGTTTCACTTCGGCGCGTGGGATGTCGCCGCCGTGATGGTGCGCAGCCACGTTCCCATCGCGGTCATCGTCGAGTCGTTTGACGACCCGCGCATGGATAAACTGGTGATGGAGCAGCGGGGCAAATTCGGCCTGGACCTTATCCGCATCGAGAAGACGCCGCGCCGCATCTTACGCGCGCTGCAAGAGAATCAGGTGGTGGCTGTGGCGGTTGATAAGCCCGTGGCGCCAGACCAGGGCGTGCCGGTCACCTTCTTTGGCAAGACCTGTTATGTTCCTGGTGGCATCGCGCAGCTTGCCCTCAAATCGGGCGCGACGATTCTTCCGGGCTACTGCCGTTACGACAAAAACTATTCTGAAACGTATTACTTAGGAGCAATGCCTCCCATCTTCCCACGGCCTACCGGCGACAAGCGAGCCGATACCATTGGGTTGACGCAGCAGATGTTCGACGCGATGGAGGAAATCATCCGGCAATACCCCGACCAATGGGAAATGTTCCGCCAATTCTGGCCTCAGGACGACGCGCCCGCACTGACTAGCGCCACATCTGAGTCACACGCGCCAGCAACGGCAGAAGCGGCAGAAGCGGCAGAAGCGGCAGAAGCGGCAGAAGTGGCAGAAGCGGCAGCCAGTCTGGTGGCAGGAGAGCGCGCCAATGACTAAACTGCGCGCCTTCCGTCTGGCGGAAGCTATCGTCCCATTCGTCCCAATGTGGCTGGCCTATCCTGGCGCCCGCTTCATAGGCATGTTGATCTGGGCATTTAATGGGCAACTGCGGCGCCGGGTCGAGCGCAACTTGCGCCACGTGCCGAGGCTCGTCAGCGATCCGGTTGCTCTGCATCGCGCCACACGCGGTGTCTTCGAGCATATGATCCTCAATTATCTCGACTTCCTGCGCGGCCCGCATCTCAGCGAGAAAGAGGTGCTGGCGGGATGGACGACCGAGGGCGAAGAACTCATCACCGAGGCCATCGAGCGCGGGAACGGACTCATCGTCGTCAGCGCCCATTTTGGCAACTTCGAGTATGGCGTATCCCGACTAGGAGCCATCGGCTACCGCATGACCACCCCGGCAGAGCGAATGCAACCAGAAGCGCTCTATCAGTGGGTCTGCAAAACGCGCGAGCACTTCAACTTGCGGCTCTTCCCGGCGGATAGTCGCGAGACGCTCCGTGAGATGATGAAGGCGCTCAAGCGCAACGAACTGGTGGTGGTTGCCGCCGACCGCTACATTATCGGGTCGAGTATCGAAGTACCCTTCTTTGGCGAGCCAGCGCGTCTGCCAACGTCGCCATTCGCGCTGGCGCTCAAGACAGGGGCGCCCATTGTTGGCTCATTCTCCTGGCGGCTGGGCCGAGGACGGTCCCATGGAGTCGTCATTCCGCTGGATATCCAGCCAGAACCGAAGGACTCGGAAGGCGATGGCAACGCGGCCACACGCGCCCGTTCCGAAGAAGCTACCGCGCGGGCGGTAGGCAAGTATGTCGAGCAGCTCGAGCGGCTCATCACCATGTATCCAGAGCAGTGGGTTTCGACGCTGGCGCTCATCTGGGACACCGAGGATACGGGTGATACGCAAGAGGCCATCGAACAACAGCGGGTCGCCGCGCGTGTGGCGCCCGCAACAGCGAATAATCAGTCAGCGAGATCAACAGCCGTCCCATCTGCATGATGACCACGCACAGCGTGGGCTGCGCGGAGCGGGGACGCAGAGAAAGATTCTAGTCATGAAGAGCGACTCAAGTAACGAACGTATCAGCAACTCATTGAATGATCCCGAGCGCGAGGATATGTACGAAGAAACCGTGGTAGCGACCTATGAGCGCGACGAGTTCGTTGACGTTTCGCCAGAGCGCCGTGCGGGCGAGAGCTTGGCCGATGTGCATATGCATACCAACTACAGTGACGGCGCCGGATCAGTCGAAGAGGTGCTGCGCTTCGTCGAAACGTATACCCCACTCGACGTGATCGCCATCACCGACCACGACACCATCGAGGGAGCGCTCTACGCGCGCGATCTGGCCGCCCGCCGCAAGTATCCCTTCGAGGTGATCGTCGGCGAGGAGATCAGCACGCGCGAGGGGCATATGCTCGCGCTCTTCCTGGAAAAAGCCGTCCCACCTGACCTGAGCATCGAGCGCAGCATCGAGCTGGTGCATGCGCAGGGCGGCCTTGCTATCATCGCTCATCCCTTCAATCGCGTCTTCCGTCACAGCGTCCAGCGCAAGGTGATGAATCGTCTGCTGCGCCAGCCAGAGGTACATCCCGATGGCATCGAGACACTCAACGGCAGCTTCGCTGGCATCGGCTCATCGCGTATCGCCATGACACTTGCGCGGACGGTATATCATTGGGCAGAGACGGGTAGTAGCGATGCGCACACAACGACGGCGGTCGGCTGCGCGCGCACGATCTTTCCAGGACATACCGCCGCAGACTTCCGGCGTGCGGTAGAACTGCGTCAGACCGCGCCACAGGGGCGCTTCTGGCAGGCGCGGGAGTATGTCGCATTCGTCTCGCACCGGATGGTGTATGGCGGAGGGGCAACCTTCGAGCAGACGGAGCCACGGCGCACGGCCATCGCGCGCATCGGCGGATTCGCCCTCGAACGGAGTACTCGCATGCGCCCATCCGCCAGTGTGGTGCGTTAATTGCTACCAAAACGAGGAACTGAATCGTAGCCATGCAGGCTGGCGGCTCAGCTGGCAATATCGGATGTGAACCGGACGTGACACGACCTGGCGAGCGAAGAGCAGAACCGGTTTTATGGACTGGACCGACAGGAAGGCACGCGTTGAAGATTGGACTCGTTTCGCCCTACGACTGGAGCTATCCAGGGGGTGTGCAGGACCACATCGCTCACCTGGCCGCCGAGTTGCGGAGCCGGGGGAACACTGTGCGCATTCTCACCCCGGCGACTGGGTCGCGCGCCCGGCAGGTGGAATATGGCGTCTACAAGCTGGGGTGGGCGGCGCCCGTCCGGGTGAACGGCTCGATTGCGCGCGTCGCGGTTGCCCCCGATTGGCGCGGGCGTATTCGCTCGCTTCTGCGACGGCAGGAGTTCGACGTGCTCCATCTGCACGAGCCGCTGGCCTCCGCCCTGCCGCTGACGATGCTCCACCTGATGGGCATCACCAACACGATCTACGTCGGCACCTTTCATGCGTGGGCGCGCCGCAGCCTGACCTCGACAAGCGACTGGGCATACTATTCCGCCAAGCCATTGCTGGGCCGCTATTTCAAACGGATTCATGGGCGCATCGCCGTCTCGCCCGCCGCCGCGGAGTTCGTCTCGCGCTTCTTCCCAGGCGAGTATCGCATCATTCCCAACGGCGTCGATCTGGGGCGTTTCAACGAAGGAGTCGCGCCGCTCGCTCAATACACACAATCCGGCGATGATCGCTTCAACATCGTCTTTCTGGGGCGGCTGGAGCAGCGCAAGGGGCTGAAGTATCTGCTGCGCGCGATTCCCATCATCCGCCAGCACTATCCCAACACGCGCTTTCTGATCGGCGGCGATGGGCCGCAACGGGTTGGCTTCCAGACGTACGCTGCCCAGGCGGGATGGCGCGATGTCATCTTCCTGGGGCGCGTCCCGGCGGAACAGCTCCCATCGCTCTATGCCACAGCGGATGTCTTCTGCGCGCCGAATACGGGCGGCGAGAGCCAGGGTATCGTCTTGCTGGAGGCTATGGCCTCGGGCCGGGCAGTCGTAGCGTCGGATATTCCCGGCTTCCGCTCGGTGATTCGCAATCAGCGGGATGGGCTGCTGGTGGCTCCCAAGAATCACGAGCAGTTGGCCTGGGCAGTCTGTCATCTGCTGGATGATGAGAACGAACGCAGACGGCTGGCTGTGGCGGCCCGCGAGCGCGCCAGGGAATTTGGCTGGGAGCATATCGCCGATCAGGTGCTCGACTATTACCATGAGCTCCGCGCGGAGCACGCTGCCGTCTGGGGACGCCAGATCGCGCGCAAGCCCGCCGCGGCTATGCAGGCGTTCGAGTAGGACTTGTATAGACTGGGCCTGATGGGCCATTCGCGCATCTTTTCGCGGCTCACGTTCGCTCTGGGAAGCGAGTCCCTGGATTCCCACCTTGTAGGGCAGGGATGATACAATAGAAGCGGCATCCAACGAGGAGCATGTAGGTATGTTTGGGCCAGCCATACAACGGACCGCGCGTCACATCGCCGAGATGGTGGTGAGGCCGCTGGCGGCAATAGGCATGACGCCCAACATGGCCACTGTGCTTGGGTTGGTGCTCAACGCGATCACGGCGGCGATTCTGGCGATGGGGTCATTGCGCCTGGGCGGTGTGATGCTGCTGTTCGCTGGAATGTTTGACATGGTGGATGGGGCGCTGGCGCGGGTGCGCAATCAGAAGACGACCTTTGGCGCCTTCTTCGATTCGACCCTGGACCGCTACTCCGAGGGCATTATCATTCTCGGCGTCATCCTCTATGTGAACAGCCTGCCACCATCAACGGAACAGGCATGGACTCTGGCCCTGGCGTATATCGCTGGTCTGGGGTCGCTGATGGTCAGCTATGCGCGCGCGCGGGCAGAGGGTCTGGGCCTGGAAATGAAAAGCGGCCTGATGGCCCGGCCAGAGCGCGTGCTGGTGCTGGCGGTGGGACTTATCGTGGGAGCCGAGAACTGGCTCATCTGGACGTTGCTCTTGCTTGCGGTGACGAGTGTGTTTACCTCGGTGCAGCGGATCGTCGCGGTCTGGCTGAAGCTTTCGCGGTCAGCGCAACCGTCATCCAAAGCGCCGAACGGCTCGCCCGCGCGCAGCAACGGCAGGCTTCCTGAGCACGCGGATACCGCGAATCATTGATCACAGACTTCGGGGCATGGCTCGTAGATCGTAGACATGCGGTTGAAAGAGCGCTCCGAAATCGTTTCTGGCGTGCTGCTCCGGCGGCGCACAGACAGAGAAAGAAATCAAACCCGCACAGGGTTGCGCTCTCGCCAGGGATGGCGGGATGCCGGAAGGGTAGTGGGTGAGGGTTGAGGTTGGGTTGGGTTGGCCAGGAATGAGTATTACACGACTGAGGAGATAGCTTCCTGCCGCGGCGCTGAATTAGCACAGTCAACAGACGTCATGCACAGCGCGCCAGAGCTTCCTCGTAGCGTTAGACATATCTGGGTCACACATCAGCAGCCTCCCCGCCACACCGCTCTGCGCCCCTGCTCGCGGCAGAATCGGGAGAAAACATGACTCAAGATCAACACGACCCCGCCGCACAGGCGCCTGGGTCCACCGATGGCACATCAGCAGCCGACGTGGGCGCTGACACGACCGGAAAGGCCGCCTCCTCGCGGCCACAGCGTCGCCGACATACCCCCAATCGCAGCCGTCAGCCCAAAGAAACGCAAGACGCGAACGAGGCAAAGACGACGAAAGCGGCTAAGCCCGCAAAGGGTACACACGATACGAAAGATACGAACGGCGCGCAAGAACAACAGGGTGCGCCAGAGGCAGTCGCCGTCGCCGAGGCGCCGGTAGCGACTGAAACGGCTGCCACGGAGGCGGCAACAGCGCCAGCAACAGCAACAGCGCCAACAACTGAGACGCCCAAGCGCGCAACAACACGTGGACGACGCGGCGGGAGCAATCGTCGCCGCAACGGCAAAGCCGAGGTTCCAGACATTCAACTCGTGCCAGTCACGTCGGCCACAGAGCCAACTGAGTTGGCCGGGCCAGCGGAGGTTGAGAGTTCGCCTGAGACATCGCTGCCTGTCCCTGAGCTTTTGCCGTTGGACGCCGCGATCTTTGCGCACCTGGACGCGCTGTCGCAGGCCAGCGAGCGCCAGGCCACCGAGGAGAGCGCGCCCGCGCCCGGCGCCGAAGAACAGCCATCTGCCACCGATGAGGCGGCAGCGCCCGCGCCGCGCCGCTATCGCTTCGACCGCCAGCGCGGATCAGCCACCGCTGAGTCAGCGACTGTTCGCCCGGAGCGCCTCAGTGGCTGGCGCGCCACACCGCCGACGCTGATGACGCCCGCACAGGCGCCCGCTACATCGGAATTGGCGCCAGCAGATGAGGTCACAGTGCAGGCCGAGCCAGTCACCGAAGCGGAAGCCGCCGCAACGGACGGATCGGCTCTTGTCGTTGAAGCGCCCGAGGCCGCTGAAATACCAGAGGTGATCGATGCGGCAGCGACCGAGGAACCTGCCGAGGAGCCTGCCGAGGAACCTGCGGCGGCGACTGAAGTGGCTGCTGAAGAAGCCGATCAGAGCGAGCGCGAGAGCGCCTCTCGCCGTCGCCGTCGCCGAGGCCGTCGCGGCCATGGCCAGGATGTCGAATCGGGCGAAAGCGAAGTCGACGACCATCAGAGCCCTTCAGCAAGCCGACTGCCCGCGCCCTATGCCGCGCCTGAGACACGGGTGACCTACGCGCGCGATCACGAGAGCGGCAACAACGGGTACCAGCCGACCCCGGAGAGCTTTGAGGAATCGGGCTACGGTCCCTATACACCCGCTGTGCGCGGACGCGGTTCTCGCTCGGTGACGCCATCACGATCAAAAACGCCATCAGCGCCATCAGCGCCATCAGCGCCATCAGCGCCATCAGCGCCGTTGGCTCCTGCCGCACGCAACGCGGAGACGTCATGGGATATGTCAACCGCGCAGCATCATATGCAGGAGTCCGCGAGTCCGTTTGGCTCGCCGGAGCCATCCTTCGCGCATGGCTTTGGCCCGCAGTCGTCTGGCGTGGCCAGCCCGCTGCATGAGCCGCTGCCGCGCATCCGCCGGGGCGAGCGCAGTAGCGACGTGCCGATGTCGGCCAACCAGCTGGGGACGATCATCACCAGCGCCATTACACAACAGACCGACCGGCTGCTCAATGAGCTGCGCCGCCAACAGTATCCGCCGAGCATGACGGTGGCGCTGCCAGCGTTCCCTTCGACCGAGCGCATTGGCGTCTTCGTCGATGTTGCCAACCTGCTCTACTCAGCGCGCAGCCAGCGCATGAACATTGACTTCGGGCGTCTGCTCGATTTCCTGCGCGCCAACCGCCGCCTGATTCGCGCGCACGCCTATGCGCCGACCAATCCCGACCCACACGCCGAGCAGACTTTCCTCTCGGCGGTGAAGGGCGTGGGCTATCGCATCACGACCAAGAATTACAAGACGTTTGCCAGCGGCGCGCGTAAGGCCGATATGGACCTCGATCTCTGCATGGATATCGTGCGCATGGTGGATGCCGACGCGATTGACACCGTCGTTCTGGTCAGCGGCGATAGCGATTTCCTGCCGCTGCTGGAATACTGCTCGGATCATGGGGTGCGCGTGGAGGTGGCCGCCTTCGATGACGCCGCCGCGATGATCTTGCGGCAGAGCTGCGACCTCTTCATCAATCTCTCGCAGGTGGACGAGATTCGCGTGTAGCGCCTACCTGGCGTCCGCGCATATACTTACATCCCTTCTCCCGCCACTCGGAGGAGGGATGTTTGCTTTTTCGCTTCTTAGCGGTATCAAGACCGCATCTCATATAGACAGCGCCCGATAAAGCCAGCTACAATGCGCGTATCGTGCGTGTTGACAGAGTGGCCCGCAGTGAAAGTGAGCGAGCGATGCAACGAGATGACGCGAGTCAGGGCGGCATGGCGCAGAGTCGGGCCACGATGGGCGAGGATAAGCGCCTCGTAGCGGTCTATCCCGGCAGCTTCGATCCCGTTCACCGGGGGCATCTCGATATCGCCAAGCGTGCCGCACGCGTGGTGGATGAGCTAGTGATCGCGGTCTATTCGACGCCAAACAAGAAGCTGCTCTTCACCACCGACGAGCGCGTGCAACTCTGGCGCGAGACGGTCGCCGAGGAAGGACTGACGAACGTCCGGGTCGAGCCGTTTGAAGGCTTGGTCATTGACTACGCCCGTACCATCGGCGCCCAGGCCATCGTGCGCGGATTGCGCGCCGTCACTGATTTCGAGCTAGAATTCCAACAGGCGCTCATGAACCGCAAGCTCGCGCCAGAGATCGAGACGCTGATGATCATCACGGACCTGCGCTATCTCTTCGTCAGCGCCACACTGCTCAAAGAGGTTGCCCTGCTTGGCGGCGATCTCGATGGCATCGTCACCGCCAAGGTTGCCGACGCCTTGAAGCAGAAGTTCAGCAACCGCTAGCCGTCCGCCGTAGCAAGCATCGATACCAGCGGTCGGAAAGCATTCCGCAAGGAGCATCTACAATGACGTATGACTCCATTCTCATCGAGCGCGACGCGCCCGTCGCCACCATCACCATGAACCGGCCTGAGAAACGCAACGCCCTTTCCAGCGAGATGATGCGCGAATTGAACGACGCCCTGCACTCCCTGAGCGCCGAGCCTGATGTGCGCGCGATTGTGCTGGCGGCCAACGGACCCGCGTTCTCCGCCGGGCATGATCTGCGCGAGTTGGTGGATGGCGACATCAACCGCTATCGCGCCGTCTTCGATTTGTGTACCGAGCTGATGGAGACCATCCAGGCCATTCCGCAGCCGGTAATTGCCCGCGTTCACCGTATCGCCACCGCCGCCGGGTGCCAGCTTGTCGCCACCTGCGATCTTGCCGTCGCCGCCGAGGAGGCTACGTTTGGCACGCCAGGCGTCAAGATCGGCCTGTTCTGCACGACGCCCATGGTCGCCCTCAGCCGCGCCATCGGACGCAAGCGCGCGCTTCAGATGCTGATGACGGGCAAGCTCATCTCTGCCGAGACCGCCGCCGACTGGGGGCTGGTGAACACGGTCGTCTCCGCCGATGACCTGGAGAGCGCCACCCGCGACCTCGCTCTCTCGATAGCCAGCGCCAGCTCGCTCACCGTGGCGCTGGGCAAACAGGCATTCTATACGCAGATCGACCTCGATCAGCCCAAAGCCTACGCCTACGCCAAAGAGGTGATGAGCATGAACGCGATGGCCGCCGACGCGCAGGAGGGTATGTGCGCCTTCCTCGACAAGCGCCAGCCCGCCTGGGTGGGGAGATAAGCGATTCGGTTGCGTCGAGCAGCCCAGGGTTGGTCTACGACGGGTGATGTTAGTGGCTGGCCCACCTCGCGGCATGAATGCCGCGGCTAACCCTGGCCGATCTGTCCTCACTGATAGCATACGAATACACTGGTTCCTGGATTACCCGTGCCCATTGGGCCGCTGCCACTACGCCCGCTTGGCGCGGGCTCCGCACTGCGGTGCGCGTGGCTGCGCCTTCAGGCCACGTTACGGCGACCCGGCGCCTGACCTACCCCGAATGCACGCCGGGATATCATCCATAGGAGCGCTCGATGGATTCCGACAAAAACACAGCCGCAGATTCCCGCCTCGCCGCTGATTTCGCGCTCACCGGCATCTCGCGGCTGGTGACGGTTGCCCCGGAGCGCTATGGGAGCGGCCCGCTCGGCGTCATCTCGAACGGCGCACTGGCCGCCCAGAAGGGAAGGATCGTCTGGGTAGGGGCGGAGGCTGATCTCGCGCGGGCGGTTGCCATCGAGGCGGTTCCCCCAGAGGCGCGCCATGATGCTGGTGGGCGCGCCGTGCTGCCCGGCTTCGTCGATTCGCACACTCACTTCGTCTTCGCGGGCAATCGCGCCGAAGAGTTCCAACTGCGCCATGCGGGCGTCTCGTACGAAGAACTGGCGCGGCAGGGACGCGGCATCCTCAGCACCGTGCGGGCGACCCGCGCCGCCAGCGAAGAGATGCTGTCCGCCCTGGGCCAGAGCCGACTGGAGTCCTTCGCCATCCACGGGACCACCACCGTCGAGGGCAAAACCGGCTACGGACTCGACCCCGAGAGCGAGGCGCGCTGCCTGGCCGTGATGCGTGCGCTGGCCGCCGTCCCGAGTCTGCCGACCGTCGTGCCGACATTTCTCGGCGCGCATACCCTCCCGCCGGAGTACCGCGAGCATCCAGGCGACCGCGCCGCCTATGTGGACCTCGTCTGCGAGAAGATGCTGCCCGCGTTTGCCACCGACGCCCGCTTCTGCGATGTCTTCTGTGAGCGTACCGCTTTCACCGTCGAAGAGGCGCGGCGCATCCTCGAACAGGCCCGCGCCCTGGGCTATGCGCTCAAGCTGCACGCCAACCAGCTTGGGCCAACCGGTGGCGCCCGTCTGGCGGCCGAGCTCCACGCGGTCTCCGCCGATCACCTCGATTTCGCCTCCGACGAAGAGCTTGACATGCTGAACAGGGCGGGCGTCGTCGGGACACTGCTGCCGGGCTGCTCGTTTTCGCTCAGCATCGCCTATCCCTCTGCCCAGCGCCTGCGCGAACATGGCGTGCGCACCGCGCTGGCGACCGATTTCAACCCTGGGACCAGCTATTCTGAAAACATGCAGATGATGATCGCGCTGGCGGTCAGCGCGATGGGGATGACACTCGACGAAGCGGTCACGGCGGCCACCCGTGGCGGCGCGGCGGCGCTGGCCATAGAGGCGGAGGTGGGCAGCCTGGAGCCGGGCAAACACTGTGACCTGATTGTGATGCGAGGGGACGACGAGCGCGAGCTGGCCTATCATTTCGGCGTCAATCTGGTTGCGCGGACGTATCTGTGCGGCCAACTGTTTATGGGAGGTGAGGGAAGTACCGAAAGGGGATAGACAGGCGCGAGGAGTGTGCTATACTGGGGGCCACGGGCAACGCCGCCCGAAAGGATTTCGGGACTTGGAGTGCGGCTATCGTTGAGGGGGGATGTAGAGAGCCAATGGCTATACTGCAAGCGCCGGGAACCGGCTTCGCCGCTGATATGGGAATGGGAAATGCCACCTCGCCGCTCGTCGTGCTGTTCGAGCGTGATGATACAATTGCGGTTCCACTGCTCTCTCAACTTCGTGTGACAGGTTATGATGTCCGCGCTGCCCGCACCCCAGTCGAGCTCTTTGGCATGCTTGGCAAGCAACTGGTCGCGCTGGTACTGGTCGATCTCGGCAACGCGACGGCCGGGCGCCGCGAATTCTGGGTCGCGCTGGATGCGCAACGGCGCGGGCGCTCGCTACAGGTCATGACGTTCCGCTTCATCACTCCCGCGAATGCGCTCGACCCCGATTTCGATCCGGCGGCGCGGGCGCTGGCCGACGTAGAGGTGCGGGGTGTCCAGGAGTTCCAGAAGGTGCTGGATGGCGTGCGCCAGCGGATACCGCTCAATGGCGCGCTGCCTGCCCTCGCAGCCCCTGGCGCGAATCAGCACATTGGCGCAGCGTACGGGATGCCATCACCTTTCAGTCAGCCGTCCTATTCCCCCTTCAGTCAACCATCGCCCCTGCCGAACAGTCAGCCCTCCGTTCCGCCGTATTCGTCTAATCCACAGGCATCGCCATTCGCGCAGCCGCTCTCCGCGTCACCGTTCGCCCAGCCCGCCCCCTCGAATCCATTCTCCGGTGGCCAGCCCGCGAACAATTCGCCGTTCGCCCAGCCCTATAATGTGAATCCGTTCGCGGCGGGCAACGCGGCGCCACCGCCTGGCGGCGGGGCGGCCTGGGGGCAGGCTCCAGGCAGCGCGGCCAGCAATCCATTCAGCCAGCCGTCGCAACCCGACTCATTGGGATTCGGTCAGCCATTTGGCGGCCAGCAGATGTCGCGGCAACAGCAACCCGCGCATCCTATGAACCAGATGAGCCAGATGGGGCGGGATGAACATCAGATCGTAGATGTCTGGATTCCACCCGAAGAAGACGATCAGGTGACGAGCGTCGTTCCCGAGGCCACCTTCGAGCAGATCGAGCGGTATGGCCAGATGGGTCACATGGGTCACATGGGTCACATGGGTCATATGGGGCAGCAGAGCCAGAGAGGCCAGATGGGGTCAATGGGGGCGATGGGCCAGATGGGCGCGGCGCTGCAAGAGTCAACCCAGCGCATCGCCGCGATGCCCACCGCCGGCACGGGCTATACCGGAACCCCCACCGAGCGCGCGCTGAGCACCGTCCTGGTAGAGGGCGCGATGCTGACCGACCAGAAACTCGAGGCGCTACGCGGCATCCAGCAGATGCTCACTGGCGTTGGGATGCAGTTCAAGCTCGGCGAACTGGCGCTGCTCTTCAAGTTCCTCAGCCCTGACCAGTTGCTGGCGGCCTTGCTCGTCAGCCGG
Organism: Ktedonobacterales bacterium; assembly: GCA_036273675.1. Lineage (GTDB taxonomy): Bacteria > Chloroflexota > Ktedonobacteria > Ktedonobacterales > JADMIN01 > DAHUXT01. Next base: position 92,623 of record DASUHD010000088.1, on the reverse strand, counting down.
GGACTCGTCAGCCCGCAACAGATATCCTCGCTTGGGCGCATCAAACAGGAACTGGCCGCCACTGGCAAAGACGAAGACCTCGCCACGCTGCTGCTCAAGTTCCAGGTGCTCCCCGCCGACCAGTTGCGCGCCCTGCAGAGCGAGCTGTAAACGATCCCCTTGGCCGTAAGAGGCCAACGACTGCCCCCTCCCCCTGCGGGCCGCTGGCGCTGCGCGCGCTTGTCGCGTGCTCCGAGGCTATCGCCTCGCGCGCCAGCCCCTAAAAGGGAGGGAGAACCAGAGATCCAGACAAACGCTGTTTTTAGCCGCGGCATTCATGCCGCGAAGCTGGCCTACTCCCAACATTGCCACTGAGGCCTGACGGTTGTGTTAGGCGGTTCTAAAGAGAACCACTGCGAAGCGAGTGTTTCTGCTTCCCCTCCCTCGTGAAGGGAGTGGGCGCTTTACCACTGCTGGTCGGCTCGGATGGCGGACTGCGAGCGCGTCCCGCTATCCATCGTGGGCGGCTTGCGCGGCCCGGCGGCTGCCGAGATCACAAGGATGCCGCCGACGACAAAGAGGATCAGGCTTAGGAGGCCAAGCCCCGCAATCGCCAGAACGCGCCCCATATCATCAGACTTCGGGGTCGTATCGGTCTTCGTTGCGGGCGTTGGCGTAGGCTCGACCGTTGGCGTCGCCTCGGGTGGGCCAATCTGAATAACGCTGGTGGCGACGAGCGATGGCGGGAACGGCGGCTGGCTGTTGACGACCGCATCTGTCGAGACGGCGTGTAGGAAAAGCTGCCCGGTAATCGTTGACGGCAGCACGACAATCGCAGTGAACTGCCCCTGGTTGTCCGAGAGGATCGACGCGCCGTCCTTCGTCTGGAGTGCATTGTCCGGCTGATAATCTCCCGCAGCGAAGTTGCCGCTCGGCGTCACGAAGATCGCTATCGCCGTACCCTGGGGGAAAAAGCCTCTGCCCTGCACCTGCACTGGCCCGCCCGCGGCATACACCTTGCCAGGATGTGTGGATGAAGGCGCCTGCGAGAGCGTGACCCTTGGAGCATTGGAGCCGAGCACCTGGAATTGCTGATCGGCAGTCACCACGTCGGTCGTGGGGTTCGCGGCGTCACTGGCGCAGATGAGGTAAAGCGTGCCAGGGGTTCCCGCGGCGGCTGGCCAAGCAAAGGTGGCGGTGAAACTGCCGCTGCTATCCGCCATCACCGTGATCGTGCCATTGGTGAAGGGGTTAAGTGCGCTCGCGCAGCCATCAGTGATGTTGGCCCAGCCCAGGTTATAGGTCGCGCCCGCAGTTGCCTGGCTCATAGAGACCGAGACATTCGCGCCCACTGTCCCCTGCACGGTCTTACCATCGCTCGAAGGCGCCGGGACCACCACATGCATACTGCCGGTGGCGTCGGCGTGGGCGGCGGGCGACGTATGAACGGCCCCTACTACCAGCGCCATCATCATCAGCGCCCAAAGCCCATACCATCCTCGGCCAATGATGAGTTGCGCCCTGCGTCGCATGCCTGCCCCCTCCGTTGCTGGCCACTCAGTCTCAGTCTCAGTCTCAGTCTCAGTCCCCTGTAGCGCCTTGCCGCATCAGCCGCATCAGTATAACACGAAGGCTTCACCATGCCATCCTCCTCCCCCAATTTGCGCGTATTTGACCGTGCGCCGCGCGTCTGATAAAATGACCTGGATAAGTGTCCGCGCCAGAAGCGAACGGGCATACGGCGGCTTTGCGTAGCGGCAATGTGGAGGACGGCACGATCCATGGATAAGGTCATCGCCTGGTTATTTACGGACCCGAACAATACGGCGTCGGGTACTCCTGCGACTTTTCACTTTTATCTGCCCTGGATGATCTTCTGCGGACTCGGCCTGCTCATCCCGCTCTACTACGCGTTCGAGGGACGCAAGCGCTTCTTCGGGCATCATACGCTCCACAAGTATCTCATGACCAAGTTCATGAATCAGCTCTGGCCGCTTGCGCTGCTGGGCTGGATTCTGATTGGCGCGCGCTATGCTGAGCTTTCGCTTTTCGACTGGCGCGTCTGGCGCTACGGCTGGCTGCTCTGGCTCGGCATCATCGCCGTCTATTGGGGCCTGTACTTCACCCGCCACTATTCCCATCACCTGGAGTACTATCACCAGGAACGCGTGAAGGCGCAGTACATCCCGCCGCCCAACCCCAAGAAGCGTACCGCCCGCGCTGGCCGCTAGTCGCGCCCCCAATTCGCGCCGCCATCCTCGTGTACGGATGCGCGGCGCGGTCTGTTTTCCGTCAGATTTCCTCTGTGCAAGCGCCGGGAATATAGCGTACAGTGAATTGTAGCAAGGGTGGCGGCGCATCTCAGCGCAGCGGACAGTGAACAAGCAATATCCCGGGATGTCAGCTATGCCTTCCAACAAAACGTCGGGTCAGGTCACTGGTCGGCAGAAACGCACCGATGTCTCCCGGCTGTGCGATGCGCTCTTCGGGGCGACACCTCTGGCGGCGCAGTGCTATGTATGGGCCACGGCAAGCCAGCGATTCGCCGCCTTTCTCGATCTCTACCAGGGGAAAATTGGCAAAAAGTTGCGCGGCATCGGCGATGATGGTGGCTATCTTGATCTGCTGGCGGAGCTGGATGTGGCGCACAGGCTCCTGACCGAACGTGGCTTCACCCTCGTCTATGAACCGTATCTTGCCGAACGCCAGCGCGGACCCGACTTCGGGGTGACCTTCAAGTCGCACACGACATTCACCGTGGAGGTGCGGCACCTCCGGCCATCCGACGCCGACGCGAAACTCCGCCTGGAAGCCATCCTCGCCGACAAGCTGCGCCAGTTGCAGCCCTCGACCCCGAATGTCCTTGCGCTGGTGGGCGAGCCTGACGCCGCCTCGACTGAACAGGTCCAGGCCGCACTCGAAACACTCGCGGCTGCTGGACAACGGAAAGACGACGCCGCGTGCATACGGAGGGGATTTGCCAGCGCGCGTGATCTGCTGCGCCGGATGGAGCGGCTGAGCGCTATCGCCATCCTCGCGTCGTCTGTTGCATCCCTGTATGAGCTTCCACGCGCGCGTCACTCGCTGCCGCCGGAACTGCGCAAAACGCTGGCCCGCGCGTTTGGGGTATAGCCCCAGGCACGGGCCTAATGGTCTGACGTCCTGGCGACCTAGCGGCCAATAGCGCGCATCAGCAGAATCGAGAGCTCGAAGAGCACTGTGAAGCTGGCGCCGATAATCACCGGGCTGAATGGGTCCGCGCCAGGGGTGATGAAGCAAGAGAGGAACCAGAGGCCAAAGAGAATGACTAGCCGCTTCTGCCGCAGGAGTGTGCTGCTGATGATCCCCACCACCGACATGAACGTCAGCACCAGCGGCAGCTCGAAGACAATCGCGAAGGCCAGCAGGAAGTATGTGACAAAGGTGAAATAGCTGTCGGCGTCGGTGAGCAGCAAGAACCGATCGCTGCCGAAGGTAACCAGCCAATCAATCGGATAGCGCAAGACGATGAAGCCGACGGTGATGCCGACAAAGAAGAGGCCGACCCCCAGCAGCGTGAACGGCAGCGCATACTTGCGTTCGCGGCGGGTCAGCGCGGGCGAGATAAAGGCCCAGAGTTGATAGAGGATGATCGGTGAGGCCACCATAATGCCCACGGCGATGCCGACCTTCAGCGCGACCATAAACGGCTCGCCGATATCGTGGGCCACCAGTTGGCCTTTTTCCGCGCCGGGCAGCTTGTTGGCGGCGGCGGGGAGGGGGATCAGCAGGAAGCCGATGATGCGGTCCCAGAAGATGATGCCCACAATCGAGCAGACCGCGACCGCGATCACCATTTTGATCATGCGGCCGCGCAACTCTTCGAGATGCTCGATGAGCGTCATCGTACCGCCTTCAGGTTCCTCCTCTTCGGCGGCCTGATTGACTTCATGCAGATGTTCCGCTGCCATCGCATCCCTCCCACCAACCACATGCCCATTTCGCCTGTGCCGGTGCGCTCAAGGCGCTCAAGCGGTTGCGCGCGGCGCCTATTCTTTAGGAGTCTCGTTCGTGGCGCTAACCGGTGTGGCAGATGGCAGCTCCGGCGTCGTCGCGGGCGTTGCGGGCGGAATGGCGGCAGTTGGCGTCGCATCCGGCTCTTTTATGTCGCGCATCGACTTCTGGAACTCTTTGATCGTCTTCCCAATGGACGAGCCCATTTCCGGGAGCCGCTTGGGTCCCCAAATCAGGAGCGCGATGAGGGCCAGAGGGAGCAGATCCCACCAGTGAAAACCGCCTAACATAATCTTTCGCTCCATTCCCTAGGGCGAGGTGCTGGCATTCCCAAAGACCTTGCCATCTGTTCACCTCTATTCAGCGATTATAGTACATCATGAGGACATCAGGTAGCACAACTGGCTATCCTTTTCTCAAGATACGAGTGACGGCATGCCCGGTAACACGATGCCGCCTGCTCAGGAATACGTAGCATAGAGCGTTCCAGACTCCCTGGCCTGCGCATCCCGCGACAGATAATCAGGTCCCAGTGGCAATGATAGGAGTAGGCCAGCTTCGCGACATGAAGGCCGCGGCTAGGAACGGGTTGTGCCAGGAACTCTTAGTCAGCGGTCTCCGGACTGCTGCGCGGAATGGGTCGGCTGTGCTGTGGAGTGCTGTGGATGCCGCAGCCAGAGAGAGATATGTGTTGATTGCATCGTTTCATCGACGACCGCAATTAACTGCTCGCAGAGCCGATTCAGATCCACCTCGTTGCGCACCATCGCGCCGAAACTGGCCAGCGTTTTGTCGGCGTTATACTTCCTGCGATAGAAGCGCCGATCAATCGTGCGCTGGATGCGCCTGCGCGCCGGCTGAAAAAGGGCGGCTATTGCCAGCGTTGAAATGACCAGCGCCACTGGTTCGTTCGCGTTTCGGCCAGCGATGATCTGGGTGAGACTCTCCATGCCAATGATCAGGCCCGCATAGAGCGCCGTGAGCAGCAGTGTCAGCGAGCCATAGACGAGCGCCTTATTGATGATGACATCGATATCCCAGAGGCGATAACGCAGGATGGCGATAGTCACGCAGATAGGAATGGCCAGAGACGCGAAGGTAAAGAGAGGATGGCCGATGAGGTCATAGAGCGACCCGGACTGGCTCAGCGAGCCAAACAGGATAATCTGCGGGATAAACCACGCCATAAACGCAACGAAAACCACCAGCAAGCCAAATACCACCCATTTCGTCTGCTGCTGCTCAACTGGCGTGGATGCGCGGCGATAGCGATAGACCATCGATCCCGCAACCAGTGGGAAAGCGCTCAGAACGAAGAGGCTTTCTAGCAGGTTGCCCAATGGCACCGCCGGGAAGAAGCTGGGAGCGACATCAATCAGGCAGAGCGCGAGAAGTGTCCACCCAATCCAGCGGGCGACGAATTTTCCATTGGGGAAGAGCGCGCAGACCGCAAGCACCTGCACTGGCGAAATGAAGGCAATGGCCAGGCCAACCACATGCCAGGGTGATGTGTGGTTGTCAAAGGGGCCTTGCAGAAAATTGTTCTCATACAGTCCCTGCGTGACGAACATACTGCTGACGAGCAGAGCCATCCAATCGCTCGGTTTGCGCCAGACGATTATCGCTGCCGCTCCGCAGTAGACCAACGCGGTGACCCCAACCAGCGCAACGCCGAGCGTGGCATAGGCGCCTACTGAGAGGCCAAACTGGCGCAGCACAAGCAATGTCGCAGTTGTCGGCTGCCCCGCTACGCACGTCCCTGGCTGACATGAGGCTTGAACTGCCAGGAGGTAGTTGGGGATACTCGCCACAAAATTGACCAGGCAGAGTAGCGCCAAAATGGTCCACACCACCCACGTTATCACCAACCAACCGCCACGCAGGCGCAGGCCAGTATCCGCAATGGATGACTTCATTACGGCAGGCGGCGTTGAAGATAACCGGCTCATTACTTGCTTCCCTCTCGCCAGGATGGCTGGTACTATCCTGGCTTGTTATTGCGTGTCTCGGTGACTGCGCGCATCAAAACTAGAGTACTCCACAATTCGCGTGTATCATATCCCCTCGGCATTCCACAAGCGTTACGTGAAGCGTTACGGCCGGAAGAAAAGACGGCGCGGCTAATGTTGACTATTTTGCTAGGATATATGCACAATATGGAAGGCAGCTCCATGAAAGGCCGTCTCAGATAGATCGTTGGTTTCGTCAGGCGGAAAAATCCTGGCGGCGTTACTATCAGGCTTTGCTCTGAGGAGGGATTACCATGACAGACACAGCGGCAGGTATAGCCCCAGGCGTGGCGACAACCACGGCAACATATGCCCATCCCGAGGTGCTGGTCACCACCGAATGGGTCGCGCAGCATCTCGATGACCCGACGGTGCGCATCGTCGAGGCCGATGAAGACCCGCTCTTGTATGAGGCGGTGGGCCACATCCCCAACGCGGTCAAGCTCGACTGGCATACCGATGTGCAGGACCCGGTGCGGCGCGACTTTGTGGATAAGGCCGCCTTCGAGGCGCTCTTGAGTCGCTATGGCATCGGCAACGACACGACTGTCGTCTTCTACGGCGATAAGAACAACTGGTATGCCGCCTATAGCTACTGGCTCTTCACGCTCTACGGCCATCGCGACGCCCGGCTGATGAACGGCGGGCGCACGCTCTGGGAGGCCGAGAAGCGCGCCTACACCAAAGATGTTCCGCAGTTCGCGCCAGCCAGCTACACCGCGCAGGACGCGAATCTCGCCATCCGCGCCTTCCGTCGCCAGGTTGAGAGCCTGCTGGAGAGCGGCCAGGTGAGCGGGGGCGGGGCGGCGCTGGTGGATGTGCGCTCGCCCGACGAGTACAGCGGCAAGCTGGTGCATATGGTCAACTATCCACAGGAGGGCGCGTCGCGCGGCGGCCACATCCCCGGCGCACAAAGCATCCCCTGGGCTACGGCGGCCAACCCGGACGGCACCTTCAAGTCCGCCGAGGAGCTAGAGGCTATCTACGGTGGCAGAGGCATCACCCCGGACAAAGAGGTATTTGCCTACTGCCGCATTGGCGAGCGTTCGGCGCACACCTGGTTTGTGCTGACGCAGTTGCTCGGCTATCCCAATGTGCGCAACTACGACGGCTCGTGGACGGAATGGGGTAATCTGGTCGGCGCGCCGATCAAGCAGGGCGAAGACGCCTGAGTCTCCGTTGACTGATGTATACGCGATATACTGACAAGGCGGCCTATCGGGAGTTCCCCGGTGTGCTGCCTTGTCCCATTCGGGCTTGTTAGAGATTAGTAGATCGCGGCATTATTTCACACATCGTTGCATAGAAAGCACTGAAGAAGGGATATACATTCTCATGAGTATGGACCGTCAGGAAGCCATTGAATTTCTCGTGGATCATTACAATAATCCGCGCAACCGGGGCGCGCTCGACGAAGCCGATATCGATCAGGTGGGCGGCAATCCTGGCTGCTCCGACCGCGTGGAGATGTATGCCAGAGTGGACGCGGACGGGCGCATCGAGGAGGTCAGCTTCGAGGGCGAGGGCTGCACCATCAGCATGGCCGCCGCGTCGTATGTGACCGAGATGGTGCAGGGGATGACACTCGAAGAAGTCGAGCAACTCAGCTTCGAGACGCTGATCGACGACCTGGGACGCGAGGTGGTGATGGCTCGTCCCACCTGCGCCACCGTCGCCCTCGGCACGCTCAAGCAGGGCGCGCACGAGTTACGCATGAAGCGGATGGCAGCAGAGAAGTAGGGGTATCATAATCTCGGCCATAAATGGCCGGAGTAAGGAACATCAGGCCATTTATGGCGCATACGCCCATCTGTTCCTAAACCCCGAACCATCAGGGCCGGTATTTCGAGTGCCTATCCATCCCCGCGCTTGATGTATTTGTACGCCTCGGCGTACTCGATCTCGTGGCCATGCTTGCGCGCGCTGTTGGCCGTCTCTTTAGCCCAATCGCGCACCATGTCTGTCGGATCCCAGTCGCGCATCTGGCTCTTGTGCGCCTTGAGCGCCGCGACCTTCTGCTCCAGATAGCCACTGATGTCCACCCAGCGATCAGGCTCGGATGTGCCGGAGATATATACCTCTTTCACCTCGTGCGTCTCCAGCCCCTCGGCGGCTAGCTCTGGGAATGCCAGCCGCGTGCCAGCCACCGGGATGATTGCGCCCAGTGTCGCCTCGCCCGCGATGCGGTGATCGGGATGGTTGATGTATCCCTGGCCGCTCCAGTAGCGTGTCGGGTCCTGGCAGATCACCACATCCGGCTTCACCCGGCGGATCACGCGCGCAATATCCGAGCGCAACTGCAACGTCGGCTCCAGTCGCGAATCCTGGTAATGGAGGAAGATGACTGGATGTTGCACGCCGAGCGCATTGGCGGCGTCCTGCGCCTCCACCTGGCGTTTCGCGGCAAGCTGCTCGCTGGTGATCTCTTTGTCGCCCTGGTCACCCGCCTGGCCATCGGTAATCAGGCAGTAATAAATGTCGCGCCCCTCGGCAGCCCAGCGCGCCAGCGTTCCCCCGCTGCCAAACTCGCCGTCGTCGGGATGCGCCATCACAATGAGTACGCGCCGGGGCGCGGTCGTCTTCTGCTCTTCCGGTGTTTCCGCCGTATCAGTCATGTTTTCTCCTCGGCATCTGGTCGCGGCGTCATCGGCGACACCGCCTCTGCTTTATAAAGTATAGCGTCTATCGCCGCCTCCTGTCAGCGCGCCTTGCTCTGGCGCCTCTCGCATATCTCTCGCATACCCACCTACCACTTCGGTACAATCGCGCACCCAAAATGTGAATATTCACACTTTCTCAGGCCGCTGAACAGAGTATGCTGGATATATCATCTTTCGTTATACTGGTGAAAACCACATCACGAGCCATTATCCATTGTCGTTCTTCTCGTGATGCTCTCGAAAGGAAGTACGTTATGTTTCTGGGTCGTACCGCACTTCATGCGGTCGTTTTCAGGCGCTTGCCCTTATCTTTCCTGGCGCTGGGGCTGCTGGCGGCGCTGCTGGCGCTATCCGCCTGCGCCACGAGCACGAGCGGCACGGGAGACGGCGTCCCCACCGCAACCACCGCGCCGACCGCGACGACGGCCGCCACGGCAACAAGCAGTTCTGGCGGATCTGGCGGACAGGCGGTGGTGGTGTATTTCTCGAAGCATCCCGATTCCGATAGCAACGTGAACGCGGTCTTTGCGGTGAACCGCTTCTCGCCGGACCTTGGGGTCGCGAAATACTCGCTTCAGCAGCTCATCGCCGGGCCAACGGCAGCGGAAGCAGGGGCTGGCTTCTACACCGAACTTACCGCGTCGCTCTCGGGCGCATCCAACTGTGGCGGGGCCGACTTCCAGCTCTATCCCAACCACAAAGGCACATCGGTCGCCGAGTCTGGCACGATGACGATCAAGTTCTGCCGCACCATCCAGCTTGCGGGCGATCTCACCGGATCGAGGATCGCCGCCGAGATCAACAAGACGATGTTCCAGTTCTCCAATATCCACAAGGTCATCATCCTGAACAAAGATGGCGGCTGCTTCAACGATTTCCAGGGAGCCAACGCCTGTCTCAGTTAACAGTCGGCGTATTTGAGCGCGGCGGGCAGCTATGAAAAAATGGCCCGCCCCTGCCGTCGTTCGTCTAACAACAGTGTCCCAACAATGTCAGGGAAAATCACAAGCGCATCCCAAATGCTCATCCATTTGGGAGCACAAGAACAAGTTGCCCGCGCTCTTCGTCAAGTATAGTGGTGGATCATCTCAGCCATTTTCCAGGAACCAAGCTGGCTACGAGTCGGCCCCGCTATGCTACTATCCTACTTCGACCGAAGACGGACGTAGCGCTAACGAAATAGACATATCCGCCAGGCACGGTTTGTGCCAGCAGCCGTGCGGAAGGCATTTCCGCGACGTTAAGGATATGGGGAGAACATAGACCATGGATGATGAGACGAGGCGCTACCGCCCGATGCGGTCAGGAGGCTCGATACCACTTGCTATCGGCGCGCCTGATATCACCCAGGAAGACACGATCATCTCCCGTGGTGTGGCCACGGCCGATGTCTGGCGCGGACGCGTCACGCGTCGGCTTCCACCACAGCGGTCGCTCCCTCCATGGGCTGTTCCGGTTATCATCGCGGTCTTACTCGCCATCCTGCTGCCGAGCATCCTGGGAATCGCCTCGGTCTTCGCGGATTATTCTTCACTGAAGAACCTGGGCGAGTCGGGCATGCGCCATCTGCTCAACGCCAAAGCCGACCTCTCTGGCATAGTGGGCGGCATCTCATCCAATAACTCCCTCTCCTCGCTGCTCAACGACAACGCGATGGGAGACGCGCCCTACACCTACTTCGTGCAGCGGCAGGGCGGGACATCGAATCAGGTCAATGTGACCATTCATCCCGCCTCGAATATGCCCAAGTCCGTCAAGACCAAGTCCTATAAGGTTACGCTCGATACCAATACCGCGCTCACGCTCGGCGGCACGCCGCCAACATCCGCCACGACAACACCGACGCCCACGCCCAAGGCCGGAGCCACCGCCACCGCGACCACATCGGGATCAGGCAGTTCGGGATTTTCCTTCGATCCAGCCGCCGTCAACCGGGCCGTTTCTGAGTTGCACCTCGCGCAGAAGGACTTCCAGGCATTGCGCAACAAGCTGGCTAATCCCGACTGGGTGCTCTCGCTCGCGCCCCGCGTCCCTGGCGTTGGCTCACAGGTCAACACCGCGACCACGCTGGCCAACATCGGCTACGATGCGGCCTCGCTGGGGGTGGTGCTGGCCGACTCCGCGCAGCCGCTGATCGCGCGCCTCCATGCCGCGTCGGCGGCTGGCAACGGCAATAGCGAGCTGATTACCCAGAGCGATGTCGAGTCGATTCAGGCTGGGCTGGCGCAGGGCCAGGTGTTCTTCAACCGCATCCAGCAGGACCTGGCGGGTGTGCAGGTGAGCAGCCTGCCAATCAGCGCGAAGCAGAAGGCACAGTTGAATGAAGTCATCGCGCTGATGCCGCGCTTCAAAGATCTCTTTCCGCAGGCAAGCTACTACCTTGGCCTGGTCGGCTGGGTGCTGGGCGCGGACGCGCCGCGCCACTTCCTGGTGCAGACGCTGGATAACGGTGAGCTACGCGGCACCGGTGGCTTCGAGGGGTTCTACAGCATTCTGACCATCGATCACGGCAAGGTGAGCCCGATTACGCTGTTGCGCGCCAACGATATTGACTATGGCAAGGCTGGGTGTGGCAAAGGCGTCAATAACTGGGCCATTAATAACCCGGCCCCCGCCGCGTATCGCTCCTGGTGGCCGTTCGCCAACTGGGGGCTGCGCGACGCCAACCTCAACTCCGATTTCCCCACGTCGGCCAAGCTCATCATGAACGCCTATAGCCATGAGGCTTGCACCAACGTGGACGGCGTTATCCAGTTCACGCCGGACGCCATCGCGAGTGTCTTGCGCGTGACTGGGCCGCTGGTAGTGCCGGTCTTCAATGAGAAGGTGACGGCGGACAACCTCGAGACCAAGATTCACTACTATGAAGAAAACGAGGCTGGCATCGCCAAGGCGCAGGCGCTCTTCCACGACTTCAATCCCGCCGACCGGAACAAGATTCGCACGAAATTCACCGAGGCTGTGCAGCAGTTGCTCGAAACGCATGTGCGCCATCTGCCTAAAAGCGAGCTGATCCCGCTGGCCAAGCAGGCTCTGGCTGATATGCGCTCGAAAGACGTGCAGGTCTACGTCAACAATACGGGCATTGAGTCGCAGTTGCAAAAACTGCACGCCGATGGCGCGATTGACACCACACCCAACGTCGACGGCCTCTTCGTCTCGCAGGTGAACGTCAGCATCTCGAAGGGGTCACCCTACGTCGCCACGACAGTCAACGACACTGTGACACTCGATACCAAGGGCGGCGCGACGCATCATCTGAACATCATTCTCAAAAACAATGCGCAGTCTGGCGCTCAGGTGGCTGGATTCACAACCTACCGCGACTACGTGCGCGTCTACGTGCCGGCGGGGGCGCAGCTGTCGTATGCCGACGGGTTCGATACTGGGAAACTGATGTGTGTCGCGCCCACGCCGCCTCCATCCAATCCCAATCCGCCACATCCACCCAACCCGCCGAATCCGCCAAATCCGCCCACGCCCTCGGCTCCTACCTGTGGGTCGAATCCCTACCCTAACGGCGAGCGTGTCTGCCCGGCCGGACAGTATCTGCCGCCGAAGGACTCCCAGGGCGGCTATATTGTCCAGCCCGGCAACAAGCCTGGCACACTGAACAACGCTGGCGCGCCAACCGCGACGAAGAGCGACGTCCCCGGCCTAACGATGTGGGGCGGCTATGTGGTGATCCCGCAGTTCTGCACCGCCACGCTCTCGCTGAACTACTATGTTCCCAACGTGGTGAACCTCCAGGCGATCACCGGCGCGCAGGCGACGCCCACAACCACCACCGCGCCGACCGGCGATATGCTCGATCCACGGCGGCGCGGGGTAGCGTAGGACGCGGCGCTGTAGAACATCTAACAAAACCGTCAAACCCTAATGGCAACAATTGGAGTAGGCCAGCTTCGCAGCATGAATGCCGCGGCTAAGAATAGGTTTTGTCAGAAATTCTTAGCACGCTACTCTCTCCATAAGGGGAAAGTAGGCATGTTATGGTGGTCGTCGCCCCATCACGCCACACCTTGCGGTATCGCATCATCGTTGGTCGTATGCTGGCGCTCTGGATTCTTGCTGGCCGCCATGCTCCGCAGAGCGAGCAGCGCGTAGATACCGCCTATCAGGACAAGGATGCCTGCCGCGATATAGATGGTGTCCACGGAGCGGAAGGTCTGGCCGAGCACATGAATCTGGAATCCCTGGAGCACGACGCCATCGAGGTAACCTGCCAGAGCGGTCCCTACCAGGCTCCCCAGCACAATGAACGGTTGGATTAGCGAAAAGACACGGCCAAGCAACGCTCGCGGTACCAGATGCAGGACGAGGGGTGTTAGCGCGACGTTCGCCGCCGCGCTGAAGACGCCAATCACGGCGATGATGACCAGCGCAGGAATCGCGTCGGTCATCTGCGCCAGAAGAACGAAGAGCGCGCCAGCGACGATCATCGACCATGAGTACACCCTGCCCACACCCAGCTTTTGTGCGAACAGGCCCGCAATGAGCGCGCCGCCTAGCGCGCCGACCCCCTCAGCGGCGCCGATGAAGCCGTAGAACGCCGCTGGCGTATGGAGATATTGCGTCAAGAAGTAGATGAGCAGGGTGTTGAGCGCCCCGCTGCCCAGCACCACGAATACGAGTGAGATGACTATCGCGATCAGCATCCTGTTATGCCGGACAAATCCCACACCCTCCCGCATCTCGCGCCAGAGATTGCCCTTCTTGCCAGACTGAGCGCGCGTCAGGACGACCGGCGGTCGTACCGCTAGAATGGTTAAGAGCGAGACGACGAAGGACAGCGCGTCGATGACCAGCGCCCACTCGACGCCGAACGTGAAGAGCAGCGGCGCAGCCAATGGTGGACCAAGAATAATGGCGAGGCTTTGCGAGGCTTGCGCTAGTCCACTTGCCCGCGCTTGCTGTGGCTCAGCAACGATGTCGCCAATCAGCCCAAGACGCGCGGGGTTGAAGAATTGCGCGCATGCGCTGGTCAGAAACACGACCACATAGATAGCGCCCAATTGCGCCTCCAGTGAGATGTGGCCCACGCTCAAGAACGGCAGTGATATTACCCCGGCCACGGGCAGCAGTGCGGCAATGAGCAGCGCGCGCAGCGCATCCGCCGCAATCAACGTTCGGCGTCTATCCCAGCGATCGACAAACACACCCGCAATCGGCGCGAAGAGCAGGGATGGCAATGCAGCCGCTATGAGTACGCCGCTTAGTGCGAGCGCCGAATAGGACAGATGGAAGGTCAGCACGGCGCCAATCCATACAACAAGTGTCGTGTTAAACACCTGATCGCCGATAACCGAAATGTTCTGCCCAAGCCACAGCAGCGCGTAGTTACGATTGATGAGCAGCGGTATCCGCCGGGCGGAGATATCAGGAGCAGCTTCCCGTACCACCTTGGTCTCTCGCTTTCTTAAGAACGCCTACCAAAACCGTCAGGCCCCCAGTAGGAATGCTGGGAGCAGACCAGCTTCGCGGCATGCATGCCGCGGCTAAGAGCGGGTTGCGCCAGGAACGCCAACGCTGGAGATAAGCCAGATGAAAGCGTTCAGTCGGCCCCAGCGCAAAGGTATATCGCCACACGTAGTTATATCATAATTATACTACTATATAACTATGTATGGTGATATAGTATTCGATTCGATGGAGTTGCGGCATAATAAGCAGAGCAGGCAGAATGAGGAGGATAAGAGACTATGAATGACGATGAGGCTCTCGCACCGCTGCTGCGCAATGCCATCGAGGCGTTCAGCGACCCCACGCGAGGCGCGATTCTCCTGGAGCTAGGCCGCGCTGGCGAACTGACCGCAACCCAACTGGCGCGCCACCTCGGGCTGAGTGTCAACAACCTCTACCACCACATGCGCGTGCTCACGAAGCTTGGGCTTCTGGAGCCGCCACGCACCGTGCCAGGCAAAACATACGTCGAGAAGTATTACCGTGTGCGGCGCGAGTTGGTCATGGGTACGCGCGACCCAGAGTGGGTCGAACGTGTCGCGCGGTCCCTCACGCCCCAGGAGCGCAAAGTCCTGCTGATCAGTCTGTTCCTACAAGCCTCCCAGATTCTGCGCCAGGCGGCGCAACGCTACGAGCGCATGGATGCCGAAACGCTCGATACGCTGTTCAGCCAGCGACAGGTTGGGATGGTATCTATCAATCAGATGGACCGCGAGCGGCTACAGTTCCGCGTGGATGGCCTGCGCGAGTTAATGGCGCGTGAGGCGATGCTTTTCCCCGAGGACGCTGAGGGAGATGGCGCGCCAGATGTCGTCGTGATGGCCACATTGCCATTCTTTTGGGATGTCGGCGCTGTTGGCGACTCAGAGGAGCAGGCCGACGGATGACCCACTCAATCGAACGTGTATGGAGGGAGCCGCCGCCGATTGTGAGGATGAGCGCTGGCGCTTCGCCACCTCGTACATACAAAGAAAGCCCCTCCCCTTGGCGCTGGGGAGGGGTATCGGAGAGCGGGATACTTCTCCGCTAGTCGGTGTTATCCATGCCCTGGCAGACCTCAAAGAGGAACCACGTGCGGCGCTCGGTCTGGTCGATGATGACCTCTAGCTCGCTGGCCGTCGCGTAGTCGCGGTTCTTGTCACAGACCTCGTGGGCGGCTCGCTGCATCTTGGCTATATGCGCGTTGTCGTCCATCAGGCGGCGCGCCATCTGGCCGGGAGTGACGAACTCATTGTTATCATCCTCGATGGTTTGCAGCTCGCTGATATGGCTGATGCTGCGGATCGTCGTGCCACCCACCCGGCGCACGCGCTCCGCCAGGATGTCTATCGAGGAGAAAATCGCCTCGGCGTGCTCGTCGAAGAGCAGGTGATAGTCGCGGAAGTGCGAGCCAGAGAGATGCCAGTGGAAGTTCTTGGTCTTCACATAGAGGGCAAACGCGTCCGCGATGAGCGGATTGAGCGCCTCGGTGATCGCCTGCGTTTCCTGGGCGGTCAGGTCAGTTTTGGTGGCCAGTTGTTTCGCCGCAGGAAACGTCTTCACATGGCCATTGGTCTGCGTTCGGGTCGCGTGGTGTGTCGTCTGCGTCGTCATGACATTCCTTTCTCAACAGGATTATTCACGCCGCTTGCCAGTCCATTCCATTCTCGTTCGTGGTGGCGGGCGGATGATTGCTTCACCCACCGCACCATCACATCCTCAGCACAAAACATGCCGTTGAAACAGGCAGACGCCCCTCTTGATGGCCGAGAGAGGCGTTATCTGGCTATCGATTGGCGGCCTTTTCACGGCCCTCGACGAAACGCGCGATGATCGTGGTGAAGATCGAATAGAGGATCGAGCCGATCACCACTGTCCAGAAGCCGTTGACCGAGAATCCCGGCACGACCGCCGATGCAATCCAGAACAGGAAGGCGTTGATAACCAGCAGGAAGAGGCCGAGCGTCACGATGGTGATCGGAAACGTGAGTATCTTGAGGATTGGCCCAACCACCGCGTTGAGCACGCCAATCACCAGCGCCGCGATGATCGCCGCTCCCCAGGTAACCTGAATGCCGCTCAGCAGCCACGCGACGAGAATCAGCGCAAGGGCATTAAGCCCCCATCGCACGAGAATCCAGAACAATCTCATGGTATGCATCCCTCCCTTTTCACTTGCCAACTCGCCGCCCAACATGCGACCGGTCCTACTTGATAGCCCTTGCGCCGTGTGATACAGTTCGTACCTGGTACGGCTGTGATGGGAATCGTCCGGTTGTCGCCTGCGATACAGAGAGCGGCGCGCATGCTGCGAGCGCCGCCGTTGGCCAGCCCGACAGACCTCCCGGAGCCACACGGTGAACGCGCGGATCGCTTACAAGCGCAAGCGCGCTACGTAGCCGTCGTCGGGATGCGCCCGTTAGCGCGCGAACAGTCAGCATGGCACGTTGCGCGACATCGTCGCCATGGCTGGCCAACAGAGGCCTCGCTTATACCAACAATACGAAGCGAGGCGAATGGTGGTGGCACCACGAGTCGGCGCGTTAGCCCTCGTCCTCCAAAATGCTGAGGACGGGGGCTTTTTGTATGCGCGCTATGAGGGAGAGGTTTGCGATGGATGACGACGACGATACCGGGGACGCCAATCCGGGGGAAGACGCCTGAGAGATACTACGCCTGTGTGGCTGGCCTGCCAGGGCGTCCTTCCCAAGACGAATACGCACGGCAGGCCACCGATAACACCCAACAGGAGTATTTCTCATGGCTTCCACACGTTTATCGTCGGCCTCAGCGCCAGCGGGCGGGCGTATTCGCTCCATCGAGGTCGCCGCGCATGTTGGACAGCGCATCCAGGTGGCGGGCTGGCTCCATGCGCTGCGCCGCCTCGGTGGGATCAGCTTTCTTATCCTGCGCGATGGCTGGGGCATCGTTCAGGTCGTCGCCAGCGATGAAGCGCTGGCCCCGCTCCGCGAAGCCCAGGCTGGCCCCGAAAGCGTTTTGCTGGTCGAGGGTACAGTTGCCACCGCCAGTCAGGCGCCCGGAGGCATCGAGCTGCGCGAGCCGCGTATCACCGTGCTCACCGCCGTCACCGAGACGCCGCCCGTCACCCTCGGCAAGCGCGAGTTGAAAGCCAGCCTGGCCACAATGCTCGACGAGGCCGTGATCGCCAACCGCCATCCCACGCGCCGCGCCATCTTCCGGCTAGGAGCGAGCGCGCTGGCCAGCTTCCGCGAGACCCTCAGCGCGCGTGGCTTCACCGAGATCCAGTCGCCCAAGCTGGTCGAGTCGGCCACCGAGGGCGGCGCTAACGTCTTCGCGCTGGATTACTTTGGCCGCCCCGCCTATCTGGCGCAGAGTCCGCAGTTTTACAAACAAATCATGGTCGGTGTCTTCGAGCGCGTCTTCGAGGTCGGCCCGGTCTTTCGCGCTGAGCCGCACGACACCACCCGCCACATCAACGAATACGTCAGCCTGGATATGGAGATGGGCTTCATCGAGAATCATGTCACCATCATGGCGATGGCCCGCGACGTGCTGGCGGCGATGATGGAGCGGTTCCGCATGGCTAATGCCGTCGAGCTTGCGCTGCTGGGCGTCACCATGCCGGAGGTTCCCGCCGAGATTCCGCATATCCACTTCGCCGAGGCGCAGGGGTTGATTTTCCGGCTGCATGGGGTGGATGTGCGCGGCGAGCCAGACCTCTCGCCGCAGGATGAGCGCTGGCTGGGCGAGTGGGCGCGCGCCGAGCACGGCAGCGACTTCCTCTTCGTCACGGGCTATCCGATGCGCAAACGGCCCTTCTATACCCATCCCGATCCCGCGCGCCCGGAATACTCCAACTCGGCGGACCTGCTCTTCCGTGGGACGGAGTTGATGACCGGCGGGCAGCGGCTCCATCGCTACGAAGACTACCTGGCGGCGCTGGCCGAGCGCGGCATCTCGCCGGAGCCATTCCGCGACTACCTGGAGGCCTTCCGCTATGGCATGCCGCCGCATGGTGGTTTCGCCATCGGGCTGGAGCGCCTGCTGATGCAGCTGACCGGCTTGCCCTCAGTCAAGCTGGCGACGCTCTTCCCACGCGACCTGACCCGCCTGAGGCCGTAGGCTATACTGGACCTCTCCCTCCTCCTCTAGTAGTGGAGGGGAAGCCAGCGAAAGGAGATATTGGTGGTCAACGTTCTGGCTCCCCTCTCCCTGTGGGAGAGGGGCCGGGGGCGAGGTCCGGTGATGTCTGCCGCACCATCGCCCAGATGTGCGGCCCAGCGGGTACGGCATCCTCGGCGACGACCTGGAAGCCGTAGCGCTGGTAGATCGTGATATTCGCCGGATTCTCGGTCTCCAGGTAGCAGGGCAGCCCCGCCGCATCTGCCCGCGCTAGCATTGGCCGTAGCAGGCGCGAGGCAATCCCCTGGCGCTGGAATGCTGGTTCGACGCCGATCTGTGCGAGATACCAGTGTGGCCCCGGCGCATAGCGCTCGTGCAGCGCCTGCGCGCGGCTTTCCACCGTCGCCAGCCGTCGCAGCATCGGCCAGGACAACCTGAGCGGCGCGACAAACATGCCCGCGCGCAGCATCCGCCAGAGCGTGTACGCGGTCTGGCCTGGTGGGAGCCAGATCGCGGCGCCGGTATATTCCGGGGTGCAATAGACCTCGCCATAGCGGCAGCCGTAGCGCGCATTCAGGCCCATCAGCCACGGCAGCAGGCGGCGACGTTGCCGTACGGCGGGGATGGCGTAACACATCAGCGGATCATCCTGGAACGCGCGGGCGAAGAGCGCGGCAATGCGGCTCACGTCCGGTATTCTGAGACGCACAAGGCCCATGAGGTTGTCACTCTCCATTGCGATCACGCCCCCCTCGCCGCCTTATCTGCTTTGATGATAACGCTGATGGCCGCATCCCACACGATCAGCGAGTGTGCCGAGAAAAATCAGGTATATACCTGATAGCCCCACTCCGGTGAATCAGGTACACTTTTAGGTATGCCAGTAGCAGAACAGCCATCCGATGCGCTCGCGGGCTGCCTCATTTTGGCTCGCCGCGCCCGCGCCGGGCATAGGCTACCGCTCCGACTTTTCTCCGCGCTGCATCCTCGCGCGGTCGCCGTTCGTCTTGAACAGCAACAGAATAGCGCGAAACAACGCGAATCGGCTGGTCACGGAGTGTAAGAATGGGCGTTGCGCGCGCCCGGCGAAACTGGTATGATAGCCTGTGCCTTTCCAGCATTGCTGGATATCAGCCATAACCTGGCATAACCTGGCATGAGCTGGCTGGTATCTTTGGGCGTTGGCATGGCACGCTCGTCCAAGTCGGACTAAAATAGCGCGCAGTATTGCAATCGTCACAGGTATTTCGTTATCGTCACCCGGCTGAGTGGGAAGCTCTGTCGAGCCTTTCCGGTTCGGCCCAGCTACTTCATCCTGAAACCGCGCGCTGGCGCGACCGTGAGGAGGCAGTGTGAGCACAATGAATCGGGGTCTGCTGGATCGGGTTTGGAACTCCGTCACGGAGAGCCAGATCTGGCGGTCCATCTTCCGGCACGGCTATCCAGATACCCCCCTCAATCAGTCCCTGGTGATGATGGGGAACGTCTTCCTCCACCTGCATCCGGTCAAGGTCAGCCGCAAGGCGATGAAGGTCACCTACACCTGGTGTCTGGGGGGTCTCTCCTTCTTCCTCTTCCTGGTGCTGACGATCACGGGCGTCTTCTTGATGTTCTACTTCGTGCCCGAGCAGAGCGTCGCCTACTCCGACATCCAGCAGATCAACAGCGCCATTATGTTTGGCCAGCTGGTGCGCAACATGCATCGCTGGGCGGCCCACCTGATGGTCGTCACGGTCACGCTGCACATGATTCGCGTGTTTTACCATGGCGCCTATAAGCCGCCACGCGAGTTCAACTGGGTGATCGGCGTCGTACTCTTCCTGACGACCCTGCTGCTCAGCTTCACTGGCTACCTGCTGCCCTGGGACCAGATTGGGTACTGGGCGATCACTGTCGGCTCGAACATGGCCAGCTACGCGCCGTTGCTTGGCGCGCAAGCCCACAACATCCTGACTGGTCAGCCGGTGGGTGTTGGCCAGCCGACGCTCATTCGCTTCTATACATTGCACGTGATTGGCCTGCCGCTTGTCGGCGCGGTCTTGATGGCCGTCCACTTTTGGCGCATCCGCAAGGATGGTGGAGAAGCTGGCCCACCGCCGCCCTCGAAGCGCGAGATCGAGGCAGCGCGCGCCGAGCAGGCCGCAGCCGCGCAGCCAACACACGCGGGTTCACTCAACTAATCGCGTATCAGCCCGGAGCCGTCTGCCCCACACGGGGTCAGGCGGCGCATGCTGAAGGAGAAACCGATGGCAACAACCGAGCCACGCCCGACTCGCACCGAGAATGGCACAAATGGGAATGGGGCAGCCGGAGCGACGCAGAAGCGGTATCGCACGCTGGCGGTGGTCAAGCAGGAGGCAGTTACCCGGGTTGAGAAGCAGCTCGAAGATTCGGTCTTCGTCTGGCCGCATCTGCTGGTGCGCGAATTTCTCGCCGCCCTCATCATGACGATGGTGCTGACGCTCACCTCCCTTGCCATCAACGCGCCGCTCCGCGAGCACGCGAACCCGAACCTGACGCCAAACCCGGCGAAGGCGCCATGGTACTTCCTGGGTCTGCAAGAAATTCTGCACTACTTCCCGCCGACGGTGGCAGGCGTGCTGATTCCGGGCTTTGTGCTGGTGGGGCTGGCCATCCTGCCCTATGTTGATCGCAACCCCAGCCGTGCCTTCGAGGACCGGAAGCTCTCCATTGCGCTCTTTACGATCTTTGCGGTCTTCTTTGCCGTCGTGACACTCGCGGGCAGTTTCTTCCGCGGTTCTGGCTGGCAGTGGATCTGGCCCTGGCAGGGTGTCTTCTTTGACCTGTAAGCCACTAGTTCACCTGATCCTGGCGCGCGTGCGAGTCGGCGCTACGAGACTGAGGAAATCGCGATGAGCACAAGGTACGATGACACGACACGGACACCACAGGAATACGAGGTGCTGACCGGCGGCGGCGCTGAGTCGGCGCAGGTCGCCAAGCGCGGCATCAGTCGGCGCCAGATGTTGCGGCGCGCCACCGGCGTGAGCCTTGGTATCGTCGGCGCCATGGCCGGTCTCGGCTCGCTGATGATGCTGTACCCCAATCTGGAAGGGCAGTTTGGCGCGCTGATCACGCTCAAGAACAAAGCGGTCTATATCCCCGCCGAACAAAAGGACATGCTGCTCGACCAGAAGGGCATGTTCTACGAATCGAGCGCGAAGTCCTATATCATGCACCTCAAGTCTGGCGGCTCCACACAGTTCCTCCAGTCTGGGGTCGCGCTGGACAATTCAATGGAGGCGCAGGACTGGCTCAAAGAAGGTGACACCTTCTGGCTGGCGCTCTATCAGGTCTGCGTGCATCTGGGCTGCAAGGTGCCATTCCGCGACGACTGCAACAGCTTCAAATGCCCATGCCATGGCTCGCACTACAACATCGATGGCGAGTATATCGATGGCCCGGCGCCGCGCAGTCTGGACCGCTTTACGATGTCGTTCGATGGCAGCGGCAACGTCACCGTGGACACTGGTAAGCTGAATCAGCATGTCGAGCGCCCTGATGTGGGGACGCGCGTGCTGCGGCTGCCCTATGTGGCGGTCTGTTCGGCGCAGTAATTCTCTGAAAAGTCGTCATAGCGTTGTCGAAGAGTCGTCAGACGCCTAGACGTGAGGTCACTATAGATGCAGACTAGTCGTAATCCGGGGCTGTTCGCCATAGCGATTGGAGTCGCGCTGGCGATACTCTTCACGCTGCTGGGCTTTACGGGGGTGCTCGAAGGGCGGTTGGCCTTTGGACTGGCGGCCATCTGTGTGATCGTGCCGGTCCTGCTCTACATCTTCTACTCGCGTGGCAGCGCCATTACGCGCAGCGGCTACGCGGCACTCATCCTCACGCTGGGAATCGGCCTGATTATTCCCTTGCTCATGGTGAACCAGCAACAGGCGCGGGCTGACCGAACCGCCGCCCTCTACGATCAATCGCTCCATCGCGGCGCGGCGCTCTTTGGCCAGTATTGCGCGACCTGCCATGGCTTCCAGGGGCAGGGCATCAAGGGGCCGAAGCTCAACAATAGCCCGGCGCTCGCCAAGTTCACCAACGACGAGATCACACGCATCATCTCGGCGGGCATTCCGCTAAATGTGGGCGACCCAGCGACAGTGAACGTCTTGCAGATGCCCTCGTGGAGCCAGCGTTACGGTGGCCCGCTCACCGATGACGACATCGGCTACTTGCTGGCATTCATTCGCTCGTCAGACCCTGCCTACGTCAAGCAGAATAATCTGCCCTCAACCAACGGCTTTGGCTATGTGCTGGGTACGCTGACCAATCCGACGCAGATCGCGGATTACGACCAGCAATTGAAGGGCGGCAGCAAGCCACCGCCAGATCAGTTCAAGGACTTTACGGCGCAGAAGGCCGTGACCATTGACATGGCGGTTGTCACCTCGAACTCTTCGGGATTCGACTTCGATCCGCCTTTCATCACGATCAAGGCTGGCACAACCGTCACCTGGGATAACAAGACTGTCGTGCCGCACAACGTTCTGCCGCGCCCAGGTACGACATCGCCTGATCCAACCTTCAAGTCACAGCCATTCATCGATGCGCAGACTGGGACGTTTTCATTCACGTTTACCAAGACAGGTGAATATCAGTACTACTGCTCGATTCACCCCGCCATGCTGGGCTGGATTACAGTTGTGCCGTAAGCGTTGAGTGAATGTGGAGAGGTAAGCGTTTCGATATCGCGTGTTGGCGCCGCCTGGCGGGTATCGCTTGGGGTATCGCTGGGCGAGGCCAACACTGCCCGCGAAGGGGATCGCGCGGCGTTGGGCGCGGACCGGGGCAATCGGGAATCATTTTCTGAAAGGGACTGTGACCCATGCAATTAACGGCGGCGAACTCCGTGCGTGAACACGAAAAGCCGATGTCCTGGGCGAGGGCAATCGTCGTGGCGGTCGGCTTCTTCTTCTTGACGGCTATCTTGCTTGGCCAGATTCCAAGCTTCGTCTTTGTCGTCTCGACGCTCTCAACCCTGACGCGCATGGAGCAGAGCTTCCTCGCGATGGGGCTGCTGGCGCTGGGCATCGGCATGATCTGCTTTACGGTCTCGTTCCTCTACGATGTGAAGCCGGTGCTGCCCTGGCCACTCTTCTTTGTGGGCGGCGCGGCGCTGGCGGTCATTGGCCTGTTCATGGTCTACCAGGTGCGCGTCGGCATCCATACGAGCGGCTTCTTCGGCACAGGCTGGTCGGAGTATCTTCCCGACAAATTCGTGGATGTCAAGACAGGAACGGTCACCTACTGGCCGTCGGATAACCCCGGCTATCTCTTCCATCCAGCATGGTTCCAGCCGCAAAGCATCGACCTCTCGGCCATCGGCATCATCGCGCTCCTGACCGGTCTCGGCGTCGCCTCGGTGGCCGCTCTCAATCCGCTGGTGCTCTCGGGTAGGCTGCTCGGCCCCATGCGCGATCTGCTGGTGCGACTGAGCATCGGGCTGGCAATCGTAATCGCGGCGCTCTGGCTGACCATCAATACCTTCGCCAATATCGTGCCTGACGACGGTGACCACGCGGGCATCCTCAACATGATGCTGTTCATCGGGCTGATCCTGGCGCTCTTTGGGCTGGAGGTCTGGCTGCTGCCGGTCTTAACGGCCAATCGCCAGCAGTTCATGCCCGGGGTCTACTTGCACGGCGTGGTTGGATTTATTGGCCTGGTGGCTGTGCCACTGCTCATCATCTGGGTGATACTCTATCCCGTCGTGAACCTGATCCATAACCTGGATAGCACCCAGTTCTTCGTGCAGTGCTCACAGAAGACCGAGATCCCCTCTTCCTGCACCTTTACGCCGTTCAGCGGCTACATCATCTGCGCCATCGTCTTCACCAATCTGTTCGCCATCCTGTTCGCGGGCCTCTATTTCTGGAGCACCCGGCGCAATACGGTGGTGCTCGGCAGCACGCTGGCGTTGATCTTTGTCGCCATCGCGCCGCTGGTCATCCACCTGGATGAATTTACGCAGATCCCGATTGGCATCCTGCTGGCGCTGGGCATCGTCGTGCTGACGTTCATCTACACCTGGGCGACTCAGCGCGAGTTCGCGCCGACCGCGCCGCAGCAGCTTGGCTGCGCCGGGCAGTGGCTGGTGCTGGGAACGCTGTTGCTCTTCTTGATGATGGGCTTCGCGTTCTTCTCGCTCCCGCTGTATTACGAGCTGGAATCTGGTCTGATGTTCTTCTACCAGCCGGGTCCGGGCGGGCTGCATGACGCCTGGTGGATGCTGTTGCTGATGGGCGGCCTGGGCCTCTATCAACTGGTGGTGCTGATGCGCCGCCGCTACCATCCGATGGGCAACTGGCGCAAGTTTGGCCTCTGGGTCAATGCGATTGCGCTGGTGTTGATGGTGACGGCCGGAATCAACGGCTTCCAGGCTGATGTGCTGCAGAAGGGCATCGACGCGATGGATGGCTCGCACGCGATGTTCGTCACGGCCATCTGTTTTGCGATTGTCGGCATCGCGGCCTGCGCCATCGCGGCGGTGCGCACGCGGTCCATCCCGTGGCTGGTGGCGATCCTGGTGAGCGTACTCATTGGGCTGGCGCTCGCCTTCGTCGCCTACAATCTCGACAAGCCGTATCCTGAGCTGGTCATCTTTGGGTTCGCGCTGACGATGCTGGGCGCGTTTGCCTACACCGCCGCTGGCCCCGACCCGGAGGACGTCTACCTCAACGGTTACGAGACGGCTGAAGGCGTGGTTCCAGCAGCCACCCGCCCCTGAGTCTGCCTGTAGTTGCACCGTAGCTCACGCAACAACAATGCGGCCCGTAGCCAGAAATGGTTGCGGGCCTCTGCTTGTCTATGGCACACTATGGGGAGAGTGACACCGTAACAGGATTTGCCTCAATGACTGACCCGCAGGATACCAGCGCGTTTGCCCGCCTCGCGCGCAAAATGGCTCCAGATAGCATCCTTCTGCGCGCACGGCCGCTGCATGGTGGCGTCTCGGCGCGGGTGACGGCTATCGAGTTGCAACACGCCGACGGCCAGAGGCGGAAGCTGATCGTCCGCCAGCATGGCGCCGCCGACCTCGCGCGCAATCCACAGGTGGCCGCCGACGAATTCGCGCTGCTGCGGATCGTGCATGATGCCGGAGTGTCCGCGCCCGCGCCGTATTACCTCGACGAGTCAGGCGAGATTTTCGAGACGCCCGTTATCGTCCTCGAATACATCGAGGGCGAGACCGTGTTCGCGCTGGCGGACGCGCCCGATCTCCTGCCGCAGTTCGCCCGGCAGCTCGCGGCGATCCACCAGATAGACCGCGCGGCGCATGACATCTCGTTTCTGCCCGACAACGCCGCTTATTGGGGCAGCATCATCGCCAACCGACCCGCGCGCCTCGACGACTCGCTGAGCGAGGGACGTATCCGCGACGCGCTGGAGGCGGCGTGGCCATGGACGCAGCTCAATACGACCGGTCTGCTCCATGGCGACTACTGGCCGGGGAACATCCTCTGGCACGAGGGGCGGCTCGTCGGCATCGTTGACTGGGAGGATGCCGCCATTGGCGACCCGCTAGCCGATATCGCCATCAGTCGGCTCGATCTGCTCTGGGCATTCGGCGCCGACGCCATGGAGCGCTTCACTCGCGAGTACGCAGCGGTCGCCCCTATTGACCGGGCCAATCTGGCCTACTGGGATCTCTGCGCCGCGCTACGGCCCGCTGGCAGGCTCGGTGACTGGGCCAGCGATGAGGCCGCCGAGGCACGGATGCGTGAGCGGCACGCCCTCTTCGTCGCGCAGGCGCTGGAGCGGCTATCCTCTCAATGAGCGTCGCACGCTGGGACAGCACGGGCTGACGCATAGGGGGTGAGGCTAGCCAGAGGCGCGCGCGAGTGCTATGATGAAGTCCCACCCGTCGCTGGATTGACAGGCATTGGGCATACGCATAAAGCAGGCAAATTTGCGGAGTGCGACCCTGTGGTGCGCAGTAGAGGTCAATGATCGCACATGGAGGAGCGCCATGTCGCAGTTGAGGTCGGCAGCCACGAAGTCAACATTCACAGACTTTATGAAGCCATCGTCTCTCTCACCTACCCCACCCTATGGCATTGACCCCCTGCAAGATGAGAGGCAGCCAGCCATCGCGCCGCTCGATATCGAGACGGCGCTCCGTGGGAAGCCGTTGCGGGTGCTGGTCGTCGCCGCCGAGGCCGTTCCCTATGTCAAGACTGGCGGTCCGGCCGATGTCATCGGCGCGTTGCCGCAGGCGTTGCGCACGCTCGGGCATGACGTCCGGTTGGCGCTCCCGCTCTATAAGAGCATCGACCCCGGACGCTGGCGCCTGAAGGTCGCGCGTGAGGATCTGGCGGTGCCGATGAGCCAGCGCTCCGAGCAGGTGGGGGTCTGTGAGACGACGCGCGACGATGGCCTGCCGGTCTACTTCATCGATGCGCCCCAATATTTTCAGCGCGAGAAGGTCTATGGCTATGGCGACGATGGCGAGCGCTTCATCCTCTTCTGCCGCGCCGCGCTCGAATTCGTCCGCTCAATAGGCTGGGCGCCCGATATCATCCATTGCCACGACTGGCACGCCGCAATCATCCCCAACTGGACGCAGACGGTATATCGAGACGACCCCGTCTTTGCCGACACCGCGACGGTCTACACCATCCACAATCTCGCCGCGCAGGGCAAGTTTGGCTATCGCATTCTAGAGGTAGCTGGCGTCGCGCAGGAGGGCATGCTCTATTCGGATGTGCCGGAACTGGCCAACGTCGTTGACCTCATGGGCCGTGGCATCCTCTTCGCCGACGTGATCAATACCGTCAGCCCCAGCTATGCCCGCGAGATTCTGACACCGGAGTTCGGCGAGAAGCTCGATTCCTTGCTCCACGAGCGCAAAGATCGCCTCTATGGCATTCTGAACGGCATGAACGCGCAGGAAAACGACCCCGCGAATGATACGGCTATCGCCTCTACCTACGATGCCTTCAGCCTCGAAAAGCGCCGCCCCAATAAGGCAGCGCTCCAGCGGCTGGTCAACCTACCGGTCGAAGAGTTCACTCCGCTGATCGGCATGATCTCGCGCCTGACCGATGAGAAAGGCCTCGATCTGCTGGAGGCCACCATCCTGCCGCTGCTGGAGCAGAACGTCCAGCTGGTCGTCATGGGCATTGGCGATCAACACTACCACGAGATGTTTCAGCGGCTCGTCATGCACTACTCGCGCCAGGTGGCGATACGGTTCACCTTCAATACCGAACTGAG
Source organism: Ktedonobacterales bacterium (assembly GCA_036273675.1). GTDB lineage: Bacteria > Chloroflexota > Ktedonobacteria > Ktedonobacterales > JADMIN01 > DAHUXT01. The sequence continues at coordinate 65,199 of DASUHD010000088.1, read as the reverse complement.
CCACCAGATCATCGCCGGGGCCGATATGCTGTTCATGCCTTCGCGCTTCGAGCCGTGCGGTCTGACGCAGATGCTGGCGATGCGTTACGGCTGCCTTCCCATCGTTCACCAGACCGGTGGCCTCGCCGATACGGTGCAGGAGTTCGATCCGATGCTCAATATCGGCAACGGCTTCTGCTTCCAGCGCTACGACCCTTTCCAGTTTTTCGCTGCGACGGTGCGCGCGCTGGAAGCGTATCGGTTCGCCGATAGCTGGGACGACCTGATGCAGCGCGCGATGCTGGCCGATAACTCATGGGCCGCCTCCGCCGAGCAATATGTGGCGCTCTACCGGCGGGCGCAAGAGCTGCACCGTGTGACGTCCGCACGCGCGGGAGCGGGGACGGCGATAGAATCGCTGTGACGTATCGCGCGGGAAATCAGCCGTTGGAGGACGAACAACCATGCAGGATGCGAGCGCGAGCGTGCCATACGATAACGCCACTATCGATCAACTGCCAGCGCGTGTGGCTGCGCTCCCAGAAGACCTGCGCGCCCTGGTCGAGCAGCTTTTCGAGATCGTCGAGGCGGAGGGCGTAATTGCGCCGCCGCCAGAGATGGAACCGTGGCTGGCGCGCACCTTTGGCGCGGTCGAGGCGACGCTCCGCCAGCGCATCATCCGCGTCACCAACCGCTGGACCTTCGAGGGCGCGACCTTCAACCCACTCCGGTCGCGGAGGCCCGGCAGCGGCGCGACACAAGCCGCAACGCTAGCCGCCAGGCAGGCTCCCGCCCAGGCTGGCCCGCTAGAAATACCGCCTGAGCTACGCGAGCGCATCAAAGCCACCGAGGGCGACGACTTCTGCGACCCAGAGCATCGTACCCCCGCCGATAGCTTTGGGCGCGTGCGCGGGCGGCATGTGGTAACGGCGGCCAATGTGGCGAAGGCTGAGGGGTGGCACAGCGTCGCCATCTTCGACCGCCACGACCCGCTCGCCATCGATAGCGCGCTGGTCGCGGACCTGCTCTCCGTCGCGGGCGAATGGGCGCAGCGAGCGCATGAGGCCGAGAATGACGCGCGCTACCTCTTCCTGCTGTGGAACTGCCTGCAACGCGCGGGCGCCTCACTGATCCACGGCCACGCCCAGATGACGCTTAGCACGACGATGGCGCATGCGCGGGTGGAGTTGTGGCGGGCAGCGGCGGCACGCTACCGGCAGGAGACGGGCGGCGACTACTTCGCCGATCTGGCTGCTGTACACGCGGCGCTGGGGCTTGCCGTACCCCTTGCGAATTCCCCGGTGACGCTGTTTGCCTCGCTGACGCCTGCCAAGGAGCGCGAATTCGTGCTGCTGGCCGACCCCTGGCGCGAGGATAGGGACGACGGCGAGGATGGGCAGACGCTCGCGCTGGAATCGCTGGCAGAGCCGCTGGCCGCCGCGCTCAATGTGATGCTCCATACGCTGGGGGTGCGCGCCTTCAACATCGCCATCTTCGGGCCGCCGCTCCCCGGCGACCCGCGCGCCGCGGAGTGGGCGGGCTTTCCGCTGGTGGCGCGCTTCGTGGACCGTGGCAATCCGCTCGCCCCGACGTCCGACATCGCCGCGCTGGAACTTTTCGGCAGCAGCGTCATCGCCAGCGACCCCTTCGACGTGGCCCGCAGCCTGCGCGCCGGGTAACCCTGAATTTTTCAGGTTGGGTTACTCGGGATCGCGCCCGGCCAGTGGTTCCACCATCGGGCGCATGCGAATCTCGATGATGCGTGCTCCGGCTGGCTGTGTCGCCATCAGCAACACGGCCTCCGCGACCTCCTCGGCTTCGAGCATGCCCGAGCTGGCCACGCCCTCTTCGGTGCGCCCGCTGCCGATAGCAAACTCGGTCTTCACGCCGCCAGGGCAGACGACACCAACTTTGATTCCTCGGGGGCGCAGCTCGCGGTCCAGCGCCTGCGTAAAGCCCACCTGGGCAAACTTCGAGGCGCAGTACGCTGCTTCCCCGGCGAATCCCATCACCCCTGCCATGGACGACACATTGATTATCGTGCCAGAACCACGCTCCAGCATGCTCGACACTGCATGCCGGGTGAACAGGAACGTGCTGCGCATGTTGGTATTCATCATCTGGTCATAGTCATCGGCGCTGGTCTCGACGAGGGGAGCGTAGATGCCCATGCCCGCGTTGTTGACCAGCAGATCAATCTGGCCCAACGTGTCGAGCGTCGTCTGGACAGCCTGTCGGGCCGTCGTCTCCTCGCGCGCATCGCCGACAATGACCGCGCAGCGTCGTCCCGCCTGGCGCGCCTCGTCGGCGAACATCGCCAACCGCTCGCCACGCCGGGCGACCACCGCTACATCCGCCCCCTCCGCGAGAAAGCGGCGGGCAATGGCCAGACCAATCCCCGCGCTCGCGCCCGTAATGAGCGCTACCTTCCCATCGAGTTTACCCATTGCGGCCTCCCTGGTCTCTATCGGTGATCTAGTCGGAATCACTGGATGATGTTGTTCAGCGCTACCATGTCACAATGTTAGAGTAGCTCTTACCCGCGCGCGAAGACCAGCAGCGTCTTCCCGGCGCTATCGCGTAGCTCCAGCGTGTCGTCGCTGATGCGCCAGGTGGCGACCGCTTCGAGCGTACGCAGGTAGACGCCTTCGATCTCCATCAGCGGCGGCGGGCAGGCCATTCGCGTCCCCATCGCCATGCCAAATGTCAGCGTACTGTCGCCGATTTTCACCTCGCTGCGATAGCGATTGCAGGCGCTTTTCCCGCCCGCCGCGCCATCCTGAAACGTCAACGTCACATCGGCGCTAGACGGCAGGTCGTGCAGCGCCGTGCCGTCGAAATACGAGGCCAGCTTCCAGGTGGTGTTCTCAAGGTCCGAGGCGGCCATATGTGTTGCTCCTATCTACGGATGTGTCCATGCGCGCTATACCTGCCATGCATAGAACAGCGTGCGATTCAGTCCCCGAACCTATTACTACGCGCGGACACGATGGGTTGTAGAGAGCGCGGCCTGAACCCAGTATATCAGGGGTAGTGTGAGAACACTCTCATGAGGGGATTATGCCGTCGCCGCCTTGGCGTCGGCCCACCAGGCCAGCCACTCGTCCGGCGCGAGCGAGTCGAGCGCGCGGCCCTCACGGTGGGCGCGCTCCTCCATTGCGGCGAAGCGGCGGCGGAAGCGGCGATTGGTGCGCTGCAGCGCGTCCTCCGGCTGGACGCCCAGCGCATCGGCGAGTCGTGTCAGCACGAAGAGCACGTCGCCCAGCTCGTCGGCGCGGCGCTCGGCGGACTCATCCTTCGCCTCGAGCAGCTCGCGCGCTTCCTCGGCCAGCTTTTCCAGCACGCCGGTGACATCGGGCCAGGTGAAGCCTGTCTTCGCGGCGGTTCGGCCCAACCCATACGCCTGGGTGAGCGCTGGCGCGCTGGCTGGCACTTTGCGCAGAATGCTCTCGTGTTCCATCGCTTCGCCACGGTCCGCACGCTCCTGCCGCTTGATCGCCTCCCAGTTGCGCAAGACGTGCTCGGCGTCCTTCACCCGCACATCGCCAAAGACGTGGGGATGGCGGCGGATCAGCTTCTCGTTGATGTGCTGAAAGACATCGGCCAGCGAGAACAGGTCTTCCTCATCGCCGATCTCCGCCTGAAGGTAGACCTGGAGCAGCAGGTCGCCCAACTCCTCGGCCAGCTTCTCGGCCATCTCCGGGCTGCCGTCCCACTCGTCCAGCACCTCGGCAACCTCGTAGGCCTCTTCCAGCACGTACTTGCGCAGCGTCTGGTGCGTCTGCTCGCGGTCCCATGGGCAGCCATCCGGAGCGCGCAGTTTCGCCACGATGTAGCGCAGCCCCTCCGGCGCGCGCAGCGCCTCGGTCGGCGGCAGCGGTGGAACATAGATCGTCGTCAGATGGTCGGCGCGGTCATTGCGATCGAGATCCACCAGCGGCATCCGCTCGATGGCCTCCTGCTCAGGCATGCCCGCCCAGCGCACGACGGTAATCTCCCAGTCGTCGGGATACAGCTCGCTCAGCGCCAGCTTGACACCGCCCGCGACGCGGCGATTATAGACCTGCGCCACCATCGCCGGGACCGTCGGAAGCACCGCGCCCGAAAGCGCCGCCGTCGAGACATCGGCCAGCAGGGTGGCGTCCAGCAGTTGCAGATCGCGCTGGAGTGGGTCGAGTCCGAGCGCCGCGCAGACTGGTTCGACGAACGAGAGACCCGCCACGATGCGCACCGAGACACCGCGCTCCATAGCCAGCGCGCGCAACTGGCGCACCGACTCCTCGCCGATGAGCGGATGGCCTGGCACGGCGTAGATCAGCGCCTGGCCGTCTGGCAGAGACGCCGCCTGCTCCAGCAGTTGGTTCGCCATCAGGGGATAGAGATCGGCGAAGTTCTCGGCACTGTCGTAGAGCGCATCGAACGAGGTCAGCAGCAGATCGGGGCGGCGCGCGCGCAGAGCATCCACGGTGGGGTGGCGTTCGGTGCGGACGACGACGGCGGGGGCGGCATCGAGCACTGCCTGTGCCTCAACCGTCAAATCCTCCCAGCGTCCTGGCCCAAGCCCAACGACGATGATGGTGGTCTGCGCTGCGTCTGCCTCAGCCAACGGTGACATACTCCTCGACGGATGCTCCGGGGCGCACGACCTGCGCCAGCCATGCGCTGACGACATTGGACTCGGTCTGGGTATCGCTGATGCTCGAGATGTCGTGCGGGCCAAAGTCGGTCAGCTCGAGCAGCCAGTAGTTGCCCTGATAGAGCAGGACCATGTATTTGCCAGGATGCGCGCCCGGCGCAAAGACGGCTTTATCGAAATCCGTGTTGACCTGTCCGGGGAAGAATGTACCCAGCTCGCCGCCGATGTCCCCGGTCGATTTATTCTGCGAATTGTCGCGGGCAAGTGTCGCGAAGTCGGCGCCGCCTTCCGCTTTCTGCTGCAAGTCGCGCGCGTCCTGCTGATTCTTTGCCTCGATGCCGCGCAGGTGGATCGCCGGAACCTTGCCTTTCTGCTGCATCAAGGCCTGGATGGCCTCCTGCTCGGCGAGCATGTTGGTGACATCGGGGGTGATGCTATCGAGTAGCGACTTGAGCGCGGGATCGGGGCTTTGCTCCAACTGCTTGCGGCTCTGGGCGATCTGGCTATTGAGCGTATCGCGCGCCGTCTGGATTGCCTTCGCCGAGACGGTGAGATGCTGCTTGCTCAATTGCTCGCGCGTCAGCTCTGTGGTGATGAGGAGGTCGAGCACCTGCTGCTGAGTCGAGGTAAGATCGGCGCGCTGGCTGGCGTTGCGCCAGTCGGTGAAGAAGTTGTTGCGGGCGTTAGTGGAGCGATAGAGGGCAAGCATCTGCTGATACTGCGCCAGCGTCACCGGATGCCCATTCACCTTCGCCGCCAGCAGCGGATCAGAGGCAGCATTCGCGCCGCAGCCCGCCAGCAACATCACCGCCATCATCATGAGGCCGAGCAGCGGTAGCAACCGCGCGCGCCGCATGCTCCCTATGCTCCGTATCCATCCGAGTCTTGATTCCACCATCATTCCGCTCACGCCTCGCTCCTGGTCACTCGCCGGTCACTTGCCGCGCTTTACGGGCATATCCGCGCCGTCGTTACTTTAGCTGTCTCTCCGCCACGCCATGTCACATCGTATCCTACCGCGCATGACGGTATCCTGGCGATGGTACCATGAGCGCGCGGCGCGCGTCAATGCAAGCGGGCGACTGTGTTTGTGAGACTATGGTGCGAGCGCGGGGGCAATGTCCGACAGGTCAACCGTCGGCAACGCATGCCAGAGCAGCCGACCGGTGGCGGCGTCGAGCGCGAAGAGGCCGAGCCACGCGCCGAGGAAGACGATCCCCCAGCGCGCCGCCAGCCAGTTGGCATTCATGGCGCTATGCAACTGCCACGGATGGCGCCAGTGTCCCCACAAAAACTCATGCCACAGCGGCCAGCCGAGGGTCACTGCGAGCCCCCGCTGAATGTCGCGCAGCCACCTGCCGGGCGTCCGTCTGCGTTGCGGGATCCCGACGCGCAGGAGTGGCCTACGCAGCCGAAACCAGGGTCGCCAGACAATCTCGCGTATGGTTGCCGCGGACTTTGCAGTCGAGTCCCAGAGCATGGCAGGCACGCGGCGCGGACCCCAAAGGCGCAGAAGTTCGCCCAGTGAGTCTGGCGACCGCCACTGCCACATCCGCGCGCCCGTCGCCGCATCGAGCGCGCCGACCTCGGCGTTGCCCTTCCCTGGAATGAGGCGACTGTAGCTGAGGATTGCGCCGTCTAGCGCCAGAAAATCGTGCTTTATATCCGTTGTGCGCCACAACTCCTCGCCCGTTCGCGCATTCACCGCCGCAATCCAGGTGGCATCTTCGTACGTATTGCCGTCAACGTAGGCGATGCCGTTGTCAGTAAGGTGGCGAATCACCCCATCCGTTTGGAAGCTGGAAATCTCGGCGCCATTGTGGGCGTCTATAATTGTCACGCCGGGGCGATCATCGGCATACCGCTGTTCGCCAATCAACGCGCCAGTTGGCGAGAAGACCCAATAGTCGTTGAAGGGACGCTCCCATAGCTGCCTACCACTGTGGATATCAAACGCGGTGATCTGTTCACGGCTTGCGGTAAGCTGCGTGTAGACCCGGCCACCACACACCCTGATGAGCTGTGCATCATCCTCATGGCTACCAAGCTGTCCCAGCGTTCCCAGCGTCCAGAGCGGGCTGCCGCTGGCCGCGTCGAACGCCTGGATGTCGGGAGCGCCTTCCTTGAAGTGGCGAGGATTTGCCGCAATGACGACACCACTATCCACCTCGACCTGCATTTGCCCGGTTACCAGGGGGTGGACATGCGTCCATAGCAGCGCGCCATCGTGCGGCCGCCGCGCTTCCAATTGCGTGGGGACATCAAGTCGCGCGGCTGCCCTCTCCCATTTAACGCTGTCGGGAGTCGAGCGCTGGAGCCGTTTTTGCATCGCGAAAGAGCCACCTGGCGCAAGATACGCGGCGTGGCCGTCCAGCGCGAACGCGTCGTAGATTCGCCCTGTGCGCTGCTGCCAGCACACATGCCCCGTACTAGCCTCAACCACGGCCACCTTGCCTGCATAGCCCATGTGCGAGCCAACCATCAGCCGCGGCGTTACGTTGTGCTGACCTTCCACATCCGCCTCCCGGTCTTGTCGCTGTCCAGAGTCCATCATGCCCGACAGTCCTTTCGACACGAGGGCAGCGCCTGGCCCTTTTTCTCCGCACCTATATGACGCCAGCCGCTACGCAGGGTTGCATGCGTGCGTGGCATTTGTACCTCACCCCAATTCAAGCCACTACCTGTAGTATCGTATACTGCATGAAGGCAATCCTTCTGCTGACAGGAGATACTGCCAACAGCCGGAATAGAGGAGGGAATAGCGATGGCAGCGACACCTCTTGAGCGTGAAGCTATCCTGCATGCTATCGAGGCTTGGCCAGTGGAAGACCAGATGGCGCTCGCGCGAACTATTCTGGAACGGACTGCTTCAGGCCAGCCAGAAACCAGTCAAGAGAAACCAGTTCGTTCGACCTGGGATGCTCTGCACGGAATCGCATCGAGTGGACAGGAGCCACCAACAGACGAGCAGGTTGCTCAATGGCTTGATGAGCATAAGATGGATAAGTATGGTCGGTAGTTCGGGAGGCAGCGGCACGCTACCAATACCTGTACGTGCGCTGATTGATACCAATGTTGTTCTTGATTTGCTGTTAGCTCGTGAGCCATGGGCGTCTGAGGCAAAGCCCATTTGGGATGCGCGTGATGATGGGCGTCTGGAAGCATACCTGCCTGCATCGGTCTTGACTGATATTTACTATATTTGTCGCAAACAGATTGGCGCTGACCCTGCGAGAGCGGCGATAAGTGAATGTCTTCGCCGCTTCATTATCCTGGCTGTTGATCGGGGGCTCTTAGAGGCGGCGCTACACGTCGTTGGCCCGGATTTCGAGGATGATGTTCAAATCGTCAGCGCACAAGCATCTGGCATGCACCTCATTGTCACGCGCAATGCAGCGGATTTCGTTCATGGGCCGATTCCTACGTTGACTCCATCTGAGGTTGTTGCGCGGCTGTCTCCATGATGCTTGCCATTGACTCGGCTACTACGCGAGGATGTCATGCGCTATTTTGTGCTAATTGACCTCGGAACGCAGGCCAAATTCTTGCCTGCCGAGATGCAGCAGTGGTCCCAGGAGCGATTTCTTAGTTGGTTGCGGCTCTTTGGCGAGGTGTCTCCACCCTGGCCTCTTCGTGGATCTGCGAAATTGGGATTAGTTGACCACGATGTCATGATCTGGGAATTCCGCGCGCCCACTGGATGCGAAACGACTTTCATCATCTCCAAGAATCATCAACTCGTCATATTTGTTTCAATGGAACATCAGATTTTAGACCTCAACGTGCGACAGATTTGGGGTCCGCAAGCGAAAACCATATTTGCGCTGGACACCTGATACCTTTGAACTTCTATGCCCCTCATCGTCCTCTTGCGTTGAGCTGCCATATTGCTATAGCACTCCCTTGACATGACTGCCAGCAGATGATACCTTTTCCTGTGTTAGCACTCGATAACAGCGAGTGCTAACGGTCGCTTTGAGCGAGTGCTCAGGCGGGCAGGCGACGAATATCAGGCGAACACAGGAGTACGGGTATCATGACTCGTGAGGGCAGACTGAGCGCGCGCAAGGAGGTCGTTCTCCGCGCCCTGGTCGAGCAGTACGTGCGGACCGGCGAGCCGGTGCCCTCCAAGTTCATCTCCGACCAGCTCGCCGCCGTCTTCGGCCCAGGCTACGCCTCCGCGACGATCCGCAACGAACTGGCGGCCCTCGAAGAGGATGGCCTGATCTCGCAGCCGCATATCTCCGCCGGGCGCATCCCGACCGACCTGGGCTACCGCTACTTCGTCGAGCGGCTGATGGGCGAGTCGCAACTGGCGCTCGACGAGCAGCGGCTCATCCGTCACCAGTTCTATCAGGTGCAGCACCGGCTGGACGAGTGGGTGCGACTCACCGCCTCGATTCTGGCGCAGGTGCTCCAGGCCGCCGCCGTCATCACGCCGCCGCGCGACGCCGAGGCCCGGCTGAAACACTTCGAGCTGCTCGCCCTCTACGAGAGCGTCGCTCTGATTGTGCTGGTGCTCGAGGATGGCACCGTGCGCCAGGAGCGCATCATCCTCGATAATCCCGCCAGCCAGGAGGACCTGAGCCGACTCGCCAGCCGTCTCAACGACCGCTTTCGCGGCGCCGACGCCCGCACCATGGATACCCTCGCCTTCACCGAGGGCGGCGACCTGCCCCCGGACGAGGCGCTGGTGATGGCTTCGCTGGCGCGGATGCTCGCCCAGCTGGACCTCCTGACGCCCGACGCCTTCTATCACGAGGGCATCGGCCAGCTGCTCCAGCGCGAAGAGTTCAGCCATGCCGACGCCGATCAGGTGCGCAAAGTGGTCGAGGCGCTGGAACAGAACCGGCTGATGCCCGCGCTCGCGCCCCAGGTGATGCAGGGCGATGGCGTGCAGATCATCATCGGCGGCGAGAACGAGGCCGATGCGCTCAAAGATATGAGCGTCGTTGTCGCGCGCTACGGCGAGCGGGGCGGCATGGGTGGGCTGCTCGGCATCGTCGGGCCGACGCGCATGCAGTATGGCCGGGCGGTCGCGGTAGTGCGTTACCTGACGCAACTGCTCAACGACCTGCTCGCCGAAACGTATAACCCACAGGATGTGTCGGAGCCTGCGGGCGAAGATGAACCGGACAATCCGACGATGCCCTATTCAGATGTTTTCCAGGGTGAGGGATCATGAGCCAGGACGAGCACACCACTGCCAAGGCCGATATCCAGACTGAACCGTCCGAAGACATCCAGGCCGACGCACAACCCGTCACACAGGCCGATGTGACGGCGCAACCCAACACAGCAGACGGCAGCTCAACCCCAGCGGGGAGCGCGGATGACGCCAGCGCCCGCATCGCCGAGCTGGAGCGCCAGTTGGCTACCGAGCGCGACGCCGCCACCGACTACATGCAGAAGTGGCAGCGCGCCGTGGCCGACTTCACCAACTTCAAGCGGCGCGCCCAGCAGGAACAGGAGCAGCGCGATCAACTGTTTGCCGCGCAGGCGCTCGCGCCCGTGCTGCATGCGCTGGATAGCTTCGAGCGCGCCTTCGCCACGCTGCCCGACTCGCTCCGCGGCTATACCTGGATCGAAGGGGTGGCGCTGGTGGACTATCAGTTGCGGCGCGCGCTGGTGGAGCAGGGGATTACCGAGGTAGCCGCCGAGCCGGGGCAGGCGCTCGATCCAACGCGCCATCAGGCGGTGGGCGAGGTCGAGACCGACCAGCAACCCGATGGACACATCGCCGTCGTGCTACAGAAGGGCTACCAGACATCCAGCCTGCTGATACGGCCAGCGCTGGTGCAGGTGGCGCGGACGCCAACAGCGCCCGAGACCGCTACGGCGTCGGAACAGGCGAAGACAGAGAAGGCAGAGGGCGAATCGAGCGCGCCCGCCACGCCCGAAGCGCCTGAGGAGACCCAGCCTTCCGGGCCCGCGCCGTGATCGACAACTCGTTGCGACACAGACGTAATGCCCAACGTAGACATCCATGTGCAGAGTTCAAAGACCGAATCGCGAACCGTTTCGAATGTTCATGTTAAGGAGTACCAATCGTGGCAAAAGTGATTGGCATAGACCTGGGAACGACCAATAGCTGCGTCGCGGTAATGGAGGGCGGCGAGCCCGTCGTCATCCCCAACGCCGAGGGCAGCCGCACCACGCCATCCGTCGTCGCCTTCACCAAGAATGGCGAGCGGCTGGTGGGCGAGGTGGCCAAGCGCCAGGCCATCACCAACTCAGAGAACACCGTCTTCTCGATCAAGCGCTTCATGGGCCGCAAGTTTGACGACCCCGAGGTGGACCGCGACCGCCGTCTCGTCCCCTACAAGGTGGTGCGCGCCAGCAACGGCGACGCCTGGGTCGAGGCGCAGGGCAAGCAGTATTCTCCGCCGGAGATCAGCGCGATGATCCTGCAGAAGCTGCGCACCGACGCGGAAGCCTATCTGGGCGAGAAGGTCAGCCAGGCCGTCATTACGGTCCCTGCTTACTTCAACGACGCCCAGCGCCAGGCGACCAAGGACGCGGGCAAGATCGCTGGCCTTGAGGTGCTGCGCATCATCAACGAGCCAACGGCGGCCTCGCTGGCCTATGGTCTCGACAAAAAGAAGGACGAGCGCATCGCCGTCTATGACCTGGGCGGCGGCACGTTCGATATCTCAGTCCTGGAACTTGGCGAGGGCGTCTTCGAGGTGAAGGCGACCAACGGCGACACGCACCTGGGCGGCGACGACTTCGACCAGCGCATCATCAACTGGCTGGCCGATGAGTTCCGCCGCGAGCAGGGCATCGACCTGCGCCAGGACAAGATGGCATTGCAGCGGCTGAAGGAGGCGGCGGAGAAGGCGAAGAAAGAGCTTTCCTCCTCGATGCAGACGGAGATCAATCTGCCGTTCATCACGGCTGACCAGTCTGGCCCGAAGCATTTGACGATGACGCTTTCGCGCGCCAAGCTCGAGCAGCTGGTGGACGACCTGATCGAGAAGTCGCGCAAGCCCTGCGAGCAGGCGATGTCCGACGCCAAGGTGTCGTCTTCGCAGATCGACGAGATCGTGCTGGTGGGCGGCATGACGCGCATGCCCTCCGTCGTGACGACGGTCAAGGCCATTTTCAACAAGGAGCCGAACAAGGGCGTCAACCCGGACGAGGTGGTAGCCATCGGCGCGGCCATCCAGGCGGGCGTGCTGACCGGCGACGTGCGCGATGTGCTGCTGCTGGACGTGACGCCGCTCTCGCTTGGCATCGAGACGCTCGGCGGGGTCTCCACCAAGCTGATCGAGCGCAACACGACGATCCCGACACAGAAGAGCCAGGTCTTCTCGACCGCCAGCGATGGGCAGACGAGCGTGGAGATCAATGTGCTGCAGGGCGAGCGCGAACTGGCGAAGGATAACCGGTCGCTGGGCCGCTTCATCCTCGACGGCATTCCGCCCGCGCCGCGTGGCGTGCCGCAGGTCGAGGTTCAGTTCGACATCGACGCCAACGGCATCGTCAACGTCCGCGCGCACGACAAGGGAACGGGACGCGAGCAGCGTATCACCATCCAGGCGTCGAGCGGCCTCTCCAAGGACGAGGTCGAGCGCATGGTGCATGACGCCGAGTCGCATGCTGAGGACGACCGCCGCCGCCGCGAGGAGGTGGAGGTGCGTAACGAGGCCGACAACGCCGCCTATACGGCCGAGAAGACGCTGCGCGACCTGGGCGACCGCATTCCCGCCGATCTGAAGTCCGATGTGGACACCAAGATCGCGGACGTGCGCGCGGCCCTGGGTACCGACGACATCGAGCGCATGCGCTCCGCCAAGGATGCGCTGCAACAGGCGATGTATAAGGTCAGCGAGCAGATCTACTCGGCGGGCAGCGGTGGCAGTGGCGGCACGGGTGGCGAAGGTCAGCCCACCGATGGCAGCGGCCCAGCCGACGACGACACCGTAGATGCCCAGTTCAAAGAGGAGCCGCAGTAGTCGGTTCGCGCCGGTCGCGCTTGGGGGCAGGCATGCTATCCATGTCTGGCCGCGGCGTGGCCGGTGACTTCGTCTATTCTGGCGCACGTGACGGTTTGTCCTGTGTATGTGCGCCAGTACGTCATTATGATGAGTTTTCTGGACGAGAGACCGGGGACTTTCTGGCCGATTGAGTATCATACAGTGCGATATGCTGTGTTATAGTAGGGTTACTTTGCGGGCGCCGACCAGGCGGCGCGCCCTGCGTCGCATACGGTGAAGAGGAAGCCGATGGCTGCCAAACGCGATTATTACGAGCTACTGGGCGTCAACAGAAATGCCTCCGAAGACGAGATCAAGAAGGCATTTCGCGGGCTGGCGCGAAAATATCATCCCGATGTCAATAAGGAAAAGGGCGCTGAGGAGCGCTTCAAAGAGATCAATGAGGCGTACGAGGTGCTGGGCGACGCGCAGAAGCGCCAGGCGTATGACCGCTTCGGCCATGCGGGTGTCTCCGGCGCGGGCGCTGGGGCTGGCGCGGGCGGGAACCCCTTCGAGGGCTTCGGCTTTGGCAGCTTCAATGACCTGTTCGAGCAACTCTTTGCCAATGCCTCCGCGGGTACACGACGTGGCGCGCCGCAGCGTGGCGCTGACCTGAAATATGAGTTGACGATCTCTTTCGAGGACGCCGTCCACGGCTGCCAGAAAGAGATTGATATCCCGCGCTGGGAGACCTGCTCCAACTGCCGTGGCAATGGCGCGCAGCCCGGCACGAATACCACGCGCTGCCCGAACTGCCAGGGGACTGGCGAGATTCGTCGCGTGCAGCAGTCGATCTTTGGCCAGTTCGTCAACGTGATGGTCTGCGACCGCTGCCGTGGCGAGGGACGCATCATCACCACACCCTGCGAGCGCTGCCACGGCCAGGGGCGCGTGCGTAACGTGCGCCGCGTGCCGGTCAACATTCCCGCTGGAGTAGATGACGGCATCACGGTCAGGGTGACGGGCGAGGGCGAGGCGCCAGCGCGTGGCGGCACGCCGGGCAACCTGCTCATCACGCTCAATGTCAAGCCGCATGAGTTCTTCAAGCGCCAGGCCAGCGACATCCTCTTCGAGTTGCCGGTGAGCTTCGCCGATGCGGCGATGGGAGCGGAGGTTGAGGCGCCCACCCTCGACGGCAAAGAAACGCTGAAGATACCCGCTGGCACCCAGAGCGGGCGCACGTTCCGCCTGAAGGGCAAGGGCGTGCCGCTGGTGCATAGCAACTCGCGCGGCGACGAACTGGTGACGGTCAAGGTGGTCATTCCGCAGAACCTCACCTCGCGGCAGAAAGAGTTGCTGAAAGAGTTCGCCGAGATCGAGCGTCAGCAGAATGAGAAGGGCGCGCACAATCTCTTCGAGCGCGTCTCCGATAAGATCAAGGACGCGCTCCAGTTCGAGTAGCGCCCCGGCTGGGAAGGGCGAGAAGACGGCTGGCGGTTAAAACCGCGCCTCAATGGCCTGCGCTGCGCTGCGGCCACAAAGTCTGCCTGCGCGGACTGCCCAGACGCTGCCCCAACGAAATACCCGCTGGCGCACGGAGGTAAAACCCGCGACGGGCAGCCGCGCGGAGCGGCAGCGGCCCAGAGGGCGAGTTTCGTGGCGGAGCGCAGCGAGGCCGCTCAGGCGCGGGTTTAACCGCCCGCATCCATGTTCGCTGACCAAACCATTGTAGGAAGGGCGGCTATCATTGACACTCACGCTCGACCTTGACGCGCTCGCTCATCCTGGCAGACGGCAGCCTGTCTTCGCGCCACATGGCGTGGTCGCCACTAGCCAGCCGCTGGCCTCGCAGGCCGGTCTGGCGATTCTCCGGCAGGGCGGCAATGCCGTGGACGCGGCGCTGGCGGCAGGCATCGCGCTAACCGTCGTCGAACCGGCCTCCAACAGCATCGGCGGTGACACCCTGGCGCTCGTCTGGGATGGCAAGTGGCTGCACGGCCTAAACGGGACTGGCCGCGCGCCCGCCGCGCTGACCGCGGAGACGCTGCGACGCCGGGGCCACGACGCGATGCCGCTCCATCACTGGGCGGCCATCACGGTGCCGGGAGCGCCCGCCGCCTGGCGCGATCTCCATCAGCGCTTCGGCAGGCTGCCCTTCGCTACGCTCTTCACCGCCGCCATCGAGTACGCCGAACACGGTTATCCCGTCCCGCCCATCTCGCAGCGGGGCTGGCGACGCTCGCTGGAACAGATACACGCGAGCCTGAGCGGCGACGAGTTCGCCGGATTGCCCGCCGTCTTCGCGCCGAAGGGACGCGCGCCGCACATCGGCGAGATCTGGCGCAACCCGGAGATCGCGCGGACGCTGCGGCTGATCGCCGAGACAAATGCTGACGCCTTCTATCGCGGCGAGATTGCCGAGCGCATCGTGGACTTCGCCGCGCGCACGGGCGGCTTTCTGGCTGCGGACGACCTGGCGCGACACACCAGCGACTGGGTCGAGCCGATCACGACGAGCTACCGTGGCTACGACGTCTGGGAGATGCCGCCAAGCACCCAGGGACTGGCCGCGCTCTTGGCGCTCAACATCCTCGAGGGCTATGAACTGAGCCAATTTCCCCGCGACTCCGTCGAAAGCTTTCACGTGCAACTTGAGGCGATGAAACTGGCCTTTGCCGATGTACACCGCTTCGTCGCCGACCCGCAACATGAGCATGTTCCCGTCGAGGAGCTGCTCTCCAAGGCATACGCCGCGAAACGCCGCGCGCTGATCGGCGAGCAGGCGCTGCTGGCCGAGGTGGGCGATCCGCTGGGGAGTGATACCACCTATCTCTGCGCCGCCGACGCCGGCGGGATGATGGTGAGCTTCATCCAGTCCACCTTCCACTCGTTCGGCGCGCATATCGTCGTGCCGGGGACGGGCTTTCCGCTCCAGAATCGCGGCCACGGCTTCTCGCTCGCCGAGGGTCACGCCAACCGCCTCGCGCCGGGCAAGCGCCCGTTCCACACGCTCATCCCCGGCTTCCTGACGCATCGCGGGCGGGCGATTGGGCCGTTCGGCGTGATGGGCGGGCATATGCAGCCGCAGGGCCATGTGCAGATGATGGTCAATACGCTCGACTATGGGATGGACCCGCAGAGCAGCCTTGGCGCGCTGCGCTGGTGGTGGGGACAGGAGCGCTCCATCAAGTTAGAGCCGGGCGCGGCATCACTCGCCAGCGAGTTGGCGACGCGTGGCCATGCGGTGGAGATAGACGAGGATGTCAGCTGGGCGGGGCGCGGCCAAATCATCTGGCGCCTCTCCGACGAGACCGGCGGCTATATCGCGGGCAGCGAGCCGCGCGCCGATGGACAGGCGGCAGGCTATTAGACTTCCCACGTCTAAACGGCGCCGCGTCGAGGAAGGTTCGACCCACCTTCACCCGACGCATACGTCGTGACACGGTAGTCGTGATACCGTATCGGCTTATGGATTTACGGCGTCTGGACCAACCGGATTGCCTTTGTTTTCGGTTATCAGGTTCAGCAGGCTCGTCAGCATCAAGAAGTCCCAACCTTCCTTGCACATATCGTAGCACTCCATGTCAGGGACCAGTCCCACGTGTGTCATGTCGATCTGGGTCGCTTTGCCTTGAGATGAAATCTCCCAGACAATTTGAGTACCAGTCCACTCGTTTACGTCTTTGAGCGACGGCTGGATGCTTTCGATAGCCCGCCATACGACCTTTTTGTCGGGTATAGCTTCTACGATCTCCATGGTAAACACAACCCCGCCCTCGAAGCGCACCGTGAACACATCACCGACTTGTCGTGTCTGGCCCTCGAAATCTGTACCCCACCATTCTGGAACACGACCAATCTTATCAAACGCTTCACTTGGCGGAATGTCAGCGGTGATGCTCTGATGATAGTTCTGCGTCGTCATATTTGCCTGTCTCCTATCCTATCCTGACTTTTGGTCTCGAACAGATGTTCGCTACCACCTGTGTGAACCTCGGTGAGAATACAGGTTCAACTGATGGGTGGACAAGCATCATCCGGCGCGGATTCGTCGCATAGGCGACAGAAGTGGAGAAAGTGATGCCTCGTGGAGGCGATGACGTAGACTTGCGTGTGAAACGCACCGATAAGCTGCTACTCGAAGCGCTCATTGCACTCACCGTGCGGAAGGGCTTTGCCGCTGTAACCGTCAGCGATCTTACGAAACACGCTGCGCTCAACCGGGCGACGTTCTACCGACATTATGAGGATAAGTTCGACCTGTTGAACCACTATGCCCGAACTGTCTATGACTTGCTCGACTCGACGCCCGATGGCGGAGTACCAATGGCCGCCGACGTTTCTGGTAGACCCCCGGCTCCGGGTCTTGTCGCGATTTTTGAACACATCCGGGCCAACGCCCGTTTTTACCGGGTGATGCTGGGGCCAAACGGCGACCCCGTGTTTGCGGAGAAGATCCAGCGGTACGTCAAGAAGCGGATATGGCGTTCACTGCCTGCCGCCTTAAGACAGCGCACCAGCGCCGTCGATCTGTACCTGAGCTACAGCTCAAGCGCGTCGATGGGGGCGGTCCTGTGGTGGCTTGACCATGATATGCCCTGGTCCGCCGAGGAGATGGCCGCGATCTCCTACCGGGTGAGTATGACGCTCAGCGCCATGCTAAGACAGCCCCATCCTGGCGCCGAGACGCGGGCCACGGAAAACCAGGGTCCAGCACAGCCACCTGGCAGGAGTTAAGGCACAAGAATGGATGGTTTTCGCGGGCGCTCCCGACACGCCAGGCACCGGGCATAGTTACACCGTCGGTCAGGCGTCAGCCCAGGGTATCGCCCGCAAGGGTCTCCGGTGTCTCATTCTTGCGCATACGTTTTCCGCAGTGTCTTCGCAGGGGATCCGCTATTATTTCGATTTCCACTTGCCGCTCGTGTCGTCCTTCTCGTATTTGTCCTTCACAGCCGCCCAGGCGACCTTGTGCGCCGCTTCTTCCCGCGACTCCCCGCCGCGCCGCTTGCTGGCGTCGTCGTACTCATCCCACGCGCTGTTAAACGCCGCACGATAGATGTCTTGCGCATGCTTGGGCAGTGCGTCGCGAACGCTCTCCGGCAGGTCAGCATCGGTCTTATATGGCATGAACATGCTCCTTTCGTCTGCGGGCAGCGCTCATGCGCCAGCCCATCTCTCTACGCGCAGGGCGCGTGCCAGCGGGCAGGTGGCGCGGTGGATGGTATCATGTGGCTTGTACCATTACGCATGACTCACGTAACCCAAATGTTGGAATAGATTGCTGCCATGACCGATGAGACACCACCCAAAGGCGAGCATACGACCGGAACCTCGCGACACACGACGAGTGATGAGGAGCGCTTTCTTCTCGCCGTCCGTGGCGCCAACGATGGCCTGTGGGATTGGGACCTCGCCACCGACACAGTCTACTACTCGCCGCGCTGGTACGAGATGCTCGGGATCACCAGCGATGAGCGGGATAATACGCCCGCGACGTTGCAGACGTGGATCGCGCGGGTGCATCCCGCCGACCGCGCGCGCGTGCTGGCGCAGCTAGAGGCGTTTGTCGAGGCCCCTGAGGCCCCTCAGCAACGGCTGGTTGTGGAGCATCGCCTGCGCCATCACAATGGCCGCTACCGCTGGATGTTGGCGCGCGCCGCCGCCCGCCGCGACTCCAACGGACGGGCGCTCCGTATCGCCGGCTGGCACACCGACGTGACCGACGACAAACATGCCGAGCAACGCCTCTATGAGATGGAGGCGCGCTATCGTGGCATCTTCGAGTCTACCGGCGACGCGGTTATCATCACCGACCTGGATGGTATCGTCGTCGCGGCGAATCCCGCCGCCTGGCATATGCACGGCTACAGCGCCGACGACTTTGTAGGCAAGCACTGCTCTGATTTCATCCATCCCGCGTCCTACCAGCATTTCGCCGAATTCCTGGACAAGTGCCGCACTGGAGGGACGTATCGCTATACGGCGCTGCATGTCCGCCACGATGGGACGCCATTTCCGGTCGAGACACACGGCAGCGCGTTCACCTATCTGGGCGAGCCGCATGCGCTGGCGGTTATCCGCGATATCAGTGAGCGTGAGCACAACGTCGCCGAGATGGAGCAGCAGATCGAGAGCCGCACCCAGACGCTGACGGCGCTGCTGGATGTCTCGCGCAGTGTCGCCTCGACGCTCGAGCTGGCGCCGGTGCTGCGGCTGATTCTCGATCACCTTGAGTCGCTGGTGGGCTATACCGGGGCATCTATCCTCTCGCTCGACAGGGGTCAGGTCACCGTGCTGGATTATCGCGGGCCAACGCCGCGCAGGCAGGTCGTGCGCGAGGCCTATGAGCCAGAGCAGCGCGCCATTTTTGCGCAGATCGCCGAGATGCGCGTCGCGGTGATCCTCGACGATGTACACGGCGATTCCGCGCTGGCGGCGACAATTCGCGGGCGCTTCGGCCAGCGTATCCGCGCGGTCTATCCGTATCTGCGCTCGTGGATGTCGATTCCGCTGGTCGTGAAGGATAATGTGATTGGCCTGATCTCGCTGCAATCCAGCCAGCCCGGCTTCTACACCGAGCGCTCGGCGCAGATCGCCTCCGCCATTGCCGCGCTGGCCGCCATCGCGCTGGAGAACGCGCGCCTCTACGAGCAGGCGCAAGACCGGGCGGCGCTCGACGAACGCCAGCGGCTCGCCCGCGAGTTGCACGATTCCGTCTCGCAGGCGCTCTATGGCATCGCGCTGGGCGCCCGCACCGCGCGCGCGCTGCTGGACCGCGACCCCACGCAGGTATCTGAGCCGCTCGACTACGTACTCTCGCTCACCGATACCGCGATGGAAGAGATGCGCGCGCTGATTTTGGAGCTGCGGCCAGAATCGCTGGAGCGCGATGGACTGACCTCGGCGCTGCGCAAGTTGGCGGAGGCGACCCAGCACCGCGATCACCTGATCGTCCAGGCGCACGTATGCAGCGAGCCGGCGATCTCGCTGGAGGCAAAGCAGGCGTTCTATCGCATTGCGCAGGAGGCGCTGCACAACGCCGTCAAGCACGCCAGCGCCACCCTGCTCGACCTGACGCTGGAGACGACCGACGAGGCCGTCATCCTGACCGTGGGCGACGATGGCGTGGGGTTCGATCCAGACGGCAGCTTTCCCGGCCACCTGGGGCTGCGCTCGATGCGCGAGCGGATTGCGCGGCTGGGCGGCGACCTTAGCATCACCAGCGCGCCTGGCCAGGGTGCCACGGTTCGCGCCACCCTGCCCATCCACGGGTAGTCTCTGCACTCCACGTCCGACTTCGGAAGATACCGCGCCAGAACCGAGAAGAAGCGAACCTTGGCAAACGCTCGATCTATCACCAGACGATACACTCTATTGCATGCACGAAATTAAGTATATATACGTAGCAATTGGGTAGTGACACGATAAGAAAACGGTGTTAAAGTAGGCATACTCTGTAGAGCCGAACGATGGCAAGAGAGCTTAGAAATGTCATGAGTTTAGAAAGGCATTGGCGTGACCAACCCCAATGAGCCGTCTTCTGGTCAGCAACCCCCTAACGGGCAGCCTCCTTACACCCAGCCTCCCGCGTACAATATGGGCTATGCGCCACCTCCGGCCCCACCACAAAAGAAGGGTCTTCGCTGGTGGGCATGGTTGCTCATTATCGGTGGTGGTCTGCTCGTTGTCTGCTGCGGTCTTGGCGTGGTAATAACTGCTATTGGCGCTGCGGCCAACGGTTCAACGACGACGAACAACAATGGCTCAACAAGCCATTCAACAAGTGGCGCTACCGCTACCCCAAAGGGACCCGCTAAGGTAGGCAGCACCATTATCGACGATGGCGTCTCATGTACGCTGGTCTCGGCAAAGATAGTTCAAGGTGATGAGTTTTCAAAACCTGACTCAGGCAATGTGTTCGTTCTGGTGACCGTGAAGATCGTCAACAACTCGTCCTCAGAGTTCGACTATAACCCGTTCGACTTCAATGCTGAGTGGAGTACAGGCAATATCACCCACCAGGATTCCTTCTATCCTGACGACCTGTACGGCGGACACCAGCTTCACGATGGGGCACTCGCTGTCGGCGGCAGTGTAGTAGGACAGATACGATTTCAGGTTCCCAAAGGAGATCATCAGGCTAAATTGACGTGGCAGCCGGGTTTCTTCAGTGACAAGACGAGCAATGCCTGGCTGCTGGGCATCTAGCGTAACCTGTCCATTGAGGCTTTCGAGCGGGGAGTTGGCGCTTTGCCAGACTCTCCGCTCATTGTATAGTGGAGACATGTGAATGCGGCTATCGCAGTAAATGGAGTAACAGCTTGAGCAGCGCGAACAACGAGAGCATCCAGCTTGCGCGCACGGCGCAGGTACATATCCTGACCGCTGGCTACGTCCGCCGGAGTGGCGACGGCACACGCGTCGCCTCCACCGTCGCCTATGTGCGCGACGGCGCGATTCGCCTGATCGTCGATCCCGGCATGGTCGCCCATCGCGACGACATCCTCGGCCCGCTCGCCAGCCTGGGCGAGTCGCAAGGCTCGATCACCGATGTCGTCATCTCCCACCACCACCCCGACCACACGCTGCACACCGCCCTTTTCCCCAATGCGCGCGTCCATGACTTCCAGGCCATCTACAAGGATGACTCCTGGATCGACCAGCCCGCCGAAGGCTACCATCTCTCGCCCGCGATCCAGTTGATCTCGACGCCGGGCCATACCCCGCAGGATATCACGACGCTGGCAGGCACACCCGACGATATCGTCGCCTTCACGCATCTCTGGTGGATGGCGAGCGGACCCGCCGACGATCCCTATTCCCACGACCCGGCGGAGCTGCATGCGAACCGGGAGCGCGTCTTGCGCCTGGCGACGTTGATCGTGCCAGGACATGGCGAGTCGTTCCGTCCCGGGCCAGAAACGCCCCGTTAGCGCGATGTGTCAGGGAGACGCGAGTGACGCCTGTAACACCTGTATTACCTGATGAGATGGCGGCGAGAGCCGACCGCCGCGATGAGGGTGGCCCCTTCGACATCATTGGCGACGTGCATGGCTGCTACGATGAATTGCTCGAACTGCTGGCGCTGCTCGGCTGCCAGCCCGACGAAGACTCCGCGATGCGCCACCCGCACGGCAGGCGTCTCGTTTTCGTCGGCGATCTGGTGGACCGTGGGCCGAAGGTCATCGCTTCGGTGACGCTGGCGCGGCGGATGGTCGCGGCGGGGCAGGCGTTCTGCGTCCCCGGCAACCACGACAACAAGTTGCTGCGCTACCTGCTCGGCCACAACGTGCAGATCAAACACGGGCTGGCCGAGAGCATCGCGCAGATCGAGGCGCTGCCGGAGCCGGAACGCGCGGAGTGGATCGCGGGGTACGAGCGGTTCATCGGGGGGCTGGGCACGCATCTGCTGCTGGATGGCGGGGCGCTGGTGGTGGCGCATGCGGGCATTCGCGAGGACGATCAGGGGCGCGACTCGCCGCGCATTCGCGCCTTCACGCTCTACGGCATTCCCACCGGCGAACACGACGAGAACGGGCTGCCGATCCGGGTCAACTGGGCGGCGGAATATGCGGGCGCGGCGACGGTCGTCTACGGCCACACGCCGGTCGCGGAGCCGATCTGGCAGAACAACACGATCAATATCGACACCGGCTGCACCTTCGGTGGCCGCCTCACCGCGCTCCGCTGGCCCGAACGCGAGCTGGTCAGTGTACCCGCGCGCCGGGTCTATGCCGTGCGCGGGCAGAAGTAGACGGTGGCGCGATCAATTGAGAGCACATCTGCCTGCTCGTCGGCTCCACTCCTCCTGGATGATGTAGCGGTGGCCGTTGCCCAGCGTCACATTGCTGCCATCAGCGCGGATCGGTCCATAATGATCGAGGCAGAGGTCAGCAATCTCACCATCTTTTGCCACCGTGCTAAACCACCCATCAATCAGCGGATCGGTGACTGATTCGAACTGCTCATGTGAGACGATGCTGATGGTCGTATCGGCAATTGCGTCTCCATTGGGAGAACGCCCCGGCAATGGGACGCAAAAGTTCGAGACGGAAATGTAGGCGTAGATCAATTCGCCTGTATGGGTGTGATAGGCGCAATAGTCGTCATGCCCCGTATAGAACGTGCACCCATCTCGATGGTTGGCCAGAAAACATTCCTGCACGTTAAAACCGGTGACAACGAAGAACTCATTCGTGGGAGCTTCTGACCACCCATTCAGCTTCATCGCGCGGCCAATCTCCGTGGTAATATCGCTGTCAACGAGCGGGTGCGAGCGCGTGCCCGACGCCGGATAGGGCCGCGTATCACGGTACACTCCTCCCAGCTCGGCGTGGTTGTGGATCTGACCCTGAACGCCCCAGTATTGCGTCAACAGACCATAGAGCGCTGATTCACCCACATCGCTGAAATAGCGCGAGATAAGCGACTCGAAGCGCGCGCTGCTGCCATACGGCTCGTAGCTGTGCGTTGGCGGCAGCCAGAAGATCACATAGGCGCTGAAAGACTCCATGACGCTTCCACCGTGATAATGGAAGGATCCACAGCGATTCTGGCAGACCTGCATATTGAGCGTCGTCGTCGTGCTGCCATTAACAGTAGCCGCGTAGATGTCGTCCTTTCCCAGGACAGTGCAGTCATTTGGCCCGATGGCGGCCGATGGCAACGTGTAGTGTCCCCGGGCATCGGTTGTAGCCAGCGTCAGATTGGTCAATTGTGGCTGATCGATGTTGGACCAGCATTCGACCGTGGCGTTTGCCAGCGGGCTATGCGCATCGGCACGCGTGACCGTGCCTGTGAGCGTCCCCGGCGTAGGATTGAGCGGCGAGCAGGTGATGGTGGTAGTAGAGAACGTTGCGGGATCGCAGGAAGTCGAGCCTACTGGCCCAAAATTCACCGCAATGGCCTGTTGTGGCGGTGCGGCGCTAATGACCACTTTGCCGTCAGCATAGCCGGGATAGGACACCGCGCAGCGGTACGTATCGGCCTGGCGCACAGCGAGCATATAGTGTCCGTATACATCCGCAACCCCTGCGCTTTCGTTGCAACGTACGTGCGCGGCAATATGCTGAGGAGGCGCGACCCGGCCAGCCATGGCCGCGACAATATCCGCGCCATAGATCAACCCGCTGATATGAATCCGCTTGACAGGCGGCGATGCTTGCTGCCCGGGAAGACTGCATGAGGTTAATAATAAGGTCAACAGGAGAAGAACCAGAATCAGAACCGGAAACAGGCGTTTTCCACCTGCCTTCATGAGTCAATACCTCCAGTGAACGACGTACACGTACAATTCCTTTCGCTACAATATCAGACGAGCGACATACGTCAAGGCGTAGATGTCATTTGTCGCGCTTGTGTGTTTGTGCGCGGGCAACTTGTCGGCTGCGGGCATATCTATGTGAAGTGTTTGGCCAGCGGCGCCAGGGGCAAATGGCGTGAAATGGAATCCCCCTCTCCCATAGGGAGAGGGGGATAAAAGGCGAGTTCTCGCTACGCCTGCTGCTCGCGGACGAGGCGGCGCAGCACGGCAGGCAGGATGCCACCCTGGCGGTAGTATTCGATATCCACCGGGCCGTCGAGGCGGGCAATCGCCGTGAAGTCGAACGTCGAGCCATCCTCGCGGGTGGCGCGAATCGTGATCTCCTGGTGCGGCTTCAATTCGACATCGATGCCCTCGATGTCGAAGGTCTCGCGCCCGGTGAGGCCGAGTGACTCGCGGCTCTCGCCCGGCTTGAACTGGAGCGGCAGGACGCCCATGCCGACGAGATTGCTGCGGTGGATGCGCTCGTAGCTTTCGGCAAGGGTGGCGCGGATGCCCAGCAGCATCGGCCCCTTCGCCGCCCAGTCGCGCGAACTGCCCGAGCCATACTCCTTGCCCGCGATGACCAGCAGCGGCGTACCCTCCGCCTGATAGCGCATCGAGGCGTCGAAGATGGTCATCTGCTCGCCGGTGGGCAGGTATTCGGTCCAGTAGCCCTCCTTGCCCGGCGCCAGCTGATTGCGCAACCGGATGTTGGCAAAGGTGCCGCGCATCATCACCTCGTGGTTGCCGCGCCGCGATCCGTAACTGTTGAAGTCGCGGACCGAGACGCCATGCTCGCGCAGATACTGCCCTGCGGGGCTATCCACGGAGAACGAGCCGGCGGGCGAGATATGGTCGGTGGTGACAGAGTCGCCCACCGAGACGAGCACGCGCGCGCCGCGAATCGCGCCGAGTGGCTTCGGCTCCAGCGACATGCCCTCGAAGAACGGTGGCCGCCGCACATAGGTGCTGGCCTCGTCCCAGGCGAAGAGGCCGCCCTCCGGTACGGGCAGCGCGCGCCAGCGGTCGTCGCCGTCGAAGACATGGGCATACTCTTTGGTAAAGATCTCCGGCTTGACAACCCGCGACATCGTCTCCTGCACCTCGCGCTGCGAGGGCCAGATGTCGCGCAGGTAGACCGGCTGGCCGTTGGGGTCTTCACCCAATGGGTCGTTGGCGAGATCGAGATCGGTGGTTCCAGCGAGGGCGTAGGCCACTACCAGCGGCGGCGAGGCCAGGTACGACGCGCGCACCTGCGGATGAATGCGCCCCTCGAAGTTGCGGTTGCCGCTCAGCACCGAGACGACGACCAGGTCGTTATCGCGCACGGCCTCGGCCACCGGCTCGGGCAGTGGCCCGCTATTGCCAATACAGGTTGTACATCCATATCCTACGGTATGGAATCCGAGCGCCTCCAAATATGAGGTCAATTCTGCTGTATTTAGATAGTCGGTGACGACGCGTGAGCCGGGAGCGAGGCTCGTCTTGACGTGCGGGCGCGACTTCAGCCCGCGCTCGACGGCGTGCTTCGCCAGCAGGCCCGCGCCAATCATCACCGAGGGGTTCGAGGTGTTGGTGCAACTGGTGATCGCCGCGATGACCACCGAGCCGTCGCCGATCTCCACCTCCTCATCCTGGATAGAGATGTTCGCCGTGTGGGGATGCCAGTTCCGGCCCTCCGGCTCAGTCTCCGTCGCGTTGCCGCCCTCGTTCTCGAAGCGACCGATAGACTTGCCGTTGGCGTCGGGACCAGTACCCATAATCTGCTCCTGGAACGACGTGCGGAAGTTCTCGCGCACGCCGCTCAGCGCCACACGGTCCTGCGGGCGGCGCGGCCCCGCCAGGCTCGGCTCGATAGTGGCGAGGTCAAGCTCCAGCAGCGAATTGAATTGCGGGTCGGGCGCGTCGTCGGTGCGGAAGATGCCCTGCTCTTTGGTGTAGCGCTCGACCAGCGCCACCAGCGCGGCGTCGCGTCCGGTGTCGCGCAGATAGCGCAGGGTCGCGTCATCCACCGGGAAGAGCGCGGCGGTTGCGCCATATTCGGGCGACATATTGGAGATCGTGGCCCGGTCGGCGACGCTGAGCGCGCTCAGGCCCGCGCCGCAGAACTCGACAAAGCGCCCAACCACGCCGTGCTTGCGCAGCATCTGTGTGACCGCCAGCACGAGATCGGTGGCGGTCGCGCCCTCGGGCAGCGCGCCCGTCAGCCGCATGCCAACAACCTCGGGCGTGATCTGATAGAGTGGCTGGCCCAGCATCACCGCCTCGGCCTCGATGCCGCCGACGCCCCAGCCCAGCACGCCCAGGCCGTTGATCATGGTCGTGTGCGAGTCGGTGCCGACGAGCGTGTCGGGATAGGCGAGCGTCTCGCCGTCCGGCCCTGTCCGCGTCTGGACGACTTTGCCCAGGTATTCCAGGTTCACCTGATGGACGATGCCCGTCCCCGGCGGGACGACGCTGAAGTTGCGGAAGGCTCCCTGCGCCCAGCGCAGCAGCGTGTAGCGCTCGGCGTTGCGCTCGTACTCGCGCTCGACGTTGGTGGCGAACGAGAGAATCGTGCCGAAGGCGTCCACCTGAACTGAGTGGTCAATGACCAGGTCGGCGGGGACGAGTGGGTTGATGCCATCGGGGTCGCCGCCCAGTTCTTTGACGGCGTCGCGCATGGCGGCGAGATCAACCACAGCGGGGACGCCAGTGAAGTCCTGCAAGAGGACGCGCGCGGGCATGAACGGGAACTCGTGAGCTGCGCCGCCAGCTGCGGGGGACCAGCGAGCGAGGCTGAGGATATCTTCATCACTGACAAGGCTGGGCGTCAGGTCGGCGGTGCGCAGCAGATTTTCGAGCAGGATACGGATGGTGACGGGAAGGCGCTCAAGCGCGACGCCGGATTGGCCCGCGAGCGCGCTGAGCCGGTAGATGGTGGTATCCTCGAAACCCTGGCCAAGCGGACCGCGGGCGCCAAAAGGGTTGGGGCGCGAGGCAGATGTTGTCATGACAATCACTCCTGAGGCGCGAGGATGGCGACGGGAGGAAAACTGCCGGGATCATCCTCATTGATGATGTGTGTCTCCAACGGTTTGGTATCTCTACCCAGTATAGTGCAAAGGCGCGGGCCATTGCCTTTCCGCTGATGTCGGAGACTCTGTCGTCATTGTAGCAGGCGGCGTATCCGATGGGGCAATGTCTCGTATTGGATTTGGCGATACAAGCGCCATTTGACTTCCAGGCTGGGGTAGGCGAAACTTGGATAGGGAGCGGAGTAATGGTGGACCTTCAGGAGACAAGACGATGGGAACTGTGATACATACCCGCGCGGTCGTCGGGCCAGACGGCACGATTGAGATTCGCGCGCCAGAACTCGCGCCGGGCCAGGAGGTCGAGGTCACTGTCGAAGTGCAGACTGCCCCGGAAACTGGAAGACATGTCAGCGAGATCATTAAGGATCTTCCAGGTCACCTGGAATTCCAGACCGCGGAAGAAGTGGATGCCTACATTCGTGAGGAGCGCGACTCGTGGGATCGCTGACCCTGCCGGGGAGTGGTTCGGTCTATGCGGATGCAAACATCTTCATTTACACCGTAGAACGTATAGATCCCTATAGAGTCCTGCTTGATGCGTTTTGGCGCGACGTGCAAAATGCGCATACTTCAGTTCTCACGAGCGAACTCAGCGCTTTGGAGGTTCTAGTGCGGCCAATACGTGAGGGAAACGCTACACTTGAGGCCGCATTTCGCACGGTGCTATTTACATCTCCTGACGTACAATTGCTGCCCGTGACGATATCTGTGCTGGAACGAGCAGCACAACTGCGTGCGGCGAACGGCCTCAAGACACCCGATGCCATCCACGCGGCCACCGCGCTGGAACGTGGCTGTTCGCTCTTCGTGACCAATGACCCCGCATTCCGTCGTGTCCCAGGGTTACCCGTCACTGTTATTGCTGATCTTCTCGCCCCTTAAATCTCATCTCACCGTCTCATCACCCCCATATCGTCTCGCGCGCTACGAAAGGATGAGCCGCGAGCGCTGGAAGCGGAGGATAACCACCGCGATAGCAATGAGGTCGATGAGGATCAGGACAACGGCGATGTAGGCGACGGTTGCCCAGTTGGCCGAGGCGATCCAGTCAAGGAACCGCTGGCGTGTCGTGTCGGAGAGCGTGCCGTAGATCAAGATTGGCAGCAGGTAGATGACGAGCATGGCGACACCCATCGTCAGTTGCGCCTGGCGCACAGTGTTGGCGCGCAGGGAGACGAGCACGCCAAAGCTGGCGTAGAGAAACGAGAGCAGCAAGGCGAAGGCCACGATGGAGGCGAAGACGCCGAACGAATAGAACTGGAAGCTCCCACCGCCTTGCAGATTGGCGGCGACCATGCCGACCAGAGCAGTGACAACCGCGAGCGCCACGCTATACCCGACGGCAGCGCCCAGTTTGCCGAGAATGATGGCGCGATCAGAGAGGCGGCTGGCGAGCAGCGTCTCCAGCGTGTGGCGCTCACGCTCTCCGGCGATGGCATCGGCGATGATGTTGGTCATCAGCAGAACCGGAAGGACGAAGGCGTAGAGGACGACGATCCAGGGCGAACTGATCAAGACTTGCCCGGCCCGGTACGGGAGATAGAGACCGAAGATTGCCAGGACGATAAGCAGGAAGACCAGGCCTGTGCGGCGGCTTCCTCCGGAGACGAAGAATTCACGCCACTCTTTAGTCATGATGGTGGTGATATCACTGATCATCGTCCGCCCTCCTCCATCAATGCCAAAAAGACATCTTCGAGACTGGCCTGGCCGCGACGCACCTCCTCGATCTGGACGCCCGCGCCGACGAGCGCGGTGACGATAGGGGCAGCTTTGGCCTCGCCGCGCAGGTTGACGACGAGATGTCCATTCTGGATAGTGGCGCTCTCGACATCGGGTCGCGCCTGGAGCAACGACATCACCTCGGGCGTGAAGCCCTCGCCGACGATCTCCGCCTGAGGGTGACCGGTCTGCTGGCGGAGCATATCGGGGCTGCCGACGGCGCTGAGCCTGCCCTCGCGGATGACGCCGACCTGCTGGCAGAGCCGCTCCGCCTCGGGGAGATTGTGGGTATTAAGGAAGACGGTGGTCCCTTCGCGCTGAACAAGCGCCTCCAGGTCGTCGCGCAAAGCGGCTGCGGCGACGGGATCCAGCCCGGCGGTCGGCTCATCCAGGAAGATCAGGTCGGGCCGGTGGAGCAGGACGCGAGCGATGGCCAGCTTCTGCTTCATGCCGCGGCTCCAGGTGTTGACGCGCTCCTTGCGGCGGTCGTAGAGGGAGAGGTGGGTGAGCAGTTCTTTGATGCGCGCCTGGCGCTCTCCCTGCGACATATGCCAGACGCGGCCATAGAAATCGAGGTTGTCTTCGGCGCTGAGGCGCTCGTAGAGTCCCGAGAATTCGAGCAGAGCGCCGGAGCGCGTGCGGATCTGCTCGCTCTGGGTGCGTGGATCGAGTCCCAGCACGCGAGCCTCGCCGGAGGTGGCTTCGAGCAGGCCGAGCAACAGGTGGATAGTAGTCGTCTTGCCCGCGCCATTCGGACCGAGGAAGCCGAAGATGATGCCTGGCGGAACGTCGAGGGTGAGGTGATCCACCGCGCGAACGCTGCCAAAGTCGCGCGTCAGGTCAGTGGTCTGGATCGCCGCTTCGGTCATGGATGCCTCCCATGTCGGATGTAGCATCGCCTGCGAGCGGGGTATTGGCGTGGTTGCAGGTGGGTTGGATAGATCGCACATCAATAGTAGCACGATGCGAGCATTTCAACATGGAGGATTAGATCACCGCACGATCACCTCAACTGTCCGCGTCGTCTCGTGTGCGGCGAAGTCCACCACGTGGACCGCGATGGTGTAGCAACCTGGGTCGACATGGGTATAGGTGAGCGCAATGGGCAACTCGCGGGCGCCGTTACGGGCGCGGGCGGCATGCGCGCGGTGGCGGAAAGTCGCGCCATCGTAGGTCCAATCAACGCTCCAGCTATCGAGGTTGTGGATACCGTGTGTCGGGTCGTCATTCACCGATGAGGCGGCCGAGGTGAGCATACTGCCGGGTGGAGGGTTGTAGCCAGTCAGCCGCACCGTGACAGCGCGCCCTGATTGCTCCACCGCGAACGTGAGCGTAGCCAGGTCGGCAGCTATCCGCATCTCACCTTCATGGACGGGCCTCTGCACGACGAACGGACGAGGCGCCGCGAGGGCGAGCAGCCGCTTGCGGGTGGTCTGGATGGCGAGCGGGCTGGCGTCGGCGGCGATCCAGCGCCGTCCCAGGCTCTCGGCGGCGTGGGCGGTGACGCCGCTGCCACAGCAGCAATCGAGCACGAGGTCGCCAGGGTCGCTGGCAAGCGTGAGCAACAGCTGGAGCAGGCCCAGCGGCTTCTGTGTGGGATAATCGAGCCGGGCGCGCGAGAGATTGAGGACTGGGCGCACGTTGTAGCGCACCAGCGTCTCATCCGCGCCAACGCAGGTCATCTCGCCTTCCAACACGTCGCGCAGCAGCGTATCGACATAGTGGCGACCGCGCGCGTCACAGGCCGATCCCATGAACGGCTTGCGCAGATACTGGCGCTCGATCTGTGGGCGGATGCGGAAGCGCGGAGATTTCGCGTAGAGCAGGATGGTGTCGTGCTTGCGGGCGAGTGACTCGCGCCGGGATGCGCCGCCGCTCCGGTAGGACCAGACGATGGTGTTGCGGAGGTTCTCCGCGCCGAAGATGTCGTCCAGCAGCAGCCGCAGCATCCCCTCGGCCCGCCAGTCGCAGTGCAGCAGCAGCGCGCCATCATCGGCCAGCAAGTCGCACAGCAGCGTCAGCGTCTCGTCCATCCAGCGCAGATAGCCGTCGGGGCTTCCCCAGGTGTCGCGGTAGGCCGTGCGCCGGATACGACGGTCCGAGCCGGGGAGCGTTATCGTGCTGGCGAAGTCGAGCCCGGTGGCGAATGGCGGATCAATATAGATAAGGTTGACCTGCCCGGCAAGCTCGGCCAGCAGCGCCGGAAGCGCGTGTTGCGTCTCGCCCGCGATGAGCCGGTTGGCCGGAGTGAGTGAATCACCGTCAGTTGACACACCGCCTGTCTCGACTGTCCGTAGCGCGGCGACCGGCAGGCTCGCCCGGTGACGCGAACCATCGGCGTCATACTTGCCGTTCCAGACCAGCTCAGGCA
This sequence comes from Ktedonobacterales bacterium, assembly GCA_036273675.1. Lineage (GTDB taxonomy): Bacteria > Chloroflexota > Ktedonobacteria > Ktedonobacterales > JADMIN01 > DAHUXT01. Next base: position 34,187 of record DASUHD010000088.1, on the reverse strand, counting down.
TCGATTGCTACTCCCCTCGCATGCTGCGTTTCTCACGCCCAGCATAGCATAGAATCGCTCCCTGGTATGAGTACCAGGGAGCTTAGAGCGTGTTTGGGGAAAAATTCAGAGAGGACGCGTTACTCGGGCCGAGCTGGTTGGTAGGTGAGGAGCAGACCTCCCGCTTTGGTGGATTTGGAATTGACGAGGCGCAACCTTCTGAGGCTATCTCCATCGTTGAGCAGACGCCTTCCCCCACCCAGCAAAATAGGCATAACGCTCAGATTGAGTTCGTCCAACAGATCCCATTCGAGCAGGGAGCGAATGAGCGTCAGACTGCCATGCACGCCAATGTTCTTCCCGGGTTGCTGGCGCAATTGCGCGATTGCTTGGGGAATATCGCCCGTGAGTACCGTTGTGGGTTGCCATGCCTCGACGTTGCTCAAGGTGGTTGAAACCACGTACTTGGGGACCGCGTTAATGAAGCGCGTAAAGGGAAGTTCGGCGGGTGCGGTGGGCCAGAAAGCCTCCCATGCCTGATATGTCCCACGCCCGAGCAGGACGGCATCCTGCTCGTTGATCGCTTCCACCATGAAGTCCTGCGCATCGGCATAAAATTGATTCCACTCTTCTTCCTGGGGTTTGGGAAGAAGCTCTGCCTCGACGACGCCATCTATGGATGTAAACAAACCGCCGACCACTTTTCTCATCGTTATGCTGACCTTTCTCTCAAGTCTCTCGTGATGACGCCTATCAACCGCAAGCATTCCCACCGTAGCACGACGTTGTCGGAACAACTTCTTCTAACTTGCTCTTCTTGTATAAACAAGGCTACCGCAAAGCGTCTCCCAAACATTCAATTAAAAGCCAACTGCCGGAAATTGGCGATACCAGAGGAAGAAGAACAACATGCGCCATCATCCGTATGGATGGCTTGACACATGCGACCAAACGTTCTACTATTGCGACCGAAGCAAGGCAATCATTCGCAAACATCTAACGGAGGAGTGAAGTGATGGACGTGGCACAGGAGATGGTGGATGCCGCGACGGTTGGCGACGAGATGCGGCTGCGCGAGATGCTGGAAGACGATGCCGCGCTGGTGAATGTCTATAGCGCCGACGGGTGGACCCCGCTGCATCTGGCGGCGCACTTCGGCCATACCAACGCCGTGCGCTGGCTGCTAGATGCGGGCGCCGATGTGCAGGCGCGCTCGCGCAACGATTTGGCGAATCTGCCGCTGCACGCCGCCACCGCCGGACCCGCACCCGTGGAGTTGCTCACGCTGCTGCTAGACGCGGGCGCCGATGTCAACGCACGGCAGCGCGGCGGCTTCACCCCACTCCAGGCGACGGCGCAGAACGGCAACCTCGCGGCGACACAACTGCTGCTGGCGCGCGGCGCCGATGCCCAGGCCCGGACCGATGACGGCCAGACGGCGCTCTCCTTCGCGCTGGAGGGCGGACACGAGGCTATCGCCCGCCTGCTGCGCGAGCAGGGCGCAGTCGCCTAGATTCGCAGCGTCAAATCCTCGCCACGCCGCTCTGCCGCTGCTATACTTGAACAGAGATAGATGACGGCGGTCGTGTTGGCGTCTCCCGGAGATCATCCGGGGCGAGATTGGGCGAGGTGAGGCAGCAGATGGCGAAGAAACACGAGAAACACGACAAGAGCGACGACCACGGCAATCACGGCAAAGGCAATCTCGACGGACACACCCACGCGGCGGCAAACGGACATGTGGATGAAGTTGAGTTCGCCCCGCTGGCGCAGGCCGCACGCCCGTGGGGGCAAACGCTGGCGATTACCGGCGTCCGGCTGATCGATGGAACGGGCGGCGATCCGATTGAGCGCGCAACGGTGATCGTCGAGGGCGAGCGGATCGATACTGTCGGCGCGGCGAGTAAGGTGAAGATTCCCAAAGACGCGGCGGTGATCGACGCCGAGGGGATGACGCTGCTGCCCGGCCTGATAGACTGCCATGTGCATCTCTTCGGCCAGTGGGGCTACGACCTGCTGCGCGGCCTGATGACGCCGCCGTCGCTCTCGCTGCTCTATGCCGTGCCGAACGCGCGGGTGACGGTGGAGGCGGGCATCACGACAGTGCGCGACGCAGGGGGCGCTCCCGCTGGCGTCAAGATGGCCATCGAGCGGGGGCTTTTCCCTGGGCCGCGCATGCTTGTCTCGGTCTCGTTCCTCTCGCAGACCGGCGGCCACGGCGATAACGTGCTGCCCTGCTGCATCGACCTCGGCGATAACAAGTTGCCTGATGTGCCGTCCGGCGTCGTGGATGGCGAGGAGGCGATGCGCCACAAGGTGCGCGAGATTCTGCGCGCGGGCGCCGACTGGATCAAACTCTGCACCAGCGGCGGCGTGCTCTCCTCAGCGGATTCGCCCAAGCACGCGCAGTTTACGGTGGCGGAGATCGCGACGGCGGTCTACGAGGCGGGCGCGCAAGGCAAGCGCTGCCTGGCGCACGCGCAGAGCACCCAGGGCATCAAGAACGCCTTGGAGGCGGGCGTCGCCAGCATCGAGCATGGCATCTTCCTGGACGACGAGGCCATCGACATGATGCTCAAGCGCGGCGTCTATCTGGTGCCGACGCTGGTCGCGCCGCAGGATGTGATCGACCTGGCGGCGTCGCGTCCCGGTCTGCTGCCAGACTACGCCGTGAACAAGGCGCGTGAGGTGATGATCTCCCACAGCGAGAGCTTCCGCCGCGCAGTGGAGGCGGGCGTGAAGGTGGCGATGGGTACCGATACTGGCGTTGGGCCGCATGGCGGCAACGCGCGCGAGCTGGGGCTGATGGTGGCGAATGGTATGACGCCGATGCAGGCCATTGTCGCCAGCACCCAGACGGCGGCGGAGCTGCTGCGGCTGGATGACCGCCTCGGGACCGTCGCGGCGGGCAAGCTGGCCGATCTGCTGCTGGTCGAGGGCAATCCGCTAGAGGAGATTGGCATCGTGGCCGACGCGGAGCGAATAGGGCTGGTGCTCAAGGGCGGCGCGTCGGTGCGCTCGCGGATGGCGCCCGCGTTCTCGCGCGTCGCCGTTGGCGTCTGAACCGGAGTGAGCCAGAGGCGAGGCTGAGGAAAAAGGCGAGGACGAGGACAAGCCAACCGAGGTGTGAGGCAAGTGTGAGTCTGAGAAAGTGATTCTTGCTCCCGTTGTGATATACATCGCGTAGACTGGACGCTGGAGGAAGTAGGACACCCATCGGGAGTTGATCCACTTGCCTCCACTATCGGGGAAAGGACGGTAGCGCATGTTGAGCTATTGGTTCCCCACACCTCTGGCGGCCTGGATACCATTAGTGCTTGCCATTGGCTTCGCTCTCCTCGCGGTGATCGCGGTCGTGGCAACACTGGCTCGGCGCAGGGAGGAGCCAGACGCGGCTCCAATCGCGGCATTCTACGGGATTGGCCTCGGCCTGGCGGCGCTCACTGAGCTGATGATGTATCTGGCTGTCGCATTTGGATGGTCCCTTGCCACGGCGTTCGCGCTATCCACAGGCGCCGTCACATTCCTGGCGGTGGCAGCGATAGTGGTCGCCATCGGCGCGATCATCCTCGCGGTAGGCATGCAGATCCGGGAAGAGAGCAGCTACCGCACTACGCATGGCTACGCCCATTAACAGGCGCGACTGTGCCATTGAACAGGGGAGGGCCGGTCCGATTGGACCGACCCTCTTCTGGCGTTTGTAGCGCGTGATTCAAGTTTTCGCGCTCAGGCTCACTCCCACTTGAAGAGGCGGACCGCCACCAGTGAGCAGACGAGCGTCCACGCGGCCAGCACGGCCACGTCGAGCCAGATCGAGAACGCTGGCGTACCACCCGTCAGCACCTGCCGAAGGGCGTCGCCGAGATAAGTGAGCGGTAGCGCCCGCACGATGGGCGTCAGGAAGATAGGCAGCGCCGCCAGCGGGAAGAAGATGCCGCTTAGGAACATCATCGGGAAGTTGACCGCCGAGGTGATGCCATTGGCCGCGTCAACCGTCTTCGAGATAGCGGCGACCAGATAGCCCAGGCTGACGAAGGCGACCGCGCCCAGCACCACCAGCCCCAGCACCGCCAGAATGTTCCCCTGAATCTCCACCTTGAAGACCCAGACACTCAACGCCAGGATGAGTCCGGTCTGCACGAGCGCGATCGTCAGCCGCATCAGCACCTGGCTGGCCAGCAGATGCCAGCGCGGCAGCGGCGTCGCGCCCAGTCGGCGGAGGACCTGCTCCTGGCGCAGCGTCACCAGCGGCGTCGCCGTGCCAAAGAGGCCAAGCTGCATCAGCGCCATCGCCAGAATGCCCGGCACCAGGAAATCCACATAGGTCAACTGGTGCGAGAGGATCGAATTGGTCTCCAGAGCCAGCGGTGGCACGGTGTTCGTTGCATCCTTATTGATCTGGGCCACGAATGCCTGGACAATACTCTGCTTGATCTGCGAGTCGGCCTGCCCTGTGCTTGGGTCGTCATACAGCTGCACGGTGGCCGTCTGTTTCTGTGCGATCTTCTGGCTCATGTCCGCCGGAATGACAATAACCATGTCAACGTTGCCCTGCTTGAGTTTATCAAGTTCGGATTCGCGGCTGCCGGTCTGAATCTTGAAGGACGGAAACTTCTTGAAGGCCGACACCAGCTGCTGGCTGATCGGGCCATTATCCTCGTTGACCACGCCAACGGTGTAGTTCGCCGAACCGCCGTTGCCACCGAAGATGACGCCGAAGAGCACGATGAAGATCAGCGGGAACGCCAGCGTCCAGATGATGGCGGCGCGGTCGCGCATGAACTCCTTGATGCTCGCTACATAGAGACTGCGTATCGTATTCATTGCCTAGCTATCTCCTCAGACGTGACACGCCTAGTCGCGCAGCGCCCGTCCAGTCAGTTTCAGGAAGACATCTTCGAGAGTGGCGTTATGCACGTTGAGGTCGCGCAGCGCCGTGCCAACCCCACCGCCGTGCTGCTGGCTCAGCAGTCCGGCCATCGTATGCGGCACATCGTTGGAGTAGAGCGTCACGCGGCCATCCTCCGTCGAGACATGCGTCACGCCTTCCAGCGTGCGATAGGCGTCGCCGCCCGCCGGATCGCGGAACGAGATGGCGATATCACTGAAGTAGCGGCGTACCAGCTCTTCGGGGCTGCCCATCTCGATGACACGCCCGTGGTCAATGATGGCGACGCGGTCGCAGAGTTCTTCAGCCTCTTCGAGATAGTGCGTCGTCAGCAGGATGGTCTTGCCGCGGCGTTGCAGGTCGCGGATGACATCCCACAGCTGGCGGCGCGCCTGTGGGTCCATGCCGGTCGTCGGCTCGTCCAGAAAGACGAGATCGGCGTCGTTGACCAGCGCCAGCGCGACACTCAACCGCTGCCGCTGGCCCCCAGAGAGGTTTTTGCTGCGGGTGGTGCGTTTCTCGCCCAGGTCCACCATCTCAATGAGCTGGTCGGTCGGGATGGTCTTGCGGCCCGGATAAAACGTATGGAAGAGGTCGAGCAGTTCGGTGACGGTCAGCCGCGGGTAGAGCGCGGTCGTCTGAAGCTGGATGCCAATGCGCATCTTGATGGCGCGGGCGTCGCGCGGCTGGCGCAGGCCCAGCACTGTGATTGTGCCGCTATCGGCGGTGCGCAGCCCCTCGATCATCTCGATGGTGGTGGACTTGCCCGCGCCGTTGGGACCGAGCATGCCGAAGATTTCGCCTTCGGCAACCTTGAGGCTGATGCCGTCCACTGCCTTAGTCTGGCCGTACGTCTTGCGCAGATCCTCGGCGACAATCGCCCAGGACTCGTTACTCATATCTACTACACTCCTTCAAATCCCCAGGAACAAACACCTCACAATGCGCCACCCCGCGACTCTCCCGCCGTGAATCGTGATTGCCCACAGGCAGCGCTGGCCGTCACACAGTATCGTCGCCTATTGGCCAGGGGCATACAAGTGCCATTCGTCACCTGTCGCACGATGCGCACTATGACGAAGGTCGGATAAACTGCCCGCTACCCGTGATGGTCCTCATCTTCCGACTGGAAGATGGCCTCGATGGGCAGGCCAAACAGCCGCGCGATCTTGAACACTGTCGTATCGTAGCCATCGTAGCCGTGGTGGCTCGCGGGATGCTATTCTCAAAGGAGAGTATCGCTCGGATATTCGCCAGGACTTTGGGAACGCGCAACGACGCGGCAGCATCGCGCAACATTATGAGGAGCGGGAGCATGTATCAGCGAATATTGACGCCGCTTGACGGCTCAGAATATGCCGAGGCGGCGCTACCGGTGGCGGCGCGCATTGCCCAGGCCAGCCATGGCACGGTGGTGCTGCTGCACGTGCTGAGCAGCCCACGCGAGCTGCTGCCGTATGTGCTGCCGATGATGGAGCCGTCCACGCTGACCACCGATGTGGAGGCCGCGTCCGCCTATCTCGAAGCGGCGTCTGGTCGAGCTGATCTGGCCGAGGTGACCACCATCACCGAGGTGCGCTCTGGGCTGGCTGGCTCGACGATTCTGGAGGTGGCGGCACAGCAGAAGGCCGATCTGGTGGTGCTGGCGGCGCACGCGCATACGGGGCTGGCGCGCTGGGCGCCGGGCAAGGTCGCCGAGCATGTGGAGCATCACGGCGCAACGCCGGTGCTCTCGCTGACCGACGCCAACGCGCTCCCCGCTGAGGGGAAGCCCGCACATGGGCTGGTGCTGCTGGACGGCACGGAGGATGCCGAGGCGGCGATTGCGCCCGCGACGCAGTTGCTGGAGGCGCTTAGCGGCCCTGAGCACGGCAGCGCTACGCTGCGGCTCGCCTGGATCGGCGCCTTCGCCCCCGATGCGCCATCGCACCATTCCGCCGCCAACAATGTCGCGCTCTACCTGCGCACGGTGGAAGAGCGCCTGCACGGCGAGGCGACGGGCAACTGGCCATTCACCGTCACCTCCGAGGTGATCGCGGAGCAGGATCTTTCCCAGGCGGTGGCGGAGCTTGCCACGCAGAAGCAGGCGACTTTCCTCGCGCTCGCGCCCCACGGCAAACGCGGCTTCCCGCTCCACACCAGCGCGGACTTCGATGTGCGCCTGCGCGGCGCAACCGGGCTGCCGCTGCTCATCGTGCCACGGAACGCGGCGAGGGAGAACTCCTAGCGTCAGCGCGTGCGCCTGTCTGAAGGACTTCTCATCCTTCGCACATCCGCCTCACATCCAGAGCGATCATACTGAGCAGGCGATGCGTGTCGTGGTATTCGCCTACGCCGCCTACGTCTACCTGGCCGTCCCTGGCAGGGGATCCGCGTCCAGCCAGTTCATAGAGAGGGCAGATACTGCGCCCGCTACACGCCTTGAGGTCGCTTGCTAATCCTCGCAAGGTGGATGAAGGCAACGGTGGCCAGGACGGCGAAGACGAGCGTTTGTGCGCCGTGGAGCCAGAACCACTGCTCCGTCGTGCCACCTCCGATGGCCTGGCGAATTACGTCGCCCGGCCACACGAGGGTGAAGAAGACCAGCAGGCCGATGCCGTGCGTCACAATGCCAGGCAGAATCGACCGCGTGAGGAAGGCGGTCGCGCCCAACATCACATCCACCACAAGGTAGAAGAGCACGGTGGGCCACACAAATCCCTGCGTTAGCGCGTGCTCTGGCGCCATCACGAGGGCGGTAATAAGGATGGCGACCACACCACCGACAATTCCTTCCAGGATGCCTTGAAAGTACCCGCGGAACATGGCCTCCTCGGTCACCGCGCCAACCAGCGAGGCCATCACCAGCGCGACTGCGACGGTGAAGAACGGATACTTGGAATAGTCTGGCAGCGCTCGCGCGGGCAGGTGGGCAAGCTGAAACAAGACGATCCACAAACCAGCCAGGGCAACGATTGCGAGCAGACCCGCTCCCACGGCCCACAGAAAGTCTCTGCCTGTCACCCGCCGTGCGCGCAAGTAGCGGCGCCGCGCCTCCGACGTGCCGCGCGGCCACCCCGCGCCGCCGAGGTAGCGCCACAGCAGCCAGAGAAGCAGTGCCATGACGGCGACCGACCAGGGGATGGCTGGGCTCGTCGCCAGGTTAACGGTGAGCAGCGCGGTCCAGACGCCTCCAACTACTGCGGTCACCACGAAGGCCAGCGCGCCAAAGCCCACGACCAGCACAAGGTGACGTGAGAGCCGCCGGGAATGAGTGGGTGTTGTCTGCGGTGTCACCATGCGCCTCTTTCATCTCCCGTGTGCCTCGCGCTTCGCCTGCTCCACGCCGTCGGCCATGATGGAGCCGGACAAGCAGGGGTAGCCACGAGGGGCAGGTAGCCGCTCGCTGGGGCATACGCGCATGGGTTACGGAGTCTGCGCTGCACATTCGAGACGGATGATCGTCTAGCCAGGGGAAAGTATGTCATTAGGCACATGTTACTCATAGAAGAGCAGTTTCTCATACTGCCAGCATATAGACATAGAAGTCGTTGTCGCGCTGCCAACCGAGCGACTCGTAGAGGCGCTGCGCCGGGAAGTTATCCACCGCTGTCTGGAGCATCAGCTCTTTGCTATTGGTCTCGCGGGCAAAGGTATGGGCGCGTTCCAGCAGGGCGCGGCCCACACCCGCGCGGCGAGCGGCGGGCGCGACGAACAGGTCGTTCAGGAGCCAGGCGCGCTGCATCGACGTGGACGAGAAGATGGGGTAGAGTTGCGTGAAGCCAACGGGCGCGCCGTCGTCGAGTCGCGCGAGAAAGATCACCGACTCGCCGCGCCCCAGCCGCTCGGTCAGAAACGTCCGCGCGCCGTCGAGGCTGCTCGGCTGCTGATAGAATTGGCGGTAGGCGTCGAAGAGCGGCGCAACCGTCTCAACATCATCCACCGTCGCCCGCGTCACCTGCACTGCTGTCATTATCGTCTATCCTTCTCGCTTCATAAGAAACTCGTCGTAGTGCGTTTGGGGTCAGATTACTGGCCCCCTCGCCAGCCCTCTCCCCCAGCCCCTCCCCTAAAAGGGAGGGGAGCCAGAGACCGCCGTCGCCCTTCGCCGCGTTGGTCGCCCAGGCCCTCCCCTCGTAGGGGAGGGTGGCCGAAGGCCGGGAGAGGTCTGCCCATCGCACGCGGTCGTCTCCTCGCGGAAGAAGGGATGAGGTTACGCGGTAGCCAGCAGCAAGTGATACTTGTTCTTGCCCGCGCGCACCAGAATCGCCCGGCCAAAGAGCGCCGTCTCGCGCGTCAGCAGCATCTCCGGGTCGGTGACGCGCTGATCGTTGACATAGAGGCCGCCCTGCTGGATCAGCCGACGCGCCGCGCCTTTGGACGGCTGGATGCCCTCACTGACCAGCGTCTCGACCAGCGAGACACCCGCCTCCAGCGCTGAGGGCGCGAGCGGCGAGGTCGGCACCGCGCCCGCCAGATGGGGCAGCGCCGCCTCAGAGAGCGACGCGACGCCACCGCCGAAGAGCGCATTAGACGCCTCCGCCACGGCGCGCGCGGTCGCCTCGCCATGCACCAGCTTCGTCACCTCGACGGCGAGCAAACGCTGGCCAACACGGCTGGCGGGGTCTTCCGCCTGTTGCGCGCCAATCGCCGCGATCTCGTCCAGCGGCAGGAAGGTGAAGACCTTCAGGTAGCGCTCGACATCGGCGTCTTCAGTGTTGATCCAGTACTGATACAGCTCGTAGGCCGAGGTCAACGCCGGATCGAGGAAGAGCGCATTGCCCTCCGTCTTGCCGAGCTTTTGTCCCGATGACGACGTGATGAGTGGCGCGGTCAGCGCATGCACCTGCGCGTGGCGCGCACGGCGAATGAGATCGACGCCCGCCAGGAGATTGCCCCACTGGTCGTTGCCGCCCACCTGCACCGTACAGTTGAAATGATCGAAGAGGTGCAGGAAGTCAATCGACTGGAGGATCATGTAGCTGAACTCGGTGTACGAGATGCCCTGGGCGCGGTCTTCCAGCCGCGCGCGCACGGACTCCTTGGCAATCATCATGTTGACGGAGAAGTGCTTGCCGATGTCGCGCAGGTACTCGATCAGCGTCATCTTGCCGAGCCAGTCGGCGTTGTTCACCATCACCGCGCCATTCTCACCCTCGAACGAGAGAAACGGTTCGAGTTGGCGGCGGATCAGTTCGGCGTTCGCGTTCACCTGCTCGATGCTGAGCAGCACACGCTCCTCCGACTTGAAGCTGGGGTCGCCGATCATTCCGGTCCCACCGCCAACCAGTAATAGCGGGCGATGCCCGGCGCGCTGAAAGTGGGCCAGCATCATAATCGGCACGAGGTTGCCGATTTGCAGGCTTGGCCGTGACGGATCCCACCCACAATAGACCGAGAGCATGCCTGCCGCCGCCGCCTCTGGCAGACCGCTCTCGGTCATCTCGCTGATCAGGCCGCGCTCCTGAAGCACGGCGATCACATTTTTGGGGGATTCCTTCGACTTGACCATTGCTCTGCCAACCTCTTTCTCACATCATTCAGCTACCAACGCACGGGTGGAATCGTCCCGACGGGGGCGATGCATGGCGGCGTGCCACAGCGCCGGGGAACGTACAAGCACAAGCTATTGTCCGCCATCCGAGTACTGAAACGCAAGGGGGAAACGCGAGCGCGCCCAATCCGCGAAAAACATCCTAGGCAAACTGAGGAACGGGATGAGAAACCGCAAGATAGAAGAAGCTTTGCCCCTTCCTACCATGCCATAATAGGCAAGCTAACATCTCCGGTAGCGCTGTACGAACATCAAGAGAGGATCATACCTGTGACGGAGCAGCCACTATCACTCACCGCGGTCTATCAAGGCTGGGATGTGTTTCAGCGCGACCTGGTCAACGTCGTCGCGCCGCTGACATCCGAGCAGCTGGCACTGCCAGTGGCGTCCACCCACTGGCCGATTGGGATGCTCGTCCAGCACATCCTGAACGACCGGATCTGGTGGTTCGATCTGTGGATGGGCGAGGGAAACCCTGAGGTGGCCGCCTACATGCACTGGGACGAAGAGGAAGCGGGTCAATCCGTGCATTCAGCCGACGAGTTGGTTGCCGGGCTGGAGGCCACCTGGAGCATGATCGAGAAGACCCTTGCCCGCTGGACCATCGCCGACCTCGAATACGTCTTCAAGCAACCCGACGCTCTGACCGAGAGGGAACGCGAAATCTTTGGCCCAAGCACGCGCCAGTGGATCATCATGCACGTGCTCCGGCACGACTTCCACCACGGCGGCGAGCTGGCCGTTGGCCTGGGCAGCCATCATCTGCCCTCCATCTGGGGTAACTAGGGGCGTCGGCGCCTACCAAGATGAGCCTAGGATGCCCACTATCTCAGCAATCTCTCCAAGCCAGCAAAAATCCCCTCACCACAATTGGTGAGGGGATTTTTGCGTGCGGGCTACTCGCCGGAGTCGCCCGATGCGGATTCGGCGGCGACCGCCTCATCGCCCTTCTGCAGATATTGCCGCGCCTCGGTGACCGTCATATCCGGCGCGGGAATAATCAGGTCCGAAGGGACAACCTCCTCGACCGGAATCACCGTACCCTTCTCGCGTACGAAGGCGACCACCTTCTCCAGTTCCGCCGCGAAGGCCCGCTCATCGCCGCTCTGGATGGCCTCGTGCAATGGATCGTCCATCTGGTCCAGCGCAGCGGCGTCCTCGTCGGTGAGGCGATACTGGTTCTCCGTCATGATGCGTACGATCATTGGATGGCCTCCTTAATCGTTGGTCTGCATCGGCGGCGGTGGAAGCTGGGCCTGATCCTGCTGTTCCTGTTGGCCCGCTGGCAGCTGCATCTGCGCCTTCAACTCAGCAAGCTGGCGATCAACCTCAGACTGATTCGAGAGCTGCTGAAGCTGGCGGTCGAGCGGATCGGCCGCGCCCGGGCCAATCTCCGCCAGCGTACCCGACTCGGTCAACTCGTCGAGCGCATTGGCGCGCGCCTGCATCTGCAACACCTTGTCCTGCGCGCGCTGCACCGCCAGGTTGACATCCGACATCTCCTCGGAGATGCCTGTCGCCGCCTCCTGAATCTTCACCTGCGCCTGCGCCGCGCCGTACTGCGCCTTCACCATCTCCTTCTGCGTGCGGAAAGCCTCTATGCGCGTATTGAGGCGCTGCTCCATCTCGACGAACTTCGCCCGTTGCCCATGGAGTTGCTCGATCTGCGTGCCAAACTGGCTAATCTGCACCTGCAAGCCTTGCTTGCGTTCCAACGCCTGGCGCGCCAGATCTTCTTTGCCCAATGAGAGCGCCTGGCGGGCCTGGCCATCCAGCTTATCGATCTGCTGGTTCAACTGCGCCTGCTGCAATTCGAGCCGCTTCTCGTTCGTCACCACGTCGGCGATGCTCCGGCGCAGATTTTGTAGCTGCTCGAGCTGCTTCTCGTAGGAATAGTCGAGCGTCTGGCCTGGATCTTCCGCGCGATCCAGGAACGAGCTCATCACCGTTTTGATGTAGTTTGTGAATCGGGAGAATACGCCCACCGCCAAACCTCCTTCAGGAGGGAACGTTGCCTGACAACTTCCTCACGATGCGCCACACGTCATGTGCCAGATGGCACGTGTCATTGTCGAATCAACTGTAACACTTCGTCACGCCGTTTCGCCATCTCATCAGCGGTATCCGCCTCCAGATTCAGGCGCAGCAGCGGCTCGGTATTCGACGGGCGCACGTTGAACCACCACGTCGGGAACGAGACCGTGATGCCATCCAGGAAGTCCACCTGCGCGCCCTCGGCGGCGTAGTGCGTCTCGATGGCCCGCATGCGCTCCTGCTGGTCCGTGACCTCCGAGTTGATCTCGCCGCTCCGAAAGCGATGGTCCACCGCGCGCACCAGTTCCGAGACCGTCTTGCCGCTCTCGCTGATCAGCTCCAGCACCACCAGAAACGCGATCAGGCCGGAGTCGGCGTACCAGTTATCGCGGAAATAGAAGTGGCCAGAATGCTCGCCGCCGAAGATCGCGTTCTCCTGGCGCATCTGCGCCTTGATGAACGAATGCCCGACCCGCGTGCGCACCGCACGGCCACCGTCGCGCTCGATCAATTCTGGTACGGATCGCGAGTTGATCAGGTTGTAGAGAATCGTCGCGCCTGGATGCTTGCGCAGCAGACTCTGCGCCACCAGCGCCGTCACCATGTCGCCGCCGAGCAGCTTGCCCTGCTCATCCACCAGGAACATCCGGTCGGCGTCGCCGTCGAAGGCGACCCCCATATCGCACTGCTGCTCCGGCACGAGCGCGCGCAGCACTGCCGTATTCTCCGGCTCGATGGGGCTGGCGGGATGGTTGGGGAACGTGCCGTCCAGCTCGAAATAGAGCGGGATCAGCTCGCAGGGCAGATGTGCGAAGACCTTCGGCACGATCATCCCCGCCATGCCGTTGCCCGCGTCCACCGCGATCTTGAGTGGAAGCACCTTCGCCACATCGATGAACGAGAGGACGTGGCGCACGTAGTCATCAGCCACATCGCGCTGAATCACCCGCCCCTTGCGCGCTGGCTCCGGTGGATTGCCCGCCAGCGCCAAATCGCGGATTGCGTTGCCGCCGGTCTCGGAGCTGATGGCGATGGCATCCTCACGGCACATCTTCAGCCCGTTGTACTGCTTCGGATTGTGCGAGGCCGTCACCATGACGCCAGCGGGATAGCCGAACTTGCCGACGGCGAAATACAGCTCGTCGGTGGTGGTCATGCCCAGGTCAATTGCGTCGGCGCCCTGATCGGTGATACCACGGATGACCGCGCCCGCCAGCGCTGGCGAGGAGACACGCATATCGCGCCCAACGGCAACCGCCTGGACGCCGAGATACTGCACGAAGGCCCGCCCGATGCGATAGGCGACATCTTCGTCGAGCGTCTCGGGATAGATGCCGCGCACATCATAGGCGCCAAATATCTTGGGGTTGATCGCCTTGCTCTCCGCCATTTGTGATGACCCCCTCTCTGTCGTAGACGTTGCGCCATCATTCAATGCGGCCGCCGCGACCGCTAGAACACGGGCATCAGCAGCAGGCCGCGCCCCAATATCTCGCCGATGAAGATGAACGAGACGCACAGGTATAACATGCCGGTGGCCGACTGGAACGAGCGCCCGCGCGCCAGCCAGAGCGCGACCCCACCCAGCGCCAGCGGCGCCAGGAAGCCCATGATGAACTGCAACCCAAACATCGCGCCGGTACTCAGCGGCGCCTCGCGCACCTGCGCGGTGGTCGGCGGCTTCTGCCCCGGCACAATGGTCGGCGTGCTGATGACGACGCCATTCTGGCCAGTGGTGATCTGCGTGCCGGGCGAGACCGTGACCGTCTTGAGCGTCGTGTGCGCGGTGCTCGGCCCGATGACCAGCGTAAAGAGCAGTTCCAGCGCCAGCGCAGCCACGGTGATGATCGTGGCGAACTCCAGCGGCTTGCCCGATGCGGTGGGGGTGTTGAGATACCAGTGGCCCAGCAGCATCGCGGTCATCACGCCGCCGAGGGCGATGCCGCCCAGCAGGAAGGTCGCGACGACGAACGCGCCATCCAGCCGGCTGGAGGCGAGCGTGCGATAGGCCATGCCGACGACGAAAAGCGTCGCCGCACCGGTCAGCGCGGTGAGTCCACCGGTTGCGAACCGTGCCAGCCGCAGGCGCGTTGGGCGCGCTGGCGCAGCCTCGCGGGCGGCTTTTCCGCGCACCGGACGTGGCTGGCGGTCGAGCCAGAGCAAAACGTTCCACGGGATCATCAGCAGCAGGAAGGCAAGCATCAGTGGCCCCTGCGCGTCGAGCCACGGCTCGTCGAGTCCGCGCCCATGCACGACGGCAGGCGACGCGAAGGCGTTCATGGCGAGCAGCGTCAGCACGGCGAAGATGAAATAGAGTACGCCCTGAAAGAGGACGAATCCCCGGCTGGTGTCGCCGCGCACGTCCAGAAAATAGAGACTGACGAACGACCCGACGGTCAGTTCGAGCATGACGAGAAACAGGGCCGGAGGGAGACTGAGCATAACACCTCTATTGCTGTCCGCACGGGATATGAGTTTGGCGGGAAGATGATATCCGTTGACGCCACTGCCTACGCCTCAGGATTATACCGCATGGGGCGCTTGTGGTCCCAAGAGGTTGCCGAAGCTGCGCCGATGCTGTCGCACACCTACCTCTGCGCTACCTAAGCCTTTACGGTGTGTATATGATATTCAGGCAATCGGTGAGGCGCGTCTGCGTCTGGGAGCCCGCGCAGGCGGGCTTTGCGGCCGTACCGCCAGCGGCCCGGAGGGCGCGGCTTCAGCCGCCAGCGCTAGACACATCACTCGGTACCAGCTTAATTGCACAGGGAAAGACAACCGTGCTACACTGGTTGGCGTTCTGGCCTGCTACTTGCTACTAATAGCGCCAGCTAGCCAATTCCTGTTCCTGATACACATGCGATGGGGGCGACTTCGACCTATGGGCAACGCGATGATGTGGGGCGTGTTTCTCAAAACGGCGTCCCCACGCACTGGTTTGACGCGTACGCTGGGCCGATTCTCGCGCCGGGCGTTCTACGGATCGCTCGCGCCGCTACGGATGCAGCGTATCGCCGTTCCCGCGCTGCCCGGCACGCAGTGGGTGCGCGTCCGCAACCACATCGCTGGCGTCTCACAACGCGACCTCGCCACGATCCAGCTGCTCTCCAACCCGGCGGTCTCGCTGGCCGCCATGCGCCATCCCCGGCGGCTCTATCTCGGGCATCAGGTCGTCGGCGAGGTGATCGAAGTTGGCCCGCATGCGCAGTTGCTCCGACCCGGCGACCGAGTCGTCTGGCAGTGCGATCCCTGCTGCCCAACACGGGGTATCGAGCCGCCCTGCCATGCCTGCGCCGCCGGGAACTTTTCCCTCTGCGTCCACCGCGCGATACCCGCCAGTCCCGCGCCGACGGGTGGCGGCTGGAGCGAAGAGATGGTCGTACATGAGCGCCAGCTTTTCCTGGTACCCGATGGACTACCCGACGAGCAGGCCGCGCTACTCGAATCCGCCGCCAATGCCGTGCATGCCGCGCTCCGCCGCCAACCACAGCCGGGCGAGCAGGCGCTGGTGATGGGTACGGATGTGGAGGGGCTGCTGCTGATTCAGGCGCTGCGCGCGTTCGCGCCGAACGCGGATATCGCCGCGCTGCTGGATGCGCCGTATCATGCGGAGATGGCGGCGCGCATGGGCGCGTCCCAGACACTCCGTGCCGATGAAGTTCCTGAGGGTATCGCGCGGATTACCGGCTCGAAGCGCTTGAGCAACGCGCACGGCGCCGAGCTATTCATCGGCGGCTTCGACGTTGTCTACGATACCATCGGCTCCGAAAAGTCGCTGCAATCGGCGCTCCGCTGGACGCGCCCAGACGGAGCCGTCGTCCTGGTTGGGCAGCAGACGATGCCGATGAGCCTCGATCTGACGCCTGTCTGGCATGCCGAGGTGACCTTGTATGGAGCGTACGCGCCGGGGGTGGAGCACTGGCAGACCGAGACGAGTCGCGGCAACGGGCGTATCTCATCCTTTGCGCTGGCGGCCAGCCTCATGCGCGACCGGCGGCTTACGCCAGATCGGCTCGTGACCCATCGCTTCCCACTGCGCGAGTTTCAGCGGGCGCTGGTGGCGCTGCAATACGCCGAGGAGCATCAGACCTTACAGATCCTGCTCGACGCCGTCCCCGTGAAGGCTCCGTTCATTCCCCACGCGCCATCCAGCAGGCCACCGTACGCCGCCCGGGCGCGCACCAGCCGGTAACAACGCAGCCTTCACTCACAGTCGCGTTTGTCTGCAAGGAGGCGCAAAGGAGGCGCAAGAAAGCATGCGTCTGGAACATGGCGTTAATTTGAGCGCCAAGGGCTGGTATGCCGGGCCGTGGAACAGCTCACTCCTGGTTTCGGTTGGCTATGCTACCGTCGGGATCGATGAACCACATGTACATACCCTCGTCACCGAAATCTATCTGATTGCTCAGGGAACAGCGCAGGTACGGATCGAGCGTGACACCGTCACAGTATCCGCCGGAGATATGCTCGTCCTGGAACCTGGCGAGGCGCATACGTTCCTCTCAAGCTCCCCCGATTACCTGCACTTTGTTATCCACACCCCTGGCATGGCAGGTGAGGATGCCCAGGCCGAGAAGGTCGCGGTAACGCGCGCTCGTCTGGGACTATGAATTGGTCACGTCGTTCTCGTAGCGTTCGCAGCGATTTCTGCCGCCCGCCGTGTTCTTCCGCACCTCGACACTATCACACCTTGCCCGGTTGCACAACGGCCGAAGGTCCGATTTTATTCGGGCAATCCACATCGTATAGTTCTGAGCGCTCGCAGAAGCTCCCATAAGCATATCCATCATCGGCGAAAGGAGAAGGATTATCCATGATACCGACAAGAGTGCAGCGGCTCTATCTCATGCAACTGGGTCAGGCGGAGATTCCCCTACCAAACGGGCAGACGCTCGCCATGTCGTCGGGGTGCTACCTCGCGCAAACTGACGACCGCAGGAATATCCTCATCGATAGCGGGCTTCCTGCCGACTACGCGTCGCCAACGGGCATGCCATCAGCGTCGAACGGCAAGAATGTCCTGGAACATCTTGCTGATCTTGGTTTGCGGCCTGACGACATTGACATCCTCATATGCACGCACTTCGACCCTGACCATGCGGGCTATCATGACGCCTTCACGCATGCGGAGCTTGTCGTCCAGCGCGCGCACTACGACCTGGCGCGAAGCGGCCACCCACGATACGCCAGCGCCCGCGCGCACTGGGATAATCCGGCGCTACACTATCGCTTGATCGAAGGGGATACCGAGCTGTTGCCCGGCATGGCGCTGCTGGAAACCAGCGGACACTGCCCCGGCCATCAATCAGTGATGGTGGAGCTGCCCCAGACTGGAAAGGTACTGCTGGCAATCGACGCTGTAGCTATGGAGCGCTCATTTACCCCAGATCGCCGGGCATGGCCGCTGGATGACGATGAGAAACAGTTGCGGGCAAGCACCCGCAAACTCCTCGATCTCGTCGAGCGAGAGCAGGTAGCGCTCGTCATTTTTGGCCACGATGGGCAGCAATGGCAAGCGTTGCGGAAAGCGCCAGACTTCTATGCATAGTCGGAGATAAAGGAATCCGCCCAGGCTCAGCCACACATCCGCTCATTCTGTGTCGCCCACCACGACTCCAGATCGACGGTCAACTCGCACGTCCCCGATGCATACGCAATGCGCACGTCGGGGAAGATGCGCCGCGCCAGTCGCAGCATGCGGCGATTCTCCCACATCGTGACTGCGGTGAGGGTTGTCAGTCCACGCGCCATCGCCTCCGTCGCGAGGCGGCAAAGCATATATCCACCCAGCCGACGCCCCTGCCAGTTATCGGTGAGCAAAACGCCCAGGTCAGCGGCATGCTCGTGTGGCTCCGCGTGCGGACCCTGACTGAAGCGTGCAAAACCGACCAGCTCATTCCCCACCTCGGCCACCAGCACATACGAGCGCTCGCTATCCACGCGGCTGAGTGCGCCGAAACGCTCGGCCCAGAGCGGTGTGGCGGGGATGCCTGCGCAAAAATACAGGTAGCGGGTGGTGTCGCTCAATGTATAGAACAGCCGCTGGAAAGCGTCGTCATCCTGTCCGTTACTGCTGACGGAGCGCAGACGCACGCTAGCGCCATCGGCTAATCGCACCGAACGGGTGTCCTGTACGGTATCCACGGAATTGAAAGGACGCTCGACAGCGCCCGTCCGATGAAAAGGTCGCCCAAACTTATACATCGCTAGTTCTGCCTTATCCTGATCTGTTATCCATGTCCTGCGGTCTATGTCACTAACCACAGACTTCCTCACAGCGTTACACACGCATAGAGGGAGGATAGCAGCGCGTGTGTTAGCCAGGCGTTTGGCGCAACGTGAAATGCCACGGACTCTCAGACGGAAACCGCAGAACATCGTTAGCCGGCCGTTAGGGCGAGGTCGCGGGAGAGGGCGGTGCGCTGGCGAAACCGGTATAGTATGTACAGCAGCAAGATTGCAGGAAATTGTTCTGAGAGCAAGGAAGGTGGAATCCGCAATGGCTACGGTTCAGGTGCGTTACATCGTCAACGACGTTGACGCCGCGATTGCGTTTTACTGCCAGCATCTCGGCTTCCGCGAAGTCATGCATCCCGCGCCCGCCTTTGCGATGCTTTCGCGGGGTGATCTCCGTCTTGCGCTGAGCACACCAAACGCCGCTGGTGGTGGCGGCCAGGCGATGCCGGATGGCACGATGCCGGCGCCTGGAGGATGGAACCGTTTCTCGATCGAGGTTGATGATCTCGCAGCGACAGTCGAGGCGCTACGTAAGACGGGCGCACACTTTCGCAACGACATCGTCACAGGCGTTGGCGGCAAGCAAATCCTGCTCGACGACCCATCTGGAAACCCCATCGAATTGTTCGAGCCGCTGTTACCCGAGGCGCGCCTGAATGCGCCGTCTTAGAGTTCCTGCCAACGCCCATTCTTAGCCGCGGCATTTATGCCGCGACGCTGGCCTACTCTCATCATTGCCACTGGGGATTAACGGTTCTGTGACGCGTTCTTAGCCGCCGAGGATGGAGGGATGGAGAAAAGCGGCGTAGAAGAAGACGACCGCAACCGCGAAGAGCAGGCTATCCATACGGTCGAGGATACCGCCGTGGCCGGGGACGATGGTACCGCTGTCCTTCACATCCGCCACCCGCTTGAGCAGCGACTCCGCCAGGTCGCCGAGCGTCCCCGCCACCGCCACCAGAATCCCCAACGCCAACGCGTGATACCACGCCAACTGAACAGGCGACAGCGACAGCAGCACGAACGCCGCGATCACCGACCAGACAAGCCCCCCCGCGAAGCCTTCCCAGGTCTTGGCGGGGCTGATGTGCAGCGCGAGCTTGCGTCGCCCGAGGAAGTGGCCCGTCACGAAGGCGGCGGTATCATTTGCCCAGACCATACAGAAGAGGCCCAGCACCCACCAGAACTGCTCCGAGCCGTAGCCCGCGACACTGCCACGCAGCACCAGGAAGAGCGCCATCGGCCAGCCGAGGTAGAAAGCGACGGCAATCGTCAGCGCCCAGTCGATCACCGTGCGCTCGATGGTGGGGCGGGTAATCATCACCCAGGTGAAGGAGACGATGACCAGCGCGCTGACACCAAGGGAAATCAGGGTCAACCGCAGATCGGGGAGTATCGCGGCGACGAGCAAATCAACGCCGAACGCGCCGCTGAAGATAACGAGGGGATACCACTTGCGGTGGGCGGCGAACATCGAGCGGATTTCCCACATGCCCAGCGCCAGCGCCACCACCGCGCCCGCGAAGGCGATCCAGCCGCCGAACCAGACGAGCGCGATTACAATTGGGATCAGCACACCAGCCGAAAGCAGCCGCTGGCGCAACCCGGCGAGCCAGCCTGCCTGGCTCTGTGGCGCGGGGGTCACGCGGGAATCCTCCGACACGGATTTGCTCATCGCCATGCTCCTGCGTCACTATGCTACGTTGCTCGTGCGCCTTGCGTATGGGCTGGGTCTGGGTCCGGGTTTGGATTTGGTGTCCGTTGAGAAATCAGTGCCTCGCGGGCTGCGGATACGTCCCATTTCGTGAGGCGTTGCCATCGCCCGCCTGGTCGGTCGGCGCCGCCGTCTCCGCTGGTCCAGCGTCGTTTCCGTTCTCCCCGCTGGATTCCGCGGCAAGCTGCGCGTCCGTCTTGCCGAAGCGGCGCTTGCGGCTGGCGTAGGCATCGAGCGCGGCGACAAGGTCCGCCTCGCCGAAGTCCGGCCAGAGCGTCGCGGTTGAATAATACTCCGCATAGGCGGCCTGCCAGATTAGATAATTGCTCAGGCGCATCTCGCCGCCGGTACGAACGATCAAGTCAGGGTCGGGCAGGTCACGTGTATAGAGATAGCTGGAGATCGTCTCTTCGGTAACCTGCTCCGGTGGAATCTTCGCCGCGATGATCGCGCGCACCGCATCCACCAGCTCGGCGCGTCCGCCGTAGTTGAAGCAGACGTTCAGCTCCAGCTTGTCATTGTTCTGCGTCAGATCTTCCATCCAGTGGATAGCTTCCTGGATATCTTGATCGAGACCCTCCAGCCGTCCCACATGGCGCAGCCGCACGCCCTCGCTGTTGAGCCGGTCCACGTCGGTGCGGATGGTCTCCCACATCAGGCCCATCAGCGCGCTGACCTCGTCCGCCGGGCGTCCCCAGTTTTCGGTCGAGAAGGCATAGACGGTGAGCATCGGAACATGGTAGTCATTACAGAGCCGCACAACCCGGCGCAGCGCCTCAACTCCGGCGCGGTGTCCCATCGAGCGGGGCAGATGGCGGCTCGTCGCCCAGCGGCCATTCCCATCCATGATGAACGCGATATGGTGGGGAATCGCCTGCCCATCGCGGAACCGTAGCCGCCCCAACTCTGCCTGCCGTTCGGCCTCACGCGCGCGCGCGCCGCCAAAGAAGGCTCGCACCAGCGCGCGCAGATTCCGAATTCGTCGCTTGGCCATGCGCTATCTCTGTTCCTCTCCGTCTCTGTGAGGGATTAGACCTCCATGATTTCACGCTCTTTGGCGTGGCCAACTCCATCCAGATCTTCAACGAACTTATCGGTCAGCTTCTGCAGCCGATCGGCGCCACGCTTGAGATCGTCGGCGGAGATTTCTTTCTTCTTCTCCTGGTCGCGCAGCTTGTCATGCACGTCGCGGCGGATGTTGCGCACGGCGGTCTTCGCGTCATCCACCTTCTTATGGACCACCTTGACCAGCTCTTTGCGGCGGTCCTCCGTCAGCGGCGGCAGATTCAGCCGGATGACGGAGCCATCATTGTTTGGGTTCAGACCAAGATCGCTCTTCTGAATCGCCTTCTCGATGTCACCGAGCGCCTTCTTATCCCACGGCTGGATGGACAGCGTCCGCGGATCAGTGGCATGGATGGAGGCAAGCTGGGCGAGGGGCGTCGGCGTGTCATAATAATCCACGACCAGCCGCTCCACCAGCGCCGGAGTCGCGCGGCCCGTACGCACGGTCTGCAGCTCCCGCTGGAGCGCCTCGACAGCGCCGTTCATGCGGTGTTGCGCGTCAGCGAACACATCTCCTGACATGATACCTGCTCCTTCCCACCCTGTCTACAAGACAGCGCCACCTGCAACGGCTCGCCTCGGCAGCTATTCTCGGCCAGTGTCCCAGAGATAGTTCTGCTCTTTTGGCATATCATGCACCAATGTACCACCTGGCGCGCCACGCACGATAGCGGCCATCTGCCCCTGAGCCTGCATGTCGAAGACCACGATGGGAAGATGGTTCTCGCCACAGAGCGCGAGCGCGGTGGCGTCCATCACGCCCAGGCTCATCGTGATCGCGTGCATATAGCTCACCTCGCGGAAGCGCCGCGCCGTCGCCACACGCACCGGGTCGGCATCGTAGACGCCATCCACCTTCGTCGCCTTGAGCAAGACCTCGCAGTTCAACTCGATGGCCCGCAGCGCGGCGGCCGTATCGGTCGTGAAATAGGGATTACCTGTTCCGGCAGCCAGAATGACGATGCGCCCCTTCTCCATGTGGCGGATGGCCCTCCGGCGGATGAAAGGCTCCGCGACGGAGGGCATCTCGATGCCGGTCTGCACGCGAGTCGAGAGTCCCGCATGCTCCAGCGCATCCTGCAGGGCCAGCGCGTTGATGACGGTCGCCAGCATGCCCATATAATCGGATTGCGCGCGGTCCATGCCCTCGGCGGCGGCAGTCTTGCCACGCAAGATGTTGCCACCACCGACGACTACCGCAATCTCAGTTCCAAGATCATGCACCTGCGCCAGCTCACCGGCGAGGTAGTTCAGGACTTCAGCGTCGATGCCATAGCCCTGCTCGCCCATCAGCGCCTCACCGCTGAGCTTGAGCAGAACTCGCTTATACGTGGTCGCAGGCTGCATGAAGACCCCCCGTGAACTCGTGGCCGATGGCCCGGCTATCCTGGATGATGACGCACAATGGCTCCGCTTGCGTCTTGCGCCGGATTTATTCGCCCAGCGCGAACCGGGCAAAGCGCCGGACGATCACGTTCTCGCCAGTCTTGCGAATGACATCGTCCACCAGCTTGCCGATGGTCACCTTGTCGTCCTTCACCCAGACCTGCTCCAGCAGCACATGCTCACCAAACTGCTTCTTGAGCTTGCCCTCGACGATCTGCTCGCGCTTGTTCTCCGGGCGCTTCAGCACCTCGGGATCATTCATCAGCTTCTCGCGCGCCTCGGCCATCGCGCTCTCCGGGATATCGCTCATCGCCACCCAGGTGGGATTGGTTCCGGCGATCTGCAAGGTCAGCTCGCGGGCAAGCGTGCGGAAGGTGTCGCTCCGGGCGACGAAGTCGGTGCTGCAGTTCAGCTCCAGCAGAACACCCAGGTTGCCGCCGTGGTGGATGTATGACTCGACCAGTCCCTGGCGCGTCTCGCGGTCCTGCCCCTTGACCTTCTCGGCGCGCTGCTGGCCCTTTTCCTCGATCAACTTGATAGCTTCGTCAAAAGACTTCGCGGTGGTCAGGGCATTCTTGCAGTCGGCGAACCCGGCGCCGGTCTCTTCACGCAGTTTGGCAACGTCTTTCGCAGTAAATTCCATGGTAAATCGTGCGCTCCTCAACGCTCTATCACAAACCCAGACAGGACTAGGGCGTGTCTGGTGACGCCTGGCAATGTGCGAACCCCGCCAGTGTGGCGCTCTCTCAGGATAATCAAGACAAACAGGACAATCATGAACAGCACGGTCCGTATCGCGCCATCAATCATAGTACCACGTGGCCCGTGCATCCCCACGGCACACGAATCCGCCATGCGAGACACCTGCGGGACACACAAACGCGCGGCACGATTGCGCGTGCCGCGTGCTGAACCGAAATGCATTGTACTTCACCGGCCCGCACACCACAAGGGGCAGGCGGCTGGCGATTTAGTGATTAGCTGGCTACTCGGCGACGGGCGCTGGCTCCTCCGCCTGCTCCACCGCCGCTGGCTCCGCTGTTGGCTCCGCTGTTGGCGTTGCTGGCGCGGCGGCCTCTGGCGCGGACTCGCTGCCAGGCTCAGCGCCAAACTCTTCGAGCGTGATGGGCGCCTCGGTGGCGCGCCCCTCGCCCTCATCCTTCTGCTGCTGCGACTCGCGCTGGCGGCGGCCTTCGAGCGCGG
This sequence comes from Ktedonobacterales bacterium, assembly GCA_036273675.1. Lineage (GTDB taxonomy): Bacteria > Chloroflexota > Ktedonobacteria > Ktedonobacterales > JADMIN01 > DAHUXT01. The sequence continues at coordinate 10,148 of DASUHD010000088.1, read as the reverse complement.
CATCGGCGATCTTGGCGCAGAGCAGCCGGACGGCGCGGATGGCGTCGTCGTTGGCCGGGATCGGGTAGTCCATCTCGTCAGGATCAGTGTTGGTGTCGGCCAGCGCGATCACCGGAATCTCGAGGCGGTTGGCCTCGGCGACGGCGGTGTGCTCTTTCTTGGTATCGATGACGAAGATCGCGCCCGGCAGGCGGCGCATATCGCGGATGCCGCCCAGCACGCGCTCCAGCCGCTCCAGCTCATCCTGGAGGTGCTGCGCCTCTTTCTTGGGCAGCCGCTCGAACTCGCCCCGCTCCCTGCGCGCCTCCAGGTCTTTCATATAGCGGATGCGCGACTGGATGGTCTGGAAATTCGTCAGCATGCCGCCGAGCCAGCGCTGGTTGACGAAGAACTGGCCGCTGCGCTGCGCCTCTTCTTTGATGGCGTCCTGCGCCTGCTTCTTGGTGCCGACGAAGAGAATGCTCTCGCCGTTGGCGGTCAGATGGGTAATGAACTTACAGGCCTCGTTGAGGCGAGTCACCGTCTGCTGCAGATCGAGGATGTGGATGCCATTGCGGGCCGTGAAGATAAAGGGCCGCATCTTGGGGTTCCAGCGACGGGTCTGATGTCCGAAATGGACGCCTGCTTCAAGCAGTTGCTTCATCGTTGCGACATTTGCCAAAGTCTTTCAGTCCTCCCTTGAACGTATCCAAACGTCTCCTCCGCACCCTTCGCGCCAGGTGGAAAGCGTCGCATGTTCGTAGCTTGCGGCGCCAGGGATTCCGCCAGGTTGGGATGCGTGTGTGATGAGGGTCAACGCGCACACAGTTTCAGCACGTTAACTAGAATAGTATACCACTGTGTCGATGCGGGCGCAATGCCCGCTCGTGCGCCTGAGTCGCTCTGTAACCCTCAGCCACAGAGACGAACGAACACGCGCCCCCGGTCACATAGTTGTCTGGCCCCCCTCTCTCCACAGGGACGGGTTAGGGGAGGGTGCGTCCGTTCACCCCTCCACCCGTGGCGGCCCCTGGCGAATGCGCGCGCGCACCAGTTCAACATCATCCATCGCGCCCCAGCGGCTCTCATTCCACCACGTCGCCCCCGCCTCGGCGAACGGGCGCACGATGGCTGCCGCCTGCGCGGGATCGTCGCCTGGCGTCTCGCCCTCCATGATGATATCGAACGGCGTCGTCTGTTCGCGCCGTTCGGCGACATACGCCGCCATTGCCCGGATATCATCGGGCGTCACCTCGCGTATCTCACCTTCAGGCGTGCGCACATTTGGCAGCAGGCCGTCGTAGCGCAACGCCCTCGCCATCGAGCGCTCGCTCGGCCACATCCCCACCACCCAGATGGGGATGCGCGGCGACTGCACCGGCTTCGGCAGAAACGTCATCTCGTCGAGGTGATAGTGTTTGCCGTCGTAGTGAAACGGCTCGCCGCTCCACAGCCCGGTGAGGATAGCGAGGCTCTCATCCAGCAACTCAGCGCGCGTCTTGCGGTCGGTTGGCTCGCCCACCTTGCCAAAGCCGCCATCGTCGAGCGCGCCTAGCCCCACCGGCAGTGTCAGCCGCCCGCCAGAGAGATGGTCGAGCGAGACGGTCTCACGCGCCACCTTCCACGGACGCCGACGCGAAAGTGGCGAGACGATCGCGCCCAGCCGCACACGAGACGTGCGCAGCGCCATCGCCGCCATTGTCACCCACGGGTCATACATTGGCCCTGCCTCTTTGATGTACATGCCATCCCAGTAGAACATCCCATCCCAGCCAGCCGCCTCGCCCTCCGCCGCCATCTCAGCCACCGTCTGGATATCGCCGCCAGGAATGATAAACCCGTACTTCAATGTCCTGCTCCTTCATTCACTCACCGCACTGTGCCACAGATGTTGCAACCGCGACAGAACCAGCATAGCCGCCTTTTCATGACATCCATTGTCATATTGAGCCGCGTGGCGCATTTCTCCCCTGATTTGTTGCGGCCATGCCACCGTGCTATGCTTCAGCATGGCATAGAACGTGTGCGGAGAAAAGGCGGCGACAGCGTGGGAGCGACAGTGCTGACGTGGTGGAATGCGGACCCTGTGACACTGGGGCTCCTCGTCGTCCTCCTCGGCGGCTATTTGCTCGTCCTTGGCCCGCTGCGCGAGCGGCTGCTGCCAGGCGTCGTCGTGCCGCGCGGGCGCATCGTCGCCTATCTCAGTGGCGTCGCGCTCTTGGCGCTGACCCTGCTCTCACCGCTCGATACGCTGGGGCGCGAGTATCTGCTGACGGCACGCGTCGCGCAGATTCTGATCATTGTCACCTTCGTCGCGCCGCTGCTGATGATCGGCCTGCCCGACGAGCTGGCGCAGCGGCTCCTCCCGGTGCGGAGCTGGCGCGAGGCGGCTGGCACGCCGCTCTTCGTCGTCATCATGGTCCTCGCCTTTAACATCATCGTGCTCTTCTGGCAAATCCCACGCTATTTCGACCTCGCGGCGCAAAACACTCTGTGGCATAACATCGCCAATCTCAGCTATCTGCTGGCGGGCGTGCTGACGTGGTGGCCGCTGCTGACCCCCGCCGACCGGCGCGCGCGGATGTCCAGCCCGCTGCAGATGGCCTATCTCGCGCTGGAAAGCCTGCCCATTGATGTCTTCGGCATCGCCATCATCTTCGCACCGGGCGTGCTCTATTCCGTCTATGCCCACGCGCCGCGCATCACCGGGCTTTCGGCGATTGTTGACCAACAGGTCGCCGGAGCATTGCTGGCGCTGCCGGGCAACCTGCTCGACATCCTCTTCATGAGCATCATCTTCTTCGTCTGGATCAACCGGATCGAAGAGGCTCAGCGGCAACGGGAGCGTGCCGAGGTCGAACGAGAGCTTGCCGCCGAAACCGCCAATGATGCAGCAGATGACATAGCGGACGGTAAACCAGCCAACGCGGATGCAACCCCCATAGACGCTGCGGACTGAGCGCGTCTCACGGCAGCACGGGCGGCGTCGGCGGTGGCGTAGCATCGGCGGGCGACTGGTAGCGGGCGAAAGCATCGAGCAGGGCGGCGGGGTCGGTCTCACGGAGCAGCAGGTCAATCTGCGCGGCTGGGATGAAGCCCTCGTCCGAGGCATGCGCGACAAAAGCCAGCAGTGTGGCAAAGTAGTCATAGACCTCGAGCAGCCCAACCGGCTTCTGATGGATACCAACCTGCGCCCACGTGACCGCCTCGAAGAGTTCGTCACAGGTCCCATAGCCGCCGGGCAGCGCGATAAAGCCATCGGAGAGCTGAGCCATCAGCGCCTTGCGCTCGTGCATGCTGCCCACCTCGAATAGCTCAGTCAGCCCCTGGTGCGCCACCTCATGCACGAACAGGCCACGCGGCATCACCCCAAGCACCTCGCCGCCCGCCGCCAGCGCCGCATCGGCGACAACGCCCATCAACCCGCGACTCGCGCCGCCATAGACCAGCCCCAGCCCCCGCCGGGCCAACTCACCGCCGAGCGCCTGCGCCACCTCGGTATAGACTGGCCGCGCGCCCGGCGACGACCCAGCAAAGACGCAAATTCTCCGCACGTTTTATAGTCCTTGGTTCCCTGTGTTGAGACATTGGCATCGCAGCCTACCATGAGCCGAGGTCTGCTCGTTGCCCGCAGTACTATCGGGGGCGCTGGCCGAACGCTACATAGAAAGGCAGCGTGCATCGGTGGTGATTGATATCGGCGCGCGCCTGATTCAGCGCGGCGGTATACGCCTCATCGCTGGCGATGCCTTGCGCAGTCACCAGCGGCTTGACGCCATTCATGACGCCAAAGATATCGGTCTCCGCCATCTTGCCGATTCGCCCGCCGTATTCCCCGACCGGCAGCGTGATATCGCGCTTGCTGACGTTGGTTACCCCGGCTCCCGCAAGGAAATCGGCGACGCGCGACCCAATGAGGGGATTGACACCGCGCCGTGTGCTCGCCTCGGTAATCCACTGCACAATCATATCCATCGCGGGGCCGCCACTCTGCTGTGGGCCAGTCTCCACCAGTTCGATCCAGCCGCCGGGGCGTGTCACGCGGACCAGCTCGCCGACAACCTTCGGCCATGCCGCCTCGGGGATCGCAAAGATCAACAGGCGCATATGCACAAAGTCGAAGCTGCCATCGGCGAATGACAGCCCGTTCAGCACATTCCCCGGCACGAACGTGTAATTCTCCGGGCGTTGCTCCGGCATGGCGCCCGGTGCGTTTGCCTCCGCCTGTGGCGTGACGATATCGGTCGCGACGACGTTCGTATCGGGAAAATAGGCCGCCATCTCCATCGCCCAGCGCCCGGTGCCGCTGCCGACATCCAGAATGCTGGCGGGCGAGCCGACCGGCGCCGCGAAGTTGCCGCGCAGGGCATAGCGTAGCATATAGTGCTGGAAGTCCAGGCGGTTGATCTCCTGGTCGTCGTGTGGCAGCACGTAGGGAGCATCCGCCAGATGGCGCCGCCCGCCTACTTCGATATAACGGCTGCCGCCGCTATCCCGGACGAGTTGCGCGCGCTTGTCGTCTGTTTTGCGCCGCCACGGAAGCCAGGCCATCAGCATTCTCCTTCATGAGTGGTTGTCACTCATCTGCGGGCGAGCAACCCACTCGCCCCACGACACATCACCTATAGTACACCCAGCGGGAAAATCCCCAACCGGAGACCACGGGCGCTCGAAAATAGCCTCGATGACCGTGATATGCCGCTCCTGGAAACCGCTGCATAGCTCTCGGAGAATGATACTGACTGTGTCATGGGACGCGTCGTCAGGCGTAGGGCAACCTGATCGCGGTACCCCAACAGGTATATGCCCATGACTTTGGGAACCGGGTCAGATAGGCTGCTGTGATTTGTTCAATCTGGAAGCCGCCTTCTCCAAGGAGCGTGGGGATATCTCGCGTTAGGTACAGCCCCGCATACAAGCGATATTGCAATGGCTCCCAGCGCTGTTGCCACCGCTGTACGTCAGGATCAGGAGCGCGCGTGAGTTCAAAGAAGATGAGGCTGCCTTCTGGCCGCAAGACGCGGGCTATCTCGCGCGTAGCGTCTCTGACGTCAGCAATCGTACACAGTGTAAAGGTGCTTACAACGGTGTCTATCGTGCTGTCCGCCAGCGGGATGTGTTCACTGCGCAGGCCGAGATATTCCACATTCAGTCTCGTTCGCTGTCGCTGCTTTTCCGCAAGCCGAATCATTCCAGGGTTAGGTTCGAGCGCGTACAGTTTGCTTACGTTGCCAGCATCGTACAGTGTGAAGTTTGCGCCAGAGCCAGCGCCGATTTCGAGTACCATCCCCTGCGCCAGAGGAATAATCTGTTGCCGAACCCGCCTGATAGGTTTGGGATTGCCCAGTATGCTCACAAAATACGGATAGACATGATCCACATAAAATGACACTGGGCGCCTCCTTACGCATCCGAGGGCGAACTGCCGCGGCTTCTGAAACAGCGTACGACGCCGGGCAAGGCCAACGAGTCGCAGTAACCCACGCTCACTCCGCAGGAACCAGCCCGATGCGCCGCGCCAGCTCATCGGCGGTGGTATAGGGGTCGCGGTTGCGCTCGACCACCTCAGCTACCAGACGGTCCCACTCATCGGCGCCGATGGTCGCCTCGATCTTTTCGACCAGCGCCTGATGCAGCAGCGCCAGCATCTCACTGCGCGCCTGCCGACCACTCCGGCTGGCAAGCATGCCCGACGTCCGCAGCGTGGCGAGGTGCGCGGCGAGCTTGTCGGCCAACTCTGGCACCCCGTCACCCGTCATGGCGTTGGTTCTGACGATGGGGACTCGCCAGGCGCGCTCCTTGCGGTGCTCGTCCAGGTGCAGCAACATGCGTAACTCGGCGGCGGTCTGGTCGGCGCCGGGACGATCAGCCTTATTGACGACAAAGATATCGGCAATCTCGAGGATGCCCGCCTTGATCGCCTGGATGTCGTCGCCCATCCCCGGCACCGTCACCACGACGACGCTCTGCGCCGCGCGAACGATCTCGACCTCCGCCTGGCCAGCGCCCACCGTCTCGACGATGATCGTATCGAAGCCCGCCGCATCTAGCGCGCGCACCACGTCACGCGTGGAGGCGGCCAACCCGCCGAGGCTGCCACGGCTGGCCATGCTGCGGATGAAGACATTGGGGTCGCCCGCAAGCTCCTGCATGCGGATGCGGTCGCCCAGGATGGCGCCGCCAGTAAATGGGCTGCTAGGGTCTACAGCGAGGATGCCGATGCGCTGCTCGCGTCTGCGTAGCTCCCGTGCCAGCTGCATCACCAGCGTACTCTTGCCCGCGCCGGGCGAGCCCGTAAATCCGACGATGTGCGCGTGGCCGCCGTGCGCATGCAGCTCCGCGAGGATGGCCCGTGCCTCGGGCGTGCCGTTTTCGATCAGCGTGACGACCCGCGCCAGCGCCCGTCGGTCGCCCGCGAGCAATCGCGCGACAATATCAGTCTGCGCCATGCGAGTGGGCCGTTTCCTGTGCCGTCTCTGCCGCATCCGTGTCCGCGCTGGACCGAGCGAGCGGCGCCAGATCGTGGGAGAACCGGTCGGGATTGATATTCGCCCGCACGAACTCGGTGATGGTGGAAAGCGAGGTGCCGGGCCCAAAGTTGCCCCGGATGCCCATCGCCTCGATAGCTGGCAGGTCTTCGTCGGGCAGAATGCCACCCGCCATCACCAGCACATCATCGACGCCATTCTCCTTGAGCAGCTCCATCACTTTCGGGAAGATCGCCATATGCGCGCCGGAGAGAATGCTCATCAGGATGGCGTCCACATCTTCCTGGATGGCCGCCTCGACGATCATCTGCGGCGTCTGGCGTATGCCGGTATAGACGACCTCCATCCCCGCGTCGCGCAGCGCCCGCGCCAGCACCTTCGCGCCGCGATCATGTCCATCCAGCCCTGGTTTAGCAACCAGCACACGTATCTTGCGTTGTTCCGCCATATGTCTGCGACGTGGCGCCCTGGCGGCCCACCTCGCCTTCCCCCTTTCAGCGCCATTGCTGTATTGTTGTGTTTGCCGTGCTTGCCGTGTTCATCGCTCTGCCATCGTAGCGCGCTCCAACGCGCGGCCACACCGCGATTGTACACGCCGCGCGGAGGTGTCGCAAGGCTGCTGATAGAGGTCCGTCGTCGCCGCGCCAGAGAATCCCACGCCGCGAATGCGCCTCAATGGCGCCTCAACTAATGGCGAACGTTGGCGTGGTCGCTGTGTCGCCCGTCGCCATCTCCTGCTTCTGAAGGGAGTAGTTGAGGACGACGCGATAGGTTCCGGCTGGCCAGGGGGTTGGATGAATCTGCCCCGCGCTCGGCGCCAGGCTGATCTTCATGGTCGCGCCCGCCTGGATCTCGACCTGCATGGTCATGCGCCCCATGGCGCAGCCACCGACCGCCTGCCAGCCAGAGGCCGTTTGCCGCTGGAGCGTGAGAATAGTGCAGCTTGTCTGATGATCAAAGGTGAAGATGCTGGTTGAGCGGTGATTAATGAGAGTCACGATAATGGTACCCGACGTCGAGTACGATGCCTGATCGGTTGTCAGCGTAACCGCACCCGTTGGTGGTACAGATGACATGGGCGTTCCTCCTGGTGTTACTGTAGAGGCCGCCGTCGCTGTTGACGTACTGCTCGTCGTGCCTCCTGGCTGCTCGCCCGTCGTGACCCCACACGCGGCCAGCGTCAGGACCAACGCCACAGGCGCTATCCATCCAACACGCCGCAACGACTGGAGGTAGAGGTTTCGCATGCTGGTCTCCTTTCGGCTACTCTCGAGAAAGACGCTGCCATCTCGCTACTGGTTCCCGAGGCTGGCGAGCGACTCACCTATCTGCTTCCTTCCAGCATACAGCATGCGGACTCAGTGCTGATACCCTATCCCCCACACTGCGGGCAGGGCAGGTAGCCAGCCTCTTGCGCGGCGGTGGCGCTGGCGAAGATGCGCGGCGGGAATGCCCAGCGCGCGCGGCTCCGTGCGCAACCTGGCGCGCAGAACAGTGACGCGCCACGAATGCCCAGCGCGGGCGTATGCCCATTATTTCTGGCGCGGAGATCCTCCACCCACGCATCATAGGAGTCGGCGTCGGCGCCGGCTGGAATGGCGCCCTCCATTGCCAGCAGCCGCGCTTTGAGCGGCAATCCCGGCCCGTAGCCAGTCAGCCGTCCATCGCTCCCGACGATGCGATGGCAGGGGACGAATGGCGCGACCGGGTTGGCCCCGTTGGCCGCGCCAACCGCCCGTATCGCCCGTGGCGAGCCGATAGCCCGCGCGATCTCGGCATAGGCGCGCGTCTCGCCAAACGGCGCACGCGCTACCTCGGCCCACGCAGCGCGATAGAACGCCGCTCCCTGCGGGTCGAGCGCGACGGTAAACTCTCGCCGTGCGCCGCGAAAATACTCGTCCAGTTCGCCGAGCGCCTGACGCAGATGACCCAACGCATCCGCGTCTCCACCCTCCTCATAGACCGTGATGACGCCGAGGTCTGGTGGCGCCTCCGAGCGCGTCTCCGACCATCGTGGAATCTCCGCCGCGCGCACGCCAACTGGCCCCGCCGTTACCACGACGTTGCCTGCCCAGGTCATTACGGCGCCATGAGCCGGAGCGCCTGTTTCGTTGCTTCTCATTACTATCCCCCGGTTCCTTCGTTCTCTCTATAGGATACCCAAACCCCGGCAACGCGCGCATCGTTACATCCACATCGCGGCCACGGCGGAACCCATCTCATCGGATATGCCAGTAGACAGGCGCTGTCAGATGCCTCATAATAGAGTTTCCTCGCTGCGTCGTCGTCATGCTGATGCGCCATCAATCATGCGTGGCAGCCATCCACAGGATTATTGGGAGTAGTGCATGAATCGTCTGCTTCATCGCAAGGTAGCCATCGGCGCGTTGATTGCGCTGACCGTCCTCTCCGCTCTCGTCGCGCTCCCTCTCGTCAACGCGCACTTCACCAGCCACGCCTCCTCTGGCCGCTGGACTATCCGCGGCCATCTCGTGCCTGCGGTGCACGGCCTCCATGCGCTGGCGCAGCCGCCCGACACCGCCCAGGCGCTCGATCTCTCGATCAGCCTCAGCCTGCGCAACCAGAGCGCGCTGACCCAACTGATCGCCGCCCAAAACAACCCCCACTCCGGGCTCTATCACCAGTATCTCAGCACCCGCGAGTTCCAGGCGCGTTTCTCCCCCACGCAGGCGACGGTCAATCAGGTGACCGCGTGGCTACGCAGCCAGGGGCTAGTCGTCCACTCGGTGGCGGCCAACCATCTCTTGATCGACGCCTCCGGCTCGGTGGCGACGGTCGAGGCCGCCTTTCAGACAACGCTGGCGAGCTACCAGGTGAACGACCGCACTGTGTATGCTCCGACCACCGAACCATCCGTCCCAGATTCACTCAGTGGCCTCATCGTCAACATCAGCGGGCTGAATAACGTGGGAATTCGCACCCATGGCCCAATCACCCACACCCAAAGCAGCAGTGTCCAGCCACACACCGGTAGCGGCCCTGGCGGTAGCTATGCGCCCAGTGACCTACGCACTGCCTACGACATGAACTCGCTCATCAGCAGCGCCGATGGCACGGGGCAAACCGTCGCCATCTTCGAATTGGATGGCTATAAGGCGAGCGATATCAACGCCTATCTCAGCAACTACAGCCTCGGCTCGGCCAAATACTCCAATGTGCTGGTGGATGGCGCCACCAACACAGCGGGTCCCGGCGCGATCGAGGCTGAGCTGGATATGGAGGTCGTCTCGGCGATTGCTCCCGGAGCGACCCAGAAGATTTACATTGGCCCGAACACCGACACGGGTGTCAACGACACCTACAACAAGATCGTTACCGATAGCATCGCCAAAGTGACCAGCACCAGCTGGGGCTTGTGCGAGTATTTTTCCGGCACATCCGAGTTGCAGACGCTCGACAATATCTTCCGGCAGGGCGCGGCGCAGGGGCAGGCGTTCTTCGCCGCCTCGGGTGACTCGGGCGCGTATGACTGCGGCGATACCAACCTGGGCGTTGACTCGCCCGCCGATGATCCGCATGTCGTCGGCGTCGGTGGCACGCATCAAGTGGCTGGTAGTGGCGGCTCCTACAGCAGTGAGTCGATCTGGTCGAATCCGGGCGACGCCTCACGCGGCCCAATGGGACTCGGCAGCGGCGGCGGCCTCAGTGGCTACTTCGCGC
>DASUHD010000087.1:0-4848 GCA_036273675.1 Ktedonobacterales bacterium | reverse complement strand
CCCACATCTGGAAGTTCCACTTGATCTTGCCATCCTGCTTGTTCAGCGCGAACAGGATATCGATGTCGCGGTCATTGATGGTCGGCATCTGCATTCTGGTCGCCACGAAGACGCTGTCTCCAACGACGAGGGGCGCCGCTCGAAACAGCGAGTCCTGCGTGTTGAGCGTGCCAGAAAGACCCAACTGTTCCCTTGGCGCGCTCTGCCAGAGGATCTTCCCAGTTGCTGGATCGAGCGCCTCGATGACCCCCTCATGCCGAACCGGATCAATCGAGCCGGTATCCGTCGGCCAGCCGCCACTGATATAGAGGACATTCTCGTTCAGGGTCAGCCCCAGGGAGGTGAATCGAGCTTTGGTATCCGCATTAATTGGAGATGTGGTATTCCCGAGCAGGTCCGTTTTCCAGCGCATAGCGCCCGTCGCCGCATCGAGCGCGTAGCACCAGCCGCCGTCGGCGCCGACATAGACCAGGCCATTGGCGACCACTGGCTGCGTGCGGATGGGCAGGTCAGCCCCAAAGGGCGCTGGCCAGAGTGACGCGCCAGTGACAGTGGAGAAGGCATGGAGCTTCCGGTCACCCAGGATGGCGAAAACCCGGTCATCGGCAACCGTTGGCGCGGGCAGAACCTCTCCCAATGCGACGCCCGGCTTGCCCGCGCTCTGGCTCCAGAGCGTTTTGCCAGTTGTCGCGTCGCATGCGTACAGCGTCTGGCTGTAATGCACATACGCGGTGTTTCCGGCTACGGTGACGGCCGAGGTGTCGTTTTTATCGCTCGGATCACTGATGATGAGCTGATGCCAGCGCTCCGAGCCGTCGGAGAGATTGAATACTGCAAGATAGACATTGTTCAGGGATGAGTCTTCGGTTGGATAGGTCGTATCGATATAGGTCACATAGATGGCGTCACCCACCACAGTCGGCGGCACATCTCTATTGATACCATACTGCCGTTGTATCCAGAGGAACTTTCCGTCGGCGCCGTTGAGGGCGGTCAGCGTCGTCGCGTCGCTGCAGAGCAATGTCTGCCCGGCCATAAACACACTGGTAGTGTTCCCATCTGGCTGGGGGTAGAGCGAGAAGGTCCAGCGGATACGAGAGCCGCCAGCAAGCGGGGTCGCGGTGGGCTGGTGGCCAATGGGCAGATAGAGATTGGGCGACGGGGGCGTAAAGAACAGGAGCTTGCCCGCGAAGCCCAGGCCACCGAGCGCCGCCAGCGAGGTGATGCCCATGCCAAGCACCGCACGGCGGCTGATATGCCGCTCGCGCGAAGGAACATTGAGCGCCTCACGCAGCTTCAACAGCCACTCGACCTCCGGCTGTTGTGTCGCGTCGATCACCATATCGCCTGCCTCTTCCGCCGAGACGACGTAGCCTGGCTTGACGATCAGATCGATCATGAGACGCTGGCCGCGATTCGGCGCCTGTAGCGTGCGGGCAAGCTTCTGCTCCTGCGCCATCCAGGGCGAGGCGTTGGCGGCGGGTGTGCAGATGCGCAAGTAGATATCACGCCCCGCCAGCCCGCGCTGGATGTTATCGAGCAGCTCCAGCCCGGCGGAGAGTTGCGCGGTATCGAACCAGTAATCTACCTGCCAGGCGTCGAGCGCCGTGAGCACTGGCGCGCAGGCCGCGTTATCCTCATGGGTGTGGCTGACGAAGACTTTGCCATTGCCGAACATCGCGCTACTCCCTGCATCCTCAACAACCGCGCGTATTGCCGCGGTTCTCGCTGTTTGTCATCCCCTCAGGGGTTGACCGCATAGACATGGTTATCAGCCGCCCCTACGAGTACCAGACCATTGCTAATCACCGGCGCAGTCAAATTACTATTCGCGACAGGATTGAAGGGCCATCGCTGCGCGCCATGGCGAAGATCGAAGGCAAAGAGCGTGTCGTCGTTTGTCGCGAACAGCACGTTGCGATAGATTGCCACTGTGTCGGTGAGAATGGTAGGCCCGACGGAGTCTGTGGCAGGATGTACCCCCGCGAAGGCGCGCCAGAACATTGTCCCCGTGCGCGCATCCAGCGCATAGATGTAGCCATCCTGTGATGGCGCATAGGCGACGCCATCATGGATCAGCGGAGCGGCGGTGAAGCTAACGCTGCTGGCAAAGCGCCAGCGGAGCGTGCCGGTTCTGGCATCGAGCGCATAGAGAAAGCCATCCTGCGAACCGACGTAGACGATGCCGTTGGCGACGGTAGGCGTACCAAGCACCGCGCCGCCGGTCAGGTAGGTCCAGACCTTCTTGCCGGTCTTCACGTCGATGCAGTAGACGTTGTGGTCCTGATCGAAATACGAGCCGATATAGAGACGTCCATTCGAGACGGTGGGCGTCAGTATGGTATCGACGGAATAGTCTGCGTTCCGCCAGAGTCGGGCGCCATCTTTCATGCTAAAGGCGTTCAGCGAGGTCTCGTAGTAAATGGAGCCGCCCTCGATCTTCGTCACATCCTGAAGAACCAGGCACAAAACGCCATCCGCAATGGCCGGCGTGCCATTGAGGGCAGTAGTAATTGTCCAGAGCTGCTTGCTATCACTCGCGCGCACCGCCCGCAAAATTGTCGTCTGGGTTGGCGCCAGTGGTATGGCGTCGGGGCTGAGGTTGTGGAAGAGCAACACCCCGTTGGTTGCGGCGATCAGCTCGCTTTGATTGAGTTGGTAGTCTGGCAGCGGCGGTATTTTTATCGGTCGCTTTTGCCCATTCGTAGTTGTGAGAACATAGACCGTGTCATCGACCACATGTGTCAGCTTATCGAATGAGTCATACGCGAGAACCGGCTGCGCGTAGATGGTCGAGCCATCCTGTAAAACCCGCGCGGGATCGAATGCGCTGTTCTTCATCGGCTCTGGAATGAGGTTAAAGTTGAATTTGGGATTGCCCGAAATACTCTGTTGCAGCGGCAGGGCCGGCGGTTGCTGACTCCGGAACTGCTTGACCAGCAGCGTCCCCGCGACGCCTGCCGAGGCGACCGCCACCGCCGCGCCCGCGCCCATGCCGAAGAGCGCCCGGCGGCTGACCTGCTGGGTCAGGGTGGCCGCGCCGACCGAGACGGCAAGCTCCTCCAGCCAGAGCGGGCGTGACTTGCCCGGCGCCATGATGTAGAGCGTCTTCTTCTCCTCGTCGTCGAGCAGATAGGCGGAGTCGAGGATGAGGTTGACCAGCCTGCGCCGCTGATTCGGTCCCCTGCGGTCCTTCTCGAGCGCCTGCTGGAAGAAGTCAGTGGCGAGCTTGACCGCGTTCGACTGGCGCGTATGGGTGGTGCAGACGCGCAAGAACACCTCGCACTGGCGAATCTCCGACTGAATAGCCGGAGGCATGCTGATGACGGGATTGGGGACGACGCCCATCTCGGTGTGAGGCACCTCCCAGGCATTCAACGCGGTGATAAGCTCACCATAGTATCCGGCGTCCTCGGCCGCCGCGCAGATGAAGACCTGTCTCCCTGCCATCGCTCTTCTGGCCTCCTTGCGATACCGCTTACACTGTCAGGCTGTATCTTACACAATTGCTGGGGTAGCGCGCAAGAGCCGATGTGTTATTGCCGCTAGTATCACGTACAGGCGGAGGTAATTTTACTGGCTTCTTGTCTATGGCTCGTCGGCAGGAGCAGGGGAGGATTGCTGATAGCGGTCTATTGCGCCGTAGCGAAGGGGAGTTGCAGGTTGGGGCGCACGTCGAGGTCGAGGCCGGAGCGCTCGCCCAGCCGCAGGTGGAACCAGGCGGCGGCCCCGATCATCGCGGCGTTGTCGGTGCAGAGCGCCACTGGTGGGAAGCGCAGATCAGTCTCCAGCGGCGCGAGGTCACGTGCGAGCCGCTCGCGCAGGGCGACGTTGGCCGCGACGCCGCCCGCCAGCAACACCTGGCGCACGCCCAGCGACTGCGCCGCGCGCACCGTCTTGGTCGCCAGCACATCCACCACCGCATCCTGAAACGCCGCCGCCAGATCGGGGATCGAGAGCTCACCAGCCAACGCCGCGCCCTCACGCGCATAGCGGCTCGCGCCATCACCCGCGCCGTGCTGCGCGCCCTCCACCAGATGCAGTACCGCCGTCTTCAGCCCGCTAAAGCTGAAGTCCCACGTGCCGTTGAGCCAGGCGCGTGGCAGCCGGAATGGATTCTTCCGCGAGGGATCGCGCTGCGCCGCCGCCTGCTGAATCGCCGGGCCGCCGGGATAGCCCAGGCCCATCACCCGCGCCACCTTGTCGAACGCCTCGCCCGCCGCGTCGTCGCGTGTCTGGCCAAGCAACTCGTAGCGCCCGTGGCGGGGAATCGAGACCAGCTCGCTGTGCGCGCCCGAAATCACCAGCGCCAGCAGCGGAAAGCGCGGATCGCCCGGCCACTCGTCCTCATCCTTGTCGGCGTTCGAGGGGATCGTAATCGTGTTGGCATCCTGCGAGCGCAGCCAGTTGGCGTAGATGTGCGCCTCCAGATGGTTGACGCCGATGAACGGCAGCCCACGCGCCAGCGCCAGCGCCTTGCCGCCCGTCAGCCCAACCAGCAGCGAGCCAGCCAGCCCCGGCCCGTACGTCGCCGCGACGGCGTCGATATCGTCCCAGGTGACTGACGCCTCACGCAGCGCCGCCTCGACCACCGGAATGAGTGCGTCCAGTTGGTGACGCGAGGCCACCTCGGGCACGACGCCGCCGTAGCGCTCGTGGATGCTGGCCTGCGAGGCGACGACGTTGGAGCGGATGATGCGGCCATGTTCGACGATGGCCGCGCCGGTTTCGTCGCAGGAGCTTTCGATTGCCAGAATGCGCATAGGGGATACTTTCCTGTCGCCAATGGTCCGAACGCCGCGGATTATGCCAGTTGCGCAGTACCACTGGTGGCGTCGGTACCCTTGT
>DASUHD010000086.1:0-4893 GCA_036273675.1 Ktedonobacterales bacterium | reverse complement strand
GAAATTCGGCGTAGTGGTCTTTCCCGGCACGTGGAGCGATAAAGACTGCTTGCGGGCGCTAGGGCCGGTGCTGGACCAGGAGGCCGTCACCATCTGGCACCAGGATACCGACTTGCAGGGGTGTGACGCTATCATCCTGCCGGGCGGCTTCTCCTATGGTGACTACCTGCGCGCCGGGGCCATCGCCCGTTTCGCGCCGGTCATGGGCGCGATCAAAGAGTTCGCCGACCGTGGCGGCATCGTCCTGGGCATCTGTAACGGCTTCCAGATTCTGCTGGAGGCGGGGCTGCTGCCTGGCGCGATGCTGCGCAACGAGAGCCTGGAGTTCCGCTGCGTCTGGACACACCTGCGCGTCGAGAACAACGATACGCCGTTCACGCGGCTGTGTCGGCCCGGCCAGGTGATTCGCATCCCCATCTCGCACGGCGAGGGCAACTACTTCGCTGACGAGGAGACGCTCGACCGCTTGGAGGCCAATAATGGCGTGCTGCTGCGCTACTGCGATCCCCAGGCCAATGTGACGCCGGAAGCCAACCCCAACGGCTCGCGGCGCAATATCGCCGGAATCGTCAACATGAAGCGCAATGTCGCCGCGATGATGCCGCACCCTGAGCGCTGTACCGAGGCGATCCTTGGTGGTGAGGACGGGCGGCTGATCTTTGGCTCGATGATCGCCGCGCTGGCCGACCGCCAGGTGGTCGCCAGGTAGTATACACGGAGGAAATATGTCCGCTACGCACGACGTTTCGCAGCCATCAACGGGGATGCCGCAAGCGTTGGCGGAGGCCGAAGCCGCCTTCCGGCAGGAGACGCCCGCGTATGAGACGACCAGTCATCTGGACGAGCTACGCGCCACCGAGTATGGCCGACTTGACCAGGCTGGCCATGTCTATCTGGACTACACCGGCGGCGGCCTCTACGCCGATTCGCAAATAAGCGCCCACATGGAGATGCTGCGCGGGAGCGTCTTTGGCAATCCGCATTCCAGCAATCCCACCTCGATGGCGTCCACCCATCACGTCGAGGCGACGCGCGCCGCTATCCTCGCCTTCTTCAACGCCGCGCCGGATGAGTATGAGGTGATCTTCAGCACCAACGCCAGCGGCGCGCTCAAGCTGGTCGGCGAGTCGTATCCCTTCGAGGCGGGCGACCGCTATCTGCTGACCTTCGACAACCACAACTCGGTGAACGGTATCCGCGAATACGCCAGCGCCGCCGGGGCAAGCGTCACCTATACACCGGTCCTGCCGCCCGATATGCGGATCGACGCCGAGTCGCTGGCCGCACATCTGGCCGAGGCGCGCTCAGGCGGTCACAACCTGTTCGCCTATCCGGCGCAGTCGAATTTCTCCGGCGTGCAGCACGCGCTGGACTGGATACCACGAGCGCAGGCGCAGGGCTGGGATGTGCTGCTGGATGCGGCGGCGTTCGTGCCAAGCAACACGCTCGACCTCGGCCAGTGGCATCCCGACTTCGTGCCAATCTCGTTTTACAAGATGTTCGGTTATCCGACGGGTGTCGGCTGTCTACTGGCGCGCAAATCGGCGCTGGCGAAGTTGCGGCGGCCCTGGTTCGCGGGTGGCACCATCACCGTCGCCTCGGTGCAGGGCGACAAGTATTACTTCGCCGATGGCCCGGAGGCCTTCGAGGATGGCACACTGAACTATCTCTCGCTGCCCGCAGTGGAGATTGGCCTGCGCCACATCCAGCAGATCGGCGTGGAGACGATTCATACGCGCGTGATGTGCCTGACCGGCTGGCTGTTGCGCGAGCTGGCGGCGCTGGCGCATCCGACGGGTGTGCCGCTGGTGAGCGTCTATGGCCCAGTAGACGCTGAGACGCGTGGCGGGACGGTGACGCTCAACTTCTACGACCGCGACGGCCACTTTATCGACCATCGGCTGGTGGAGCGGCGGGCGAACGCGGCGCATATCTCGCTGCGGACCGGCTGTTTCTGCAATCCGGGTGATGGCGAGCTGGCGCTGGGCATCTCGGCGGACGAGCTGTCCTCATGCTTCGTGCGCCACGACCGGCTGACGCTCGACGAGTTCCGCCGCTGCATCGACGACAAGAGCACCGGCGCGGTGCGCATCTCCGTTGGCCTGGCGACGACCTTCGCCGATGTCTATACCTGCGTCGCCTTCGCGCGGACATTCCTCGATAAGACAGTGGCACAACTGCTGGACGAGGGGTGATAGAGCCAATGCGACCGACATATAAACGATCACCCGAACCGGAAATTGCTCTTACCGAGCATGACATCGAGGCGAATGGGCTGCGCATCCACTATGTAGAGGCGGGCGCGGGCGAGCCGCTCTTGCTGTTGCATGGCGGCATGGCAGCCACCACGGCTGTCTGGGCCGGGCATGAATGGGGCTGGATCGATCATCTGCCCGTCTTCGCCCGCCACTTCCGCGTCATCGCGCCGCATACCCGTGCCCACGGCGCCACAGGCAACGACGGCACGCCGATGAGCTATCCGCTGCTGGCGGACGACTGGGCCGCGCTGATCGCCGCGCTGGGATTGGAGAAGCCGCTGGTCTGCGGCTTCAGCGATGGGGCGATCTCTGGTACGGTGATGGCGATTCGCCATCCGGGCGTGGCGCGGGCGCTGGTCAACATCGCGGGCTACGATGTCTTCAATCCAGCGGCGCACGGCTTCACGCGGCTGCGGCGGCGGATGGGTGGCAGCCCCGATGCCACCGAGGCCGACCCCGACTACTTCGCCAGCAAGAGTAGCGATCAGGAGTGGTTCCAGCGGATGGTGCGCGACGTGGATGAGGCGCAGGGCGAGGGCGCGTGGCGGTCGCTGCTGCGCGATATCTTCCCGATGTGGACGCAGCCGATGGGCGACTACACCATCGCCGACTGGGCGACCATCGCCGTCCCGACGCTGGTGCTGGTGGGCGACCGCGACTACTATTGCACGCCGGAGGAGGGCGTCGCCGCCTACCGCGCGTTGCCCCACGGCGAACTGAGCATACTGCCGCACCTCGACCACGCGATCACGCCGCTGGTGCGTGAGGTCGCGCTCGACTTCCTGCTGCGCCACCGGTAGGGAAAGGTAAAGTAGCCGCTACTCCTTGGATCGTAGGAAAGTCACGAGGATAGCCAGCCCAGTCAGGCCAAGGAAGACGCCCCAGATGAATAGCAGTAACGGGCCGCCATCGCTCGTCCACCAATTTCACTCGCCTCGTAGTGGGCAGCTGGTGGCAACTGGAAGGGCAGAAGTGTCCAGTTGAATACTCATAGAAGCCCTCACAACTCTTCGCCGCCAGTATGCTGATCGCTTTCTGCTAGCGACCGAACACCGCAACCTGCTGAGTATAGTATATGGAACCTCAAGAAGCGCTCGGCTATTGACGCCGGGTGTATGCTTTTCATGGCGAACCGGCAGGCAGTGTCATCTGTCATACATGACGGACAAGTCAGCATTAGTTCTGATTGCGCGGCCGCTGCCTTCGCTTGATAATCTATCATGAAGACCCGCTTCGTCTTGTTTCCCATCGACTGGATGGTCGCGGTGTTTGGCGTCAAGGTGGACACGATGAATTGAGCAGCAGTCACATCCCCCGCCTTGTGAGAGGAACACGATAGGAAAACAGGACGTGGCCACGGATGAAGCTAATCCAGTACCAGGCATTGATTGCCAGTCCCCAGAATGTCGCGAACGTGCGGGCGCGCATACACCATGTGGAGCGCGTCGGCGGGCGCATCGCGATTGCGCCGCCAACCCGTGTGGGTATGGTGCTTGTTGTCCTCGAACTGCCGCCGGACTATACGCCGGAGCAGTTCTTTCCCGATATCCCGTTCTATCTGGTCTGACCTGACACCGACATCAGGTGATCAGTGGCGCAGTGTGTTGTCATGAGTCGTGACGTGCGAGTCGTGACGAGTTTATGAGAAGTACAAGGAGAGACTGGCATGCGATGGTTTGGCTGGTTTCGCGGGGGACAATCCGTAGAGACAGGGCTGATCGAGGCGATGGCCCTCCAGGAAGGAACACCGGTCGCTCTCATGGGAGGTCGCATGCGGACCATGGGGTTGCCGTACGCCCTGCCGCGTGACATGGAGGAAATCAACCGGCTCGACTTTCAGCACTATATGCTGCGGTACGCGCTCAGGGGCCTCTATGCCGCGCCCCTGCAGCACCCTGGCAGCATTCTCGACGTTGGCACTGGCACAGGACGCTGGGCGATGGAGATGGCGCAGATGTTCCCGCACGCCAATGTGGTTGGCGTGGATGTCAACCCGCCGCCAGCGGATGAGCAGGCTGGACACGGTGTCGATGTGCGCCCGGAGAATTATTCATTTGCGCCGGGCAACGTCCTCGAAGGGCTTCCGTTCGACGGTGGGATGTTCGATTTCACGCATTTGCGGCTGCTCTTTACGGCGATCCCCGGCGACCGCTGGCCGCGCGCGGTGAGCGAGTTGGCGCGGGTGACGCGGCCGGGTGGCTGGGCGGAGTCGGTTGAGACGACCGGCCTGCACGATGGCGGGCCGAATGTCAGCCTGATGATGACCTGGATTGCTCAGATGTCGTCGCGCCGCCAGGTGGACTTGATGAATGGCAGCCGGGTCGCCGATTTCATGCGGGGGGCGGGGCTGCGGAATGTCGCGGCGTCGGTCGTGAATGTGCGCACGGGCGCGTGGGGCGAGCGGTTGGGGATGATGGTCGCCACCGATTTCGTCGGCGTCTGCAAGGGCTACGCCGGGCTACTCGTCGGCGCGGGCCTCACCACCCAGGAGCAGTTCGACCAGACGCTGGAAGGCATGCGCAAAGAGTTCGAGTCACGTCGCGGCCGCTGCTATACCCCGTTTTACGTTGTGATTGGCCAGAAATAGCGCGGACGTCGCATCATCGCGCGATTATTCCAGACCGGGCAGGAATAT
>DASUHD010000085.1:0-15534 GCA_036273675.1 Ktedonobacterales bacterium | reverse complement strand
TTGCATGCAGCCAGTGCAGCCAACCCAACCAGCGCAGCCAGCGAAGAAGGTATCCGCCTTTCGCATCGGGCTGCTGTTCGGGATCATTCTCGCCGTTATCATGATCGCGTTCAACTTCGCGGAACAATTCGCCAGGGATGTCATCGGCGCTGGCGGGCTTATCCTCAGCATCTTGACCATCATCATCTCGCTCGCCGCGTATTTCTTCGCCGGATTCCGCGCCTCGTCGCAGTCGGGCAAGGTCAGCACTGGTTTGCTGGCGGGCATGTGGACGGGCATCATCAGCTCGCTTGTAAACGGCGTTGCCAGTGTGCTGCTCACCATTCCGCAACTGCCTGAGTTGACCAGAACGGCCAATCAGGCGATTATCAACTCGGGCGCGCAGACCGATATCCGCTATACCGAGACAACGATGCTGCTGCTTACTATCGGCGGCACATTTCTGCTGCTGCTGCTTGCCAGCGCGATTGCGTTGGGCGTCGGCGCGATTGGCGGCGCGGTGGGCAAGGGTCGCGCGCCGATGTCGCAGCAGGCCTATCAGGAATCGTTCTATCAGTCGCCGATGGGCGGCTATCCTGGTTACCCACCCCAGCCCGGCTATCCCCAACAGCCACAGGGCGGTTATCCTGGCTATCCGCCACAGCCCGGCGCATATCCTCCACCGCAGTCACCTCCACCACAACAGGGCTACCCACCGCAGCCGGGGCAGTATCCTCCCGAATCCGGCGGCTATCCACCCCATCAATAGCGTTGGTCGACGGAAAACGAACACCGCGCGCCTCTGGATCAGCGCTGATTCAGGGGCGCATATGTTGTCCTACCACGCTTACGGAGCAACGCGCCGACATGCTATACTGGCGAGCAGTGAACGAATGTTCCTCTCCGGCGAGAGAGTGAGGTGTGAAATGATGCAAGATTTCGCTGGTATGAAGCTGCGCTGCAAGGATGGCCACTGGGAGATGGCGGACTTCGAGCTACGCAATATCCCCGGCGCGTCTGGCTTCGAGATGTGGGTGGCCTGCGAGGCGGGCGGGCATAACGGCGGTCACTGGCTCGCCCGCGACGCCGCCGACTCGGAGCGCGTCGTCGTCGTCAGCGCGCCCTATCAGTGGCCCTCGGCGGTAGACGCCTTCGCCGCCCGCGACCGCTTCGCCGAACAGCAGGGGAAGTAGGAGCAAGCGCCGACTGCTAGTCACCTGCTCGTGCCGCCGCTTCGTCTCCCTGCACAAAGCGAGCGCCCCAAATACCCACGATGCCCGCCACGAGCAACACCGGCACGCCAATGATCAGGAAGGCGTAGCCAGGCGAATTGCTATGCGTGATGCCCAACGTGTTCAAGAAGGCGTTGCTGCTGAGGAAATCGCTGAGAGCGCCGGCGATGGTTGGCGCGAAGAGATCGCCGAAAAAGTGCGAGAGCAGTAGCGTGAGACCTACTGCTGCGGCTCGTTTTAGTGGAACCACCACATCTTGCGATACCGCTGTCAATGGGCCGGAATTCACCTGCAACAGCGCGACGGTGATAATGAACAGCGGTGTGAAGATGCCAAACACGCGCACATTGACCGAGAGGCCAAAATCGAAAATAATGGCGAGGATCGACGCAACGAAAAAAGGCACTGCGAGAATGAAGCTCCAGCCGCTAACCAACACACGCGCGCCCGGATAACGGCTGATGAGGGCGTCCGCAACGGCGCCACCAGCGAGCAAACCAATAATCCCACCAATCACGGTGCCAACGCCGACCAACGTTGTTGGCGAAACGGCGAGGCCCTGAAACTGCCGGTCAAAGAGCGGGACGATGAAGACGAGCGTCGCGCCGAAGACGAAGAAGCTCAATGCCTGCAAGACGACGACAATGCGCAGCGAAGGAATCTTCCACAGTTCCACGATGTTGCGCCAGATGCCACGCACACCGCCACGCGCCAACGCCGTTTCAGCGCTGACCTCATCATCGGCGTGACGTGGCGGCTCTTTTGAGAGAAAAATCAACAGAGCCAGGAGCAAGCCAGGGATACCAAAGACGTAAAATACTGGTCGCCACTGATCATTGAACACGCCATAGAGTACACCGGCGCCGACAAAGCCAACAGCCAACCCAACAAGCAAACCAGTATTCCAACGGCTCATCACTTTCGCACGGTCTTTGGCAGGATAGCTCGATGCTAACATGGACGTGCTCGCGGGGAAGTATGTCCCCTCACCCAGACCAAGCGCGGCTCGCGTCGCGAAGATGAAGCCATAATTTGGAGCGAGGGCCGTGAAGGTCGTCACGATGCTCCAAAAGGTGATACCGCCCGCCACAACGTTCTTGCGCTTGACGCGGTCCGCTAACAGGCCCATGGGCAAAATGCTCAGGGTATACACAAACAGAAAGGAGGTCGCCAACAAACCATACTGAGTATCCGAGAGGTTGAATTCGGTCTGCACATGGTCGCCAATGGCTAAGAACGCATAGCGATCAGCATAGTTGATGAAATTTGCCAGCCAGAGCAGCCAGAAAATGTATCGTGCATAGCGGCGGGTAAATGACACAGCGGCGCCTGAGGTTCGGGCGAGAGACGACTGGCTCATGCGGTTTTCCCCCTGTGAGGTTCCAGCAGCGCGCGCAGATGCGTGAGAAACTGCTCCGGCTGCTCGAACATCGGCGCGTGGCCGCAGTTCCTGAGAACCACCTCATGATACGCGCCACCGTTGCTGGCGTAGCGGTCCAGCAGCGTCCGTATCTGCGCCAGCATCGGTTGCGCCGGGAAGATACGCCTGCCGGGCCAGCCGCGAATCATGGCGTAGCGCCCGAGCACCGCCGGATCGAGCTGCGCCGTGTCGCTGACCATCACGTCATCGCCGCCGCGCACCCAGAGCACCGGTGGCCCGTCGCGCATCTCGCCCAATGGGGCAAGGTTGAGATAGCGTGGCGAGAGCGCGTTGTTGGGGCCATAGATGCCTGGCGCGACATACGGCCAGTTGGGTGAGGCAACCTTGTCGCCAGGGTAGTGCAGCTCGCCGATGCGCATCATCAGCATCTGCTCGACCAGAATATCTTCGCGCTCCGCCGTGAAGCGGAACGAGGGTCGCACCACCACATTGCGCAGGGAGTAGCGCGCAGTAAACGGCGATCTGGCGGTGGTATCGCCCGCGCCGAAGCTCTCTGTCACCTGCGAATAGACCAGCCCGCCGCCGCTGCCCGCGCAATCGGCAAAGTTGGGCGTCCCCTCGGCATCGCGTGTGCCGCCGTAGCCATAGGGCGAGCCAGTCGCGTGGAGCGTCAGCGTCCGCACCTGTTGCGGATGATCGAGCAGGTACTGCATGGTGACGACGCCGCCGAGCGACCACCCCAGCAGGTGAAACCGTCCCAGCCGAAGCGCCCTGGTCAGCGCGTGGATGTCGTCGGAGTAGTCGCGCACGCCCCGCGCCGCGTTCGTCGGCAGCGGCTCCGTCGCCCCGTAGCCGCGCAGATCGGGCGCGATGATGTGGTACTCCGGCAGCGCCGCCATTATTTCCTCGAAGAAGCGCCCGGAGCTCATGTTGCCGTGAACTAACACAAGAGTCTCGCCGGTGGACGGGCCGCTCTCATAGATATGCTGTCTGAGGCGCGGGGTGCGCACGATGCGCGAGCGAATGCCGGGGAGCAGGGGATAGTGCGAACCGGGCGGCGTATCACAGAAACCCTGGGGCGAGAGAGCCATGCACCGACCTCCACAGCGAAATCAGACGAGCGATGACGCCAGTGTCACCCTCGCGCGGGTATTGCCACCAGTATAGCGACCGCCCGCAAGAGGGGGTGGACGATTGGCGCGACGCGCGACTACCAGACCAGATGCAGGTGCAGGTAGAAGCCAACGATGAACCGGGCCGCCCATGCAGTGGTCACAAACCATAGCAGCAGAATCAGCGCCGACACCACGAGACTGATGGGTGTCCGCCAGTGCTGTCCTCGACGCGCTGCGGTGCTGCTCAGGATGAAGCATCCCATCGTGCTCGCCGTTGTGATCGTTACAAGCGCCTGACCGATGACTGGAGACCGGTATAGCACGATGTCGAGCAGTTGGTTGATGGATGATGGCAGGCGCAAGCGGAACGACACTATTGCCGAGAGCGAGCTCAGACTCAAGAGCACAATGAAGCACAGACCAGCAAGGCTGACGATGAGACAGACGGTGGCCCACTTTTCCAGCCACGCCAGCGTCGCCTCATTTCCTGACTGTCGGCGCGCCCGGCGTCCGAGCAGAATGGTCAGCACGGCAAGCGCCATAATGGCCACGAAACTGACGACCACAATAACCGTCATGCGCGTTAGGGCCGCCTGCTGAAATGGTGTGACATCGCCCCGATAAGCTGGAACGGCGCTCAGTTCTGCAGGGCGAAGCGCAGACGCTATGGTCGCCATGGCCTGCGTCCATAGCGCTGATGCGGCGATGGCAAGGCCACCTACGGTGGCGCTGATCGCGGTCAGCCACCGCCCGCGCTCCTGCGCCTGCTGACCGGAGTTCGCTGGATGTGGCGGCTGGTCAGATGGGGAGAGCGTCACGGCGATGTCCTTCCAGAGCGCGCTGCGTTTCTCTAAACCACGGCAAGATAGGTCGCATTTAGGTAGCATTAGTGAAACTACGCTCGATCCCCTGGGTGTATCACACCTCCTTTACAGTCGCCGATGGTGGCAATCGGGCAACGCTGGATGGTAGCCCGAATATGCTGATAACGCCTACGCTGGTTGTGCCGAATGGCGCACCATGTTATACTCGTTGCGTGCGCCTCCGCCAGTCTGGGCATGGATTCCGGGCCGCGCTATGGATGCTTTTCGCGGATGATCGTGGGGCGCCGACGCTATATGCCGCTCGGCATAAGGGAGGCCACGGCCTGTGTCGCTTACATTACTTTTCGGTTTGATGACGCTGGCCCCAGCCGTCGTCGCGATTCTTCTCGTCATTCTTTCACGTCTCACCACATTCCGCCTGCCATCGCCGGTCGCGTTCGCCCTGGCGGGGCTGGCCGCCGCCGCGCCCATCGTCGGGCTGATTTTACTCAGCGATGATCTCACATTCCCCACGCCACTTCGCTTCGCCTTCGCGGGCAATAGCGCCACGCCCTTCGCGCCGGTCTTCCGCGCGGACGGCCTTTCCTTCTATGGCGCCTGGGGCATTGCGGCGCTGATCGTGCCGCTGCTGCTCTGGCTGGTCTGGATGGACGTGGGCCGGACAGAAGGCTCATATGGGCGGCTGCTGGCCGAACTTGGCCTGGTGATTGGCCTCGAGGTCTGCGCGCTGCACCTGGTCTTCTCTGATAACCTGCTCTGGCTTGGCCTGGTCTGGCTCGCGCTGGTGGCGCTGACATGGTACCTGGGCGAACAGGGCGCGGAGAGCAATAATCTCGATTATCGCGGCCTGATTGCGATGCTGCTTGGGCCAGCGCTGACGGTGCTGCTCTTGCTGCTCATCGCGGTCACCACCAAAGATCACACCTTCTACGGGCTGGCGGGCCATTCCGCCGCGTCGCCCTGGCAGATTCTCTTGCTGGCGATCACCCTCTCGCTGGCGGGCGGCGGCTATCCCTTCGTCGCGTGGGTGCGTCGGCGGGCCGCGTTTGCCACGCCGACCGGGTTTGGCGCGCTGCTGGCGCTGGCGCTGCCCGTCGTCGTCTTCGTAGGCGCGCGCATATGGGGCGCCCTGCAAGCCACCACCAGCGGGCTCTGGCCCCAGATTGGCGCGGTGACACCGCCGATCACCGGAGGCATCGCGCTGGCGGTGTTCGGCTCGCTCACCATCGCCATCGCAGGCCTGCTGGCGCTCGGACGGCGCGACGGGCGCACGCTGGTGGCGCTGCTGGCGACCGCGCAGGTCGGCTGGGGACTCTTCGCCCTTGGCTCGTCGCAGCCCGCCGCCGCGATTGGTATTGTCGTCTTGCTGGCGACCAGCGTGGTGGGCATCGGCGCGATGACGGCGTCGCTGGTCGCGGGCGGGATCGTTACGGCGGATGACGAGCCGGACGGCGCTGGCCCGGCGCCATTTGGGCTGGCGTCACGCCCGCTCAACCTCCTCGCCTGGTCAGTCGGCGCGGCTACCGCGCTTGGCGTCCCGTTCTTCGGCGGATTCATCGCGCGCCACCAGATTACCGCAGGCACGCTCGCCGGGACGAAACTGGGCATCCCGCTGCTTGGCCTCGCCTGGCTGGGTGATGCGCTCTTTGCGCTGGCGCTGATCCGGGCGACGGTGCTGGCCTTCAAGTCCGACCCGGACGAGCTGGCGGACGATGAGGCTGAAAAGCCCACGCGTTCCTCCGTCTCGGAGTTGCTGGAGCTGCCGGGCGCAGTGCTGGCGGCGCTCGGCATCGCGCTGGGGATCTTTCCTCAGACCTTCCTGAATTGGGGCGCGCTCTTCGCGGTCGATCAGATAACGCCTGAGGGCGCCGCAAACGATGTGCTGCGTGTCATACCGTTCGGCTACACGACCGGGAATAGTCAGTGGCTCCCCGGTATCTTCTGGCTGGCGGCGGTGGTGCTGGCAGGCGCGGCGCTGCTCCTCCGTCTGGGGACACACCGCACCGCGGTGACGCTAGAGACCAGCGGCGAGGAAGCGCTGACCGGCACGGGCATGGAGGACGCCGCGCTGGAGGAGCCATCAGTCGTCTGGGTGGACCTCGCCTCCGCCTTTACCTCGTCTTGGACGCAGGTGGCGGGCAGTCAGCTCATCGGCGGTATCGATGAGGATGACGAATACGCCGAGGCACAGCTGGATGACGATGAAGATGCGGTCGACGATGACAGCGGCCCCGACGAGACGATACCTCCAGGTGGCGGCGATGACAGCGCCGCGACGCCCGATGAAAGTGCGGCTCCAGCCGATGGCGATGGCGTGACAGCAGAAGCGTCTATGGCCGATGAGCCAGCCGAGGACACGGTGGAAACAACTGCCGAGGAAGCGCCCGTCAGCGAACGCAAGGCGGCGAAGCAGGGCGCCCGGAAAGCCGGACAACGCGGCCAGTCGCGGAAATAGACGACTCCCAGGAGGAAAGTAGCCCATGAACGGGGTGTTGAGTTTTGCACTGGCTGTGCTGGTTTATCCGGGACTGCTGGTGGCGGTGGTGGTGGGTGTGGCGCTGCTCCTGGTGCGTGCGTTCGCCAGCGGCGCGGCGGGCGGCGAGAAGGGTGACCTCATCACCGACCTGCGCGAGTCGTGGCAGGGTGAGACGATTGCGCCGGATGGCGTGAGCGAGTCCGCTCTGACCCTCAGCGGCGTCGTCGCGGTCCTCGCGCCCGCGCTGGCGCTCGTGATGCTGCCGGTACCGGGCAATCCGCTGGTGACGGCGATTGGCCTGAAGGGCGATCTGGTGGCAGAAGGCGCGCTGCTGTTGGGGCTGCCGCTGGCGCGCCTGTTCGTCGGCTGGCTGACGCCGACCCCCCTCACGCGCGTCGCCGCTGACCGGGGCGTGCGCTTGATAGTCGGAGCGGCGCTCTCCCTGACGCTCTCACTCACCGCCATCGCCCAGCAGTTCAACGCGCTGACGATTGCCAACGCGCCTGTCAAATCGCCCAGCGGCGTTCTGATCGCCGCGCGCGTGCTGGCCGCCGTTGCCTTCATCTGCGTGCTGCCCGTGCTCACACGTATCACCGCGATTCGCGAGCCAGGCGACGCCGAGGATGCCGTCCCCGACGAGCTACTGGAGGTCACGGGGCGCGATCGCTTCTGCTTCCGGCTGGGCGAGGCGATTCAGCTTGCGGCGGTCGCTGGCTTTTTCCTCGCTGTCTTCGTTATGCCCTTCTTCTCCGTGGCGCCACAGGGCGCGGCTCTGGCGATTATCTGGGTCGTCGGGCTGTTGCTGACGGCGGCGGGCATCGGCGTTTGGGACGCTCTACGCCGCCAGATGCCCGTGGGCGACGATCATCCGCCGCTGACGTGGTGGCTGGGCTGGCCGCTGCTGATCGCGCTGGCGGCGCTGGTCATCACCGCCTGGGCCACCCGCGGAGTGTAACTTGGGCAATCTTTGCTGACTTCGGTAAAGATAAACGCTGCCGCCGGGCATTTTCACGATAGCCCGGCCAGCGTCTCTTCCTCCACCTCGGCGGCCTCCCGGAACTGCTCGCGATAGAGCCGGGCGTAGAGGCCGTCGTACTCGATAAGCTCGGTATGCGTGCCGCGCTCGACGATGCGCCCGCCGTCTACCACCAGAATCTGGTCGGCGGCCAGAATCGTCGAGAGCCGGTGCGCAATCGCAATCGTCGTCCGGTTCACCATTAGCCGCTCCAGCGCCGCCTGGATCAGCCGCTCGGAGTGCGTATCGAGCGCGCTGGTCGCCTCGTCCAGAATCAGGATGCGCGGGTCTTTCAGGATGACGCGGGCAATGGCGATGCGCTGCTTCTCGCCGCCGGAGAGCTTATAACCGCGCTCGCCCACAACGGTATCATACTTTTCGGGCAGCTCCATGATGCGCTCGTGGATGGCCGCCGCCTGCGCCGCACGCTCCAACTCCTCATCGCTGGCGTCGGGTTTGGCGTAGCGCAGATTCTCGCGGATCGTCGTATGGAAGAGATACGTCTCCTGCGTCACCATACCGATGACCTCGCCCAAACTTTCCAGCGTCACGTCGCGCACGTCGTGGCCGTCAATCGTCACCGCGCCGCTCTCCACGTCGTAGAGGCGTGGCACGAGATAGGTGATCGTCGTCTTGCCCGCGCCGCTCGGCCCCACCAGCGCCGTCAACTGGCCTGGCCGCACGTCGAATGAGATCTCGTCCAGCGCGGGCCGCTCGGTGTCGGGCCGGTAGTGGAACGTCACGTGTTCCATCGCCACCTCGCCGCGCACCGTCTCTGGGTTGAGCGCCAGCGCGCTGGGCTTATCGGTGATCGTGTGGGGCATATCGAGATACTCAAAGACACGGTCGAAGAGCGCCAGCGCGCCCTGAATCTCGACCTGCACGCTTAGCAACTGGCCAATCGGGAAGAAGAGGCGGCTCTGCAGCGTGGTGAAGGCGACAAGTGTGCCGATCTGCTCGGCGATATTCCCGCTGGGGGTATGCCCTGGGCCAAACGAAAGATAGCCGTACAGCAGATAGACGAGTGCTGGCGTAATCGAGAAAAACGCCCCGATGAACATCATGAACCAGCGGCCAATCATCTGTTGGCGGATTTGCAGGCCGACGAGCTTCTCGTTCTCCTTGCCGAAGCGCGCGGTCTCCTGCTTCTGGCGGCCAAATGTCTTGGTCAGCAGCACCCCACTGACCGAGAGCGTCTCCTCCACCATCGCCGAAAGCTCCGCCAGCGAGATTTGCGTATCCTTGCTGATGGCGCGACGCACCTTGCCGATGCGATAGGTCATCCAGAGGAAGAGCGGCAGCAGCCCCAGCGAGAGCAGCGTCAGCCGCCAGTCGAGGAAGAACATGCCGACGATGGTCGAGAGCGCGATAGTGAGGTTCGAGACGACCGAGGTGGCGGTATCGGTGACGACGGACTGCACGCCGCCGATGTCGTTCGAGAGGCGCGACTGAATCTCACCGGTGCGGGTATCGGTGAAGAACTTGAGCGGCATCCGTTGCAAGTGGCTATACAGTTGGTTGCGCAGGTCGCGCATCACATTCTGGCCGACGCGCGTATTGAGCCAGGTCTGACCGACGCCGATCATGCCGGTGATAATTGGGGTGATGACCATGACGCCGACGAAGAGGGAGAGCAGCTTGAAGTTCTGCTGAGCAAAGCCAATCGAGATGGCGAATTTGAGCATATACGGGTTGACGATGCCCAGCGCGCTGACCACCATAATCGCCAGCAGCACAATGGCGACCTCTTTGCGATAGGGCTTGAACGCCGCCGCCACCCGCCGCACCGTCTTCATATCCGCCTTGCGGGTCGGCTCCTCCATCTGATAGCGCGACATGCGATTGAAGCGTCCACCGCCACCGCCGCGCATTGCTCCGTGTCCAATCATTCGAGACATATCCTCTCAGGGGTAGTGCAAATCATTGCTCTAGTTATTTCTGCGTAAAATTTCCTGTATAGCATCGTACCACGCCACGCTTGCCGCACACACTGGCGGAAAGGCCAGTTGACGGCTGCGCATAGAGGCAGATGGATGCTCTTGGGGCTGAATCATAGATTGCATTTATCCAGGATAAAGTTTATCATTGATTGTGAGTGATGGATATCGATGGCGTGAAACGTCGCGGGCTGATCGGGAGGGCGCAGATGAAGCTCAGTGATGGCGTCGAGTGGGGGCTACATTGCGCCGCGCTGCTGGCGGTGATTCCCGCTGGTATGGTGCTGCCGGGCAAGGCGCTCGCAGAGTACCACGGGGTCTCCGAAAGCTATCTCATCAAGCACCTCCAGGCGCTGACGGCCGCCGATATCCTGGTGTCGGTCCCTGGTCCCAAAGGGGGCTATCGGCTTGCCCGGCCCGCTGCCGAGATCACGATGCTGGACGTTGTGGACGCCATCGAGGGGCGCGACCCGGCCTTCCGTTGCAGCGAGATTCGCCAGCGCGGCCCCGCGGGCCTTGAGCCAGCGGTGTATCGTCTGCCCTGCGCCATCAATGCTACCATGCTGCGCGCCGAGATGGCATGGCGCAGGTCGCTCAGGGGGCAGACCATTGCGGACCTCGTGGCGGGCCTCGGCAAGCGCGTGGATCAACGCGCCGTCGACAAAACGCTCGCGTGGTTCCAGGAATGCCTTCGTGGTTAGCCACTGGATGGGCCTGGACGCAACTCGAAGAAGGAAAGAGAGGAAGGAATACATGAAGGTTTTCGTTACTGGCGCTACTGGCGTCCTGGGGCGGCCCGTCGTCCGGCGTCTCGTCGGCGCTGGCCATACCGTTCGCGGCCTCAGCCGCTCGCCCGAAAACGCCACACTGCTACGTCGGCTCGGAGCAGAGCCGGTGGACGCCGATCTCTTTGACCTGGTCTCGCTACAAATGGCGCTCCGGGATGCCGATGCGGTGCTCCATCTGGCGACGAAGATCCCGCCGAGCACGCGCGCCGGGCGGCTTTCCGCCTGGGCCGAGAACGACCGCATCCGCCGCGATGGCACGCGCGCGCTCGTCACGGCGGCGCTCGCCTCACCGACCGTGAAGACGTTTGTCTATCCCAGCTTTGCCCTCGTCTATCCCGAGAGCGGCGACGAGTGGATTGACGCGGAGAACACCCCAGCGACGCCAACCGCGATTGAAGTGACCACGCTCGATGCCGAGGCCGAGGTTGCGCGTTTCGCCGCGGCGGGTGACGGTCGCCGTGGTCTCTCGCTGCGCATGGGCGCGCTCTACAGTCCAGATGCGCCTTCAGCCCAGGATCAGCTTCGTATCGCGCGTCTGGGCTTTGTGCCTGTGCCTGGACGCCCGCAGGGCTACATGCCACTCGTCTGGGTGGACGACGCCGCAAACGCGCTCGTGGTGGCGCTCGAACGGGGCGACTCGGGCATCTATGACATCGTGGACGACCATCCCCTGCGTCGCGCGGAGATCGCCGGAGCCATCGCCGCTGCCGTCGGGCGCAAACGGCTGCGCTCGCTGCCGACATGGCTGATGAATCTGGCGGGTGGGCCTGGCACAGAGGCGCTGAGTCGCAGCCAGCGCGTCTCCAATAGCCGCTTCAAGGCGGCAACAGGCTGGACGCCCAGCGTCCGAGATGCGTGGGCCGGGATGCCGCTGCTGGTTCGTTCCGACGCAACGAGTGTAGGGGAGACTGCCCCAAGTGACGCGCCTGAACATGTGGCGGCGCGGAAGTAGCCTGCGGTCGAGCAGGTTGAAGGGGGTTCACCTATGTCTGCCAACGAGAACCCGATAGAGCAATGGGCGCAACAGCTCATAAGCGCAGATGGCGCTATTCACTACGAGCGGAGCGGACAGGGTGAGCCGCTGCTGTTGCTGCATGGCATCGGCAGCGGCCTGCGCATCTGGGACCCGGTGCTGCCCATGCTGACGTCCCACTATGATGTGATCGCCGTGGACCTGCCGGGGCATGGCGACTCGCCTATCTTGAAGGGCGGAAGACCGGATGCCGCGACGTTCGCGCGGGCGCTAGCGCGCTTCATGGACGAGCTGGGTATCGAGACGGCGCATCTGGCGGGCAATTCGCTGGGCGGGTGGACGGCGCTGGAACTAGCCAAGCTGGGACGGGCGCGCTCGGTGGTCGCGCTCTCGCCAGCGGGGCTATGGCGAGGCCGAGCGCCAGGCTACGACATCGTATTGTTCCGCGTTTCGCGCTGGCTGGCGCGGACGCTGCTTCCCGTCGCCCCGGCAGTGCTGGCCTCGCCCATTGGCCGAACGCTGTTTCTGGCGCACCTGACTGGTCGCCCATGGAGTCTCCCGCCGAACGCGGCGCTGGAAGCCGTGCGGACGTTCGTACGAACGCCCGGCTTCCAGCCGACCTTCCGCGCTACGACACGCGAGAGCTTTGCGGGCGGCCGCCAGATCAATGTTCCCGTGACGGTCGCCTGGGGTGGGCGCGACCGGGTGCTGCTGTCACGCCTCGCACGGTTTCGTGATGAGTTGCCGCCGCGGACCCGCTGGCTCACCCTGCCTGGCTGCGGCCACGTTCCCACCTACGATGACCCCGACCTCGTCGCTCGTACTATCCTGAGCGGGGCGCATCCCACGAGGGCGAGGGGTAGAGAGGATCGCTCCATGCCAGCCTTTCGCCAGCGATAGACCTGCGCTCATCCCTTGCCCCTGCCTCGTCGTGGTAAGATAGGACTGGCTCTCGGTATTTCCCCGTTTCCCAACATTGCCGGAGCAACGTAGCCACGGCAGGAGGCATACAGAGCGATGACAAACGACGATTCACAGCAACAGGGCGCGCGCATCGAGCATGACTCGCTCGGCGATAAAGCAGTGCCAGCCAGCGCGCTCTATGGCGTGCAGACGCAGCGCGCCGTCGAGAACTATCCCATTAGCGGCATGCACGCCCACCCAGCGATGATTCGCGCGACGGTGCTGGTGAAGAAGGCGACGGCGCTCTCCAACCGAGACACCGGGCGCCTCGACGCGCACATTGCCAACGCCATCATCCAGGCCGCCGACGAGATACTGGATGGCCACTGGCATGAGCACTTCGTGGTGGATGTCTATCAGGCGGGCGCTGGCACCTCGCACAATATGAATGCCAATGAGGTGCTGGCCAACCGTGCCATCGAGATTCTCGGCGGCCAGCGCGGCGACTACAAGCTGGTCCATCCCAACGATCACGTCAACATGGCGCAGTCCACCAACGACACCTTCCCGACGGCGATGCGTGTGGCGACGATGCTCATGGTGCGCGAGACGCTGCCCGTACTGGAGGAGTTGGCGGCGGCCTTCGAGGCGAAGGGGCGCGAGTTCGATGGCATCGTGAAGTCGGGCCGGACGCATCTGCAGGACGCGACGCCGATCCGCCTCGGCCAGGAGTTCGCCGCCTACGGGTTGACATTGCGCCGCGATGTCGCGCGCATCCATGACGCCAGTAACACGCTGCTGGAGCTGAACATCGGCGGCACGGCCGTTGGTACCGGGCTGAACGCCGAGCCTGCCTACATCGACGCGATGGTGAAGCATCTGAGCGAGCTGACCAGCTTCGCCTTCCGTCGCGCGGAGTCGCTGGTGCAGATCGCGCCGAGCATGTCGTCGTTCATGGAGGTCTCGGGCGCGGTACGGGTGCTGGCCAGCGACCTGACCAAGATCGCCAATGACCTGCGGCTGCTGGCGTCCGGGCCGGCCACCGGCTTCTACGAGATCGTGTTGCCTGCGGTGCAGCCCGGCTCGTCGATCATGCCGGGGAAGGTCAATCCTTCGATGGCGGAGATGCTGAACCAGGTTTGCTTCCAGGTCTTTGGCTTCGACACAACGGTCAGCTACGCCGCGCAGGCGGGCCAGCTTGAGCTGAATGTGATGATGCCGGTCATCATCCACAATGTGCTCTGGTCGTTCACGATCCTGAAGAATGCGATGGCGACCTTCACCGAGCGTTGTGTCGTCGGCATCAAGGCGAATGCCAACCGCGCCGAGGAGTACGCCTTCAAGAGCGCGAGTCTGGTGACAGCGCTGGCCCCGTATATCGGCTACGAGGCGTCTGCGGCGGTTGCCAAGGAGCAGATTCAGACGGGCCGCGATATCCGCGACATCGTGCGCGAGCGTAACCTGCTGCCGGAATCCGATCTGGCGGAGATATTGAAGCCAGAGGCGATGACCGAGCCGGGTATCGCGGGCCAGGGCAAGACGCAGACGCCAATTCTTGGCGGCGCCAGCGCGGGCGGGTGATGGTACGGATGTGCCATGTGCCGCTGGCCACGGCGGGCGGTTCAAACCGCGCCTGAATGGCCTCGCTCCGCTCCGCCACAAAACCCGCCTACGCGGGTTACAGAGAACTACCCCAACCACGCGTATCGTTGGGTTACAGTCTGAACAGTCCGCGACGGCGGACTTCGTGGCCGAAGGCCATTCAGGCGCGACTTTAGTCGCCAGCGCTATTCAATGGAAACACTCACATGACCGACTTTGTCTCACGCGACTATCCCATCCTCGAATTCGATGATGCGCCGGAGGGTGTACTGGAGCCCTCGCGGCTCATCAAACCGCGCGACGTGCCGGAGCATGCGGTGCTCTGTTTCTTCAACGAGGTCATCACCCAGCTCAGCCAGCAGGACGAGATGCGCGTTGTCAAGCATCTGCGGAGCGAGATGGGAACGCACCCTGTCTATGAGATGGAGCTCGAGGGTCAGCGTCTGGCGATATTCCATCCAGGCGTTGGCGCGCCACTGGCCGCCGCGATGTTCGAAGAGGTGATCGCGCTGGGCTGCCGCAAGTTCATCGCCTGTGGTGGCTGTGGCGTGCTCGATAGCAGCATCGCGATGGGGCATCCCCTCATCCCACTCTCAGCTATCCGCGATGAAGGTACCTCATACCACTATCTCCCGGCGGGCCGCGAGGTGGCGCCCAGCCCCGAGGGCGTCGCCGCGCTCGAAGCGACATTCCAGGCGCATGAGGTTGGCTACCTGACCGCCAAGACCTGGACGACCGACGCCATCTATCGCGAGACACCCGCCAAGGTACAGCAGCGCCTGGCCGAGGGCTGCCTCATGGTCGAGATGGAGGCGGCGGCGTTCTTCGCCGTGGCTCAATTCCGCGGTGTGACCTTCGCCCAGGTGCTCTATGGTGGCGACGATGTCGGCGGCGCGGAGTGGAGCGCGCGCGAATGGGACTCCCATTCGGGGCGCGAGGCGCTCTTCTGGCTCGCCGCCGAGGCGTGCCTACGGCTGTGAGACGGTATGCCAGGGCAGACGATGAAGCACAATTCCCAACATTGCACCGTAAAATCCCTCGCCTACTTGCAGCGTATTTCCCGCGCACCACTGGCTCAATAGGTGGTGATCTGCCCTCGTGGCAATGAAACAACGAGAAGAACATTTGCTGGTTGATACCAGGTCATGGTAAGATTGGTTTCAACTCGTTGACCGTATGTTTGGCTCCCCAACTCATCAGGAACGTTCATGTAGCGTCGTGTCGCAAGCGCAAATGCCTGGCGTCGCATGCCTAGCCTGGGTGGCGCTGGCTTCGGGGGCTATGACTCTGGCTCGTGAGCCTCATTGGC
>DASUHD010000084.1:0-11103 GCA_036273675.1 Ktedonobacterales bacterium | reverse complement strand
AACGTCGCCATTGCCGTCACCCTTTTCTACGAATCCGGTCTACGCTGTCTTCGCTATTGCACATACACTTCGGAAGGCGCGTTGCTCCACAGACGTTCCAGGCGATAGAATTCGCGCTCCATCGGCCCAAAGATATGCACGATCACATCGCCACAGTCGAGCAGCATCCATCCGTTCTCAGCATTGCCCTCATAGCCTCGCGTCCATACGTGTAACTCCCCCAGCCGGTCTTCGATGGCATTGGCGATTGCCTGAATCTGCCGGGGATTCGAGCCAGTACAGACGACGAAATAGTCGGCGATGACGGACTGTTCGTGGATGTCCAGCATGACCACATCGGTCGCCTTCTTATCCACAGCAATATCGGCGATGAGCCTGGCGAGTTCGGCGGAATCCAGCTTGCGGCCTCCTTAGGTACTCTCGACGCCAGGACTATTCCCTGGCTCTTCCCGAATTATACCGCAGGAACACTGCCGTTGAAAACGCGCGCCCTCCTCCAAAGCTCAACTGATATTGCCTTATCGCCATCTTCAATATGTTCTACGTGGGCAACCGCTGTTTCGTTCACACGCCGCACGAAATTCCTACACGCTTACCCCCTAAACGTACCGCCTGGCATGAGACTTTCGGCTACTCTCCAGCCTGTCAGGCGGTGGCGCTCCGTGGCTTGTGCGAGCGTTTCCAGGCCTCGGCGCGCTTGATGAGATCGGCGGCGTTCGCCTGCGATGCGCTGGTGCGCGCGCCGCCCAGCATCTGCGCGACATCCCGCGTACGCTCGGCGGGCTTCAGCTCCTCGACCTGCGTGGTTGTGCGGTCGGCGGAAAGCGCCTTGCTGACGCGGAAGTGCGTGTCGGCCAGTACGGCAATCTGCGGCAGGTGGGTCACGCAGAGCACCTGATGGCTCTGTCCCAGCGCCCAGAGCTTCTCGCCCACGACCTGCCCACTTCGCCCGCTGATGCCCGCGTCGATCTCGTCGAAAATGAGGATAGGTACGGCATCTGCCCGCGAGAGGATCGTCTTAAGCGCAAGCATAATGCGCGAGGTCTCGCCGCCGGAGGCGATGCGCGCCAGCGGCTTGAGCGGCTCGCCTGGGTTTGGCGCAAGCAGGAATTCGACCGCATCAATCCCCGTCGCGGTGAACGCCCAGGAGGCCGTTTGGCCATCGAGCGTGGCGGGCGCGCCCTGTTCGTCGCCGCGCTGGGTAATCTCGGTCAGGAAGCGTGTCCGCTGCATATTGAGGTCATCGAGTTCGCGCTCCATTGCCGTGCCAAGCGCGCGCCCTGCGGACTGGCGGCGCTGCGAAAGGTCGCTGGCGATGCCGCCAATGCGCTGGCGGATTGCCTCTTCGCGCTGCTGAAGGTCAGCAATGCGCTCCTCGCGATGAGACAGGGTATCGAGCGTGCGGCTGGCCTCCTCGCCAAACGCCAGCACCTCTTCGATGGTCGCGCCATACTTGCGCCGCAACTTCGCAAGCAGGTCCAGCCGTTCCTCGACCTCTGCCTGGCGCTGAGGGTCCGCCGCTACTTCTTCCTGATAGGCGCGTACAGAGGTGGCGACATCTTCGACGAGGTAGAGCGCCTGCTCCAACTCGCTCAACTGCTCGCGCAGGCTGTCATCCAGCCGCAACAGGTCAGCAAAATCGCGTTGCGCCGCCGCCAGCGTGTCCAGTGCGCCACTGACCTCGCCGGTCTCGTCGCCCGCCAGCGCGCTATGGATTGCCACGCACAATGCCCCGAGTTGCTCGGCGTTCGCCAGCATCTTGCGCTCGCGCTCGAGTTCTTCCAGTTCACCGGGGCGCAGCTTCGCCGCCTCGATCTCATCCACCTGGTATTGGAGCAATTCGCGCTGCCGCTCCAACTCGCGCTCATCGCGTTGGAGGCGATCCAGGTCGCGTCGGGTCGCGCGCCACTCACCAACTAGCGACGCCACCTGCTGGCGCAGATCGTCGGTCGCGGCATAGCGGTCCAGATAGTAGACATGCTGCTCGGGGCGCAGAATAGTGAGATGGGCGCTCTGCCCGTGAATATCGATCAGGAAGGTGGCGATCCGCTGCAACGCCGAAAGTGGCGTCGCCCGCCCGTTGGCGCGTTGAATGCCCCGGCCTGTTCGCGCAATCTCGCGCGAGAGAATCAGCGTCCCATCCTCGACCTCGATACCGAACTCCGCCAGTGTCTCGGTCAGTGTCTCCGCCTCGGACGCCCCTCCTTCGCCCTCAGACGCTACTGCTAGCTTCGCAGGCGACGAGATAGCAGCCTTCTCGCGCGCGAGCAGGTGGCCGATATCAAAAACGCCTTCGACGATGGCGCGCTCGCTTCCCGCCCGGACGACATCACCCCCCATGCGCTCACCGACCAGCGCCGAGATTGCGTCGATGATGATAGATTTGCCCGCGCCCGTCTCGCCCGTGAAGACATTGAGATGCGATCCAAAGCGCAGGTGCAATGTATCGATAATGGCAAAGTCGGTAATCGTCAGTTCGAGTAGCATATCCGTCGCTATCCTGAAAGGTTATCCTGCAATTTCGCCGACAAAATGCGGTAGAAATAGGTCGGCGGGCGCCGCCGCAGAAACCGCGTGACGTATTGCGAGCTACGAATCGTCACCTGCGCGCCCGCATTTAGCGTCAGGTTGATCTGGCCATCCGCAGAAAGAATCGCTCCATCGGAATCAGGCTGCAATTCCAAGCTGGTAACGGCGTTTGGCTCCAGAATCAGCGAGCGGTCCGCCGCCAGATGCGGCGCGACCGGTGTCAGCACGCTGCTACGCACCTGCGGATGGAGAATCGGCCCGCCAGCGGCGAGGTTATAGGCGGTTGACCCGGTAGCGGTCGAGACGATGATGCCGTCGGCTACCGTCGTGTTGTAGTAGTGGCCGTCGAGCCAGACCTTCACGCGAATGACTCGTGGCAGCGCGCCGCGCACCACCACCATATCATTGAGCGCGATGAAGCGGTGCTGGACCTCACCCGCATTCACCTCCGCCTGGAGCATCGCTCGCTCGTCGATCCAGTAGTCGCCGTTGAAATAGAATGGCAGCTTCTCGTCCACCTCGCTGGGTTCCAGTTCGGTCAGAAAGCCGACCCGACCAAAATTGATGCCGAGCAGCGGAATGCTCGCCTCCGCGCACATGCGGGCGGCGGAGAGCAGCGAGCCATCGCCGCCGAGCACCAGCACGACATCCGTTCCGGCAAGTTGGTCGTTCACTGGCGCATCCTGTCGCTGCAACGTCTCCTGCCAGACATTGCGCCCCTCCGCCCGCAGGCGCACGGCCAGAGTCTTCGCCAATTCACCAGCGCCCTCGGAATGCTCCTGAAACAGGATGCCGACGGTCTGCGCCATCTGACGCCCGCTTGTGTTCATCGCGAAAGCTCCCCCTGGAAGAAAGCCAATTGGCTACCTGTATCATGGTACCGAGGCAACAGTGGCGGTGTCAACGACGACACCGGATGACTGTTCTCACGAGCGGGCAGTAAAGCGGTCAAGCCGGAAGCGCTCCATGGGGACAGGCGACTCGACGCCACGCGCCAACGCCGCGAGTAGCTCCCCAATCAGGATGCCAAACTTGAAGCCGTGACCGGAGAACCCACTGCCAATAATGACGCCGCTGCCGGCAGGATGGCTGTCGAGAATGAAGTCCTCGTCCGGCGTCACATCATACATGCAGCGATCCACCAGTTCGAGCGCCGCCTCGGCTGCGTCGGGGATGACACGACGGAGAAAATCACGCACTTCCTCCACCTCGCGCATGTCTGAGTCGTAGCCCGCGTTCGGGTCAGCCGTCTCGCCGAACGCATGCAGCCCGACTTTGATCCAGCCCGGCCCGTGCAGCGGAAAGCCATACTGGTTCATGCCGACCAGAAATACCGGGAATCGGCCCACGGCGAACATCGCTGGATCGGGCAGGCCGGAGAAGTAGCAGACCTGCTGGCGCGTTGGCCGCACCGGCAATGCTAACTCAGGCAGCACATCGTGAACCCATGGTCCCGCTGTCACGATCACGCGATCAGCTGTGAGCTGTGTGCCGCCCACTAGCGTCACGCGGCCACCAGCGCCCTCTGGCTCGACGCGCATCACCTGCGCGCCCTCACGGAGTATGCCACCACGCGCTTGCAGCCGCTCGCTGAGCGCCACCAGGCACTCGGAGGCATGCAGCATCCCGCCCACTGGATTCCAGGTGATCGCGTCGTACTCATCGGGCCGAAACTGCGGGAAGCGTTCGCGGCACTCGGCGGCGGTCAATCGCTCGGCGGGCAAGTCGCGCGCACGCATCACGTCGAGTCCGGGCAGCGTGTGACCGTCGTCGGCGTGGCCAAGGCTCAGCACGCCAGTCTCAGTGTAGAGCGTGCGTCCGGTCTCGCGCGCCAGGTCTTTCCATAGCGCCAGGCTCCGCGCGACCATGTCGGTGTAGATCGCCGCGTCGCCGTATTCGTGGCGGATGGCGCGCGTCAGTCCATGCGACGAAGCCCACTCATGCCCCACCTGAAAGCGTTCGAGCACCGTCACCTCGATCTCGGGCAACGCCGCCAGCGCGCATCCGGCCGCTAGGCCCATGACGCCGCCGCCGACAACCACTATCCGCTGTTGTGCCACAGGTTTCGCCCTCCGCTTAATAGTCTCCCAATATCAGCCGAATGTTATGCCTCCAGGTCATCCGAATCCACCGTCAGATAGACCGGCTTATGGTAATCGCTCGGAATCACCCACACCGGCAGCGGCGGCTGATCGGGACGCTCGACGACGCCTTCTCGACCGATATGCGTGTGGCCGCTGATGACACGCCGCAGCTTGCGCATCGGGAGCAGCCGCTCGCCAAGCGACATATTGCCGAAGTAGGCGCTACCAGTACCCCAGCGCAGGTCTCCTGGCTTATAAAACATCTGAACACGATAGAGCGGGACATGCGTCACGACCAGCACAGCCGCCACGTTGGGATTGTCTTCGAGCGCACGCATGCGTCCGACCAGCGCATCGCCGAGCATCCGCGCCATTTCCAGGTCCGTCCACTTCCAGTTGATGAGGTAGGCGTCGGGGTTATATTGTCCTTTGTACTCGGCGAACCACTCCGGCGGGTGCGGCGGCACGATGGGGTCAACGGCGGTGTAGTCGTACCAAGCCATCGAGCCGACGACCGCGACACCATCGCGGCGCCAGGTGGCGTCTTCCAGCCAGATCATGCCCGCGTCACGCACAGCCTCAGGCAGCAGCCTGTCCCAGAGATCCTGGCTGTCAAGGCCATGTTTCCACAGATCGTGGTTGCCCATCAGCACGGCAACCTGTCCCGGCAGAGACGCGAACAGCCTCAGACAGTCACTCACATTCGCCAGCCCCTCGCCGATATCGCCCGCGAGGACCGTCAGGTCGGGCTGCTCAGCGGCAATTCGCTCCGCCAGCGCGCGCAGCTCCTCTTCGGTGGTGATACCTAAATGCAGGTCGCTGGTGACGACGATCCGGGTCATCCGTTCCCCCGCTTTCGCTGAACTGTGCCGTTGATGTTGCGCAGTATTCTCGTCTGTATTCTACACGGGGGAACCTATTGGCCGCAGCGGCGCTCAGACGATCCGTAGCAGCACAAGCAGAAGCGGGAAGAGGCCCAGGGATACGAAGTCCGCCTGCCAATGCAGAAGCATCAGCGGAAGCAGCCGTTGTTTGGCGGCGAAGTAGAAAATACCGTAGGCCGCGCCGACCATCACCATCGAGACGCCTCCAATCACCGCGAGACGCCAATCCGCCAGCGCAAACGCCACATGTTGGAGACCGAATCCCAATGCCGTGATACCTATTGCCTGCCATCGCCGACCAGACAGCGCTTCTAGCCTGGGGAGCGCATAGCCGCGATAGACTAGCTCCTCGGTAATGCCTGAACTAATGGGAATGATCAGCAGAGTAATGACCACGTGCCATGGCGCTCCAAG
Source organism: Ktedonobacterales bacterium (assembly GCA_036273675.1). Lineage (GTDB taxonomy): Bacteria > Chloroflexota > Ktedonobacteria > Ktedonobacterales > JADMIN01 > DAHUXT01. Next base: position 5,192 of record DASUHD010000084.1, on the reverse strand, counting down.
CGGATTGAGAATCGAGGCGTCGCCTGCTCCTTGGAGGGCCGCCGTGGCAGAAAGGATCGAGTAGAGTGCGGTGAATATACCAACAACAATCGCCACTGGCGCCAGGATGAAGACACCACGGATAAGGTCGCGCACGAGATGTTGCCGTGTTGGTCGCACAAGGTCTCTCAACGTCAGGCCTTCATGTCGCAACCGCCAGAGGAGGAGGCCAATGCAGACCGCATCAGCCGCAAGCGGCGCATTGTAGCGAGAAAAAGCCTGCGCCAGCTCGCCAGCATGCGCTCGTCCCATTGCGTGGTAGACCCAGAATGCGATGGCAAAACTCGCAACCAGGAGCGGGAAGCGAATGAAGCTGAAGGCGAGCGGCCATTTCCATTGGAGCCGGCCAGCTTTGCGCTCACCAGACAATGCGGCGACACTGTTCGGCTCAGTCGGTCCGGGGGCATCAGCGTAGGGGGAGGCATGTAACGGCGTCCCAGATGTTGTGGCGCTCATTGTGTCTCCTTCTTATCAGTAGAATGCAGATCGGCTGGTTGCGCGATGATTTGCTGTAGCACATCCAGGTATTCGGTGAAGGCCGCGCGACCCACATCACTCATCGCGACCCAGGTGCGCGGGCGTTTGCCGACGAAGCCCTTGGTGATCGAGACATAGCCCAGAGCTTCGAGAGCCGTCAGGTGCTGCGAAAGGTTGGCGTCTTTCAGCCCCAGATGGTCGCGCAGAAACGCGAATTCGACGCGCTGTGAGTGAACCAATAACCCAAGTATCGAGAGACGCACGGGTTGATGGATTGCCTCATTGAGTTGAAATCGCGGGTGTGGCGTCTGAGCATTGGGGTGAATCGTGGCTGACGTCTCACCGCCGGATAGCTCCTTCCTGGGCATCGCATTGGCCTCCTTATACGTGCGCCTGTTGATACAGACGATATCCACAAACAGCAAGCGGCATTGCGCCAAACACACCCAGGAACACGAACCATCCTGGGGGAAACGGACCGATAAAAACGGCCCAGACGCCAATCCCAGCGCCAATCAGCGCCACGTAATACCAGGACCAGAGAAAGATGACGCGCTGGGTGAGCGCGCGCAGAGGATGGATCGGTAGTCTTCGCCGATACCAGATGAGCCAGAGCAGCAGCAGGCCATTGATAACGATGACGCCAGCCACGGCGCCCACCACTGAGTGGACAATGAGGCCAATCTCGAACACCAGCATGTCAAGCAGGTGAATGGCTGCCCACACCATAAGAATGACGCCATTGTTCGAGCTGTAACGCGCCGCCAGCCGCTGACTGTCACGCAGTTGTAGCAGCGCCTGCGCAGCCTCCCTCGGAGTCGTTTCCATCGCTCTGCCTCCCTTCACGTTACCTTCATTAAAATACTTTAGTTATACTAAAGTAATAGCGCCCGACGAAAGAGCCTGTCAAGAGCATCGGGCATTCGCCATGTTCGCCATGGTTGACCAGCGAGCGGCGGATAACGCATACTGCTAAGTGGCCCTCTGGGGCTGCGGGCGCGCGCTTGTGCAGCGCGAATGCCGCAATAATGGGAAGGGCATACATTCGTGGACGCGAAACACGGTTTTTCGGGCTGGTATGTGGTGCTGGCCGCACTCTTTGTCACCTGCTTGATTGTGGCGAACATCATCGCCGTCAAGATTCTGGCGCTGCCGTTCGGCCTCTTTGCCCCGGCGGGCGTGGTTATCTTTCCACTCAGCTACCTGTTCGGCGACGTATTGACCGAGGTCTATGGCTATGCGGCGGCGCGGCGCGTCATCTGGCTCGGCTTCTTCTGCAACCTGATCGCCGTGGCGGCCTTTCTGCTGGCGGGCGCGCTGCCTGCCGCGCCGTTCTGGACCGGGCAAGAGAGCTATAATGCCATCCTTGGCTTTACGCCGGAGTTGCTGATTGCCTCATTTTGCGCTTATCTTCTGGGCGAGTTCCTCAACTCGTTCGTGCTGGCCCGGTTGAAGATCGCGACCGGCGGGCGCTGGCTCTGGACGCGCACTATCGGCTCGACTCTCGTCGGCGAGGGCGCCGATACCGTCGTCTTTATTACATTGGCGTTCGGCATCACGGGCATCTTCAAGCCCTCGCAGCTCGTCACCGCGATTCTGACGCAGTGGGCGATCAAGGTACTCTATGAGGTGGCCGCGACGCCGCTGACCTACCTGATCGTCAACCGGCTCAAGCGCGCTGAGGGATTCGACCATTTCGACACCAACACGAATTTCAGTCCGATCGTGTTCAGGCGCAAGGGCGCGACGGCATAGCCAGTTCGTTGGCCACAGCCGCGCACTCGTTCTCGTCCGTGACACTGTGATGGTCCGACGCATGGCCGTTCATGTGTCGGGCTGGCGCGAGGAGGCGCATGCATATGGCTAACAAAGCTGATTTGGCTGAATCTGGTAGCTACCAGCATCTTCGGGTCGAGCGGCGGGGCTTCTCGGCCCGGGTGACACTCGCACGGCCCGAAGTCCACAACGCCTTCAACGCCGATCTGATTGCCGAGCTACACGCCGCCTTCGATAGGTTGAGCGATGACGATAGCCTTGGCGCGGTGGTACTGGCGGGCGAGGGCCGCAACTTCTGCGCCGGGGCCGACCTCAACTGGATGGCCGCCAGCCTCGCCTATACGCATGATGAGAACGTCGATGACGCGCTGCGAATGTCGGATATGTTCCGGGCGATTGATCGCTGCCGCCATCCGGTGATCGGGCGGATTCAGGGCGCGGCGCTCGGCGGCGGCTCCGGGCTGGCGGCCGTCTGCGATATCGTCATCGCCGCCGAAGATGCCCGCTTCGGCTTTACCGAGCCGCGACTGGGCATCACCCCCGCCGTCATCTCGCAGTTCGTCGTCCCCAAAATTGGCGCGGGCGCGGCGCGAGCGCTCTTCATCACAGCGGAACGGTTCGACGCGCAACGCGCCCTGGCAATCGGCCTCGTCCATAAGGTCGCGCCCACCGACGAACTGGACGACGCCGTCACTACGACTCTGCGCGATATCGGGCAGAACGGGCCTGCTGGCGTGCGTGCGGCCAAGCTGCTGGCCCGCGATATCCTCGATCTGAGCCGCGACGAGGCGCGCGCCATGACCGCCGCGACCATCGCCGATCTGCGCGTCAGCCCGGAGGGGCAGGAGGGCATCCGCGCCTTCCTGGAGAAGCGACGCGCTTCATGGGTGCGCAGCGATGTTTAACTCAGTCCTCATCGCCAACCGGGGCGAGATTGCCGTGCGGGTCATCGCCGCCTGCCGCGAGATGGGCATCCGTTCAATCGCCGTCTACTCCGAGGCCGACCGCGGCGCCCTCCACGCGCGGCTGGCCGACGAGGCGTGGCTGCTCGGCCCAGCGCCCGCCCACGAGAGCTACCTGAACATCGAGGCAATCCTGCGGGTGGCGCGCGAACACGGCGCGGAGGCGATTCACCCTGGCTATGGCTTCCTCTCGGAGAACGCCGAGTTTGCCGAGGCGTGCGCACAAGCGGGAGTCGTCTTCATCGGCCCGCCGCCCGAGGCGATCCGGCTGATGGGGTCGAAGACGGCGGCCAAACGGGCAGTCGAGCAGGCGGGTGTGCCAACCGTTCCCGGCTTCATGGGAGATACCCGCGACGTGCGCAAGCTAGAGCGCGAGGCGTCGCGCATCGGCTACCCGGTCATGCTGAAGGCGGCGGCGGGCGGCGGCGGCAAGGGCATGCGCGTCGTCCAGTCGTCGGCGGAGTTCGCGGAATCGCTGGCAGCGGCGCAGCGCGAGGCATTGGCGGCATTCGGCGATGATAGCGTCTTCCTCGAAAAGCTGGTGATCGCGCCGCGCCACGTCGAGTTCCAGATTCTCGCCGACACCCACGGCAATGTGATCCACCTGGGCGAGCGCGACTGTTCGATTCAGCGGCGCCATCAGAAGGTGGTCGAGGAAAGCCCCTCGCCCGCTCTGACCCCCGAACTTCGGGCGACGATGGGCGAGGCTGCCGTGCGGGCGGCGCGAGCGGCGGGCTACGTCAACGCAGGTACCTGCGAGTTTCTGCTTGATGCCTCGGGCGCCTTCTACTTCCTGGAGATGAATACGCGCCTCCAGGTGGAGCACCCGGTGACTGAATCGGTGACGGGGCTGGACCTTGTACGCCACCAGCTGCATATCGCCGCGGGCGAGCCGCTAGGACTGGCGCAGGAGGCGATTTCACCGCGCGGGCATGCCGTCGAGGTGCGCCTCTACGCCGAAGATCCCGCCAACGGCTACCTGCCCTCGACTGGCGAGGTGCTGGTCTTCGAGCCGCCGCGCTCGCCGGGCGTCCGCGTCGATACGGGCATCACCGCTGGCAGCGAGGTTTCGGTCCACTATGATCCGATGCTGGCGAAGCTGATCGTCGCCGCCGAGAATCGTCCAGCGGCCATCGAGCGCTTGCGAGCCGCGCTGGACGCCTTCGCGGTGCTGGGCGTCGCGACCAACATCCGGCTGTTGCGCGCCATCGCCGACGACGCTGACTTTCAGGTGGGCAACGCCACCACCGCATTCCTGGAGACCCACGACATGAGCGCAGCGACCCATCCCCTCGCCGTCTCGCCCGCGATACTCGCGGCGGCTGCGCTCTGGGAGACGCTGGCCGCGCCGAAAGCATCCGAGAACGGGCGTCCGTTCAACCCGTGGTCACGCGCGGGGATGAATGGCTCCGCTGGCGGTGGGGTCCGGCGCTTCCGCTACCGCGCTGGCGCAGACGATCACCTTGTAACGGTGACATCCTTGGCGGATGGCTCGGGCTACGTTCTCACCGTGGACGATGCGCCATTCGGCGAGAATAAGCCTGTGTCTGCTCGACTGGACTCGCATACGAATCAACTCACGCTCAGCATTGGCGGCGGGCAGGAAAACTACTATCTGGCCCGGCGCGGCTACGATGTGCTGGTAAGCGCCCACGGCACGAGCTACACGCTCGTCCGCCCGCGTCCGCTGACGGTGGAGAGCGCGGCCCACCACGGCGATGCCGCCTCCGGCGCGCAATCCCTCGTCGCCCCAATGGCAGGGACGATCATCAAGGTGAATGTCGCGGCAGGCGATGCGGTGGCGGCGCAGCAGACGCTGGTGGTGCTGGGCGCGATGAAAATGGAGCACGCGATTGTCGCGCCGTACGCGGGCCACGTGCGCAGTGTGCGCTATGCGGCGGGCGACGTGGTGCCCGGCGGCGAGGTGCTGGTGGTGCT
>DASUHD010000083.1:0-3503 GCA_036273675.1 Ktedonobacterales bacterium | reverse complement strand
CGCCAGCGGGGTATCGCCACCGGATGGGGTTTCGCTGGCGGCGTCATCGGGTTGCGCGGGCGGCAGGCCACGCTCGACGCGCAGTTTGGTGATACGCCGCCCCTTGGTGCCGAGCACGGTGAACGCCATATCCTCGTAGCGTGTCGTATCGTTCACGCTCGGTATTTTGTCCAGTTGCGAGATGACGAAGCCGCCGACAGTCTCATAGCCATCCTCAGGCAACTCCCGCTCGACGAGTTCCTCGAACTCATCCAAGCTCACCTTGGCATCGAGGATGAAGTCGTTCTCGCCGAGCTTCTCGAAGAGCTGCTCCTCGACGTCGTACTCGTCCTGAATATCGCCAATGATCTCTTCCACCAGGTCTTCAATCGTGACGAGGCCCGCGACTGAACCGTACTCATCCACCACGATGGCGATGTGGACGCGCTGGCTCTGCATCTCGCGCAGCAGGTCGTCAAGCCGCTTGGATTCGGGGACGAAGAACGGCGGGCGCACCATTTCGCGTATCGTTGCCTGTTGGTCCATTGCGTAGATGCGCAACAGGTCCTTGGCGTAGAGCACGCCGATGATGTTGTCTATCGAGTCCTCATAGACAGGGATGCGCGACTGGCCGCCCTGCAGGATGAGCTGGGTGGCCGCGCGAATATCGTCATCCGCCTCGACGGTCACCATATCGATACGCGGCACCATGATCTCGCGCACGGCGGTATCCGAGAGCTCGAAGACGTTATCGATCATCTCGCGCTCTTCCTCTTCGAGCACGCCCTCTTCCTCGCCGACCTCCACCAGCAGCCGCAACTCGTCCTCGGTGACGAACTGGGTGCTGTAGTGGCTGCCGCGCCCGCCGAAGAGCCGCACCATGCCTGAGGTTACCCAGGTCAGGGCGATTACGAGCGGCCGCAGCACGAACATGATCGCCTCGACGGGCCGCACTAGCCAGCGCGCCCAGCGCTCCGGCGCCAGCACGGCGATGCTCTTGGGGGTGATCTCGCAGAAGATCAGCACAATCAGCGAGAGCAGCGCGGTGGAGATGATCTCGGCGCCATTGAAATCGAGGTCGACTGCGATGATGGTGGCGAGCGTCGAGCCGGTGATGACGGCGACGTTGCTGACGACCAGGATCGTCGTCAAAAAGCTCTGGGGCTTTTGCAGCAGTTTGGTGATGCGCCGGGCTTTGACGTCACCTTCCTCCGCCAGATTGCGGATGCGGAGCCGATTGACCGAGGTGAGCGCGGTTTCGGCGCCAGCGGAGATCGCCGCGACAATCAATGTGAGAAACAGAAAAAATAGCAAAACCCAGTCATGCGTCTGGAATCCTCTTGACCCAGCCGCCGCAAGTGTGAACAGACCCGCTAAGCCTGTACTGTCACTCTCCACGTTCGTGTATCACTCCTTCACGTCGCGTTCTGTGGCGGACGATGCCCCGCCGCGTGGCGATGTGGTGTTGGTATCCGACGAACCTGCCGCGCCTGCTGTATTGGCCTCGGTAGAATCCGTGCCGGATGGCGCAGCGGTCGGCTGCGCGTCATTCTTGGCGCGTCGTATGCGGGCGGGCATACCGACGGCCAGGCCGCCGGGCGGCACATCCCGTGTCACGACGGAGCCTGCGCCTGTTCTGGCTCCGTCCCCTAACGTTACCGGTGCGATGAGCATCGTGTCGCTGCCGATAAACACATCCTCTCCTACTTCTGTATGATACTTCTTGCCGTCCGGCTCAAAATTGCATGTGATGACGCCCGCCGCCACATTCGTCCGCGCGCCAATCGTGGCGTCGCCGACGTAGCTGAAGTGGTGCATCTGCACATCATCACCCAGTGTCGCGTTTTTCACCTCGGCAAAATTGCCGATATGCGCCCCTGGGCCAATCTCCGCGCCGGGTCGCAGCCGACTCATCGGGCCGGCGCGCGCGCCGCTGTGCATGCGAGCGCCTTCGAGCCACGAGCCAATAACCCGGCAATCGTCGGCGATGACGCTATCCTGAATGACGCTGTAGGGGCCAATCTCGCAGCGCTCACCGATCACCGTCCCGCCGCGGAGGGTCGTGCCGTGGCGCAAAATCGTATCCTGGCCGATGCGCACGCCCGCCTCAACATAGGTGGTCATGGGGTCTTCGATGGTGACGCCGCTCAGCATCAGCTCTCGCAGCACCCGCTGGCGCAGAACTGCCTCAGCCTCGGCAAGCTGGATGCGGTCGTTGACTCCGGCGGCCTCCTCGATGCTGGCTCGCTGGGTGGCGACGGTCAGCCCTTCGTCCAGCGCCAGCGCGACCAGATCGGTCAGATAATATTCACCGTTGTCGTGTGCGGTCAGCCGCGGCAGATGGGTCGCCAGCCATGCCGTCTGGAAGCAGTAGATGCCGGAGTTGATCTCGCGGATCGCCAGCTCCTCGCTGGTGGCGTGCTTCGCCTCGACGATGCCGCACACCTGCCCGCGCTTGTCGCGCAGCACCCGGCCATACTCGCCTGGCTCGTCGGTGAGTCCGGTGAGGAAGGTGAGTGTTGCGCCGTTGCGGTGGTGCTCGGCCAGCAGGGCGCGCAGCGTCTCGGCGCGCATCAGCGGGGTGTCGCCGTAGAGGACGAGCATCGTCTCGGGCAGTCTCCCGCGCTCGAAGGCGGTCAGTCCGACGCGGGCGGCGTCGCCGGTGCCGTATTGTGGCTCCTGGATGACGAATTGCAGGTCGCCATGCTCTGGCTGACAGTGGAGGCAGGCGCGGACGGCGTCGCGTTCGTGGCCGGTGACGACGACGTACTGGGGCGCGGTGCTGGCTGCTTCCCCGGTGGCGGGCGCCATGGCGCTATCGGCGGCGCGCAGCACATGTTCGAGCAGGGGGCGACCGGCGACGTGGTGGGCAACTTTGGGTGTGCGCGAGCGCATACGGGTTCCCTTGCCCGCGGCCAGGAGGAGAACCCCGACAGGCCTCATACGAATTGCGATCACTCCCTGTATATGCGGCGGATCACGATTGATCGCCGCGTTGCCAGTACTTGCTCAGTATCGGCATATCCTGAATTGCTGCTGCTAATGCTGGCACGAACCGCCCGCGCGCGTCGTTGCGCTTGCGAGAAAGGTTGGCTCCGGCGCCAGGATTCGAACCTGGGATCGTGGATCCAAAGTCCACTGCCTTACCGCTTGGCCACGCCGGAATGATTCCTCGGATTGAAGCTGCCTCGCGGCAAGCATCCCGCAATCGAAAATCATCAAGTCCACAATCCAACCGCCGTATATCCGCACTCCAACCGAATCGGTTAGACGGGAGACTTGCCCCGGTTGGACGGTGGACATGTCACCTCATTTTACTCCACTGCTGAAGTAATGTCCACTTGGCGCACATTGGCGTATACAGGCGGCTGCCGGAGGATGGATGCTCAGGTCAATCCCCCTTTTTGCTTTGTAGCGGTTCCTTACCTTACCCACGATGGGCGCACCGCGCCGTTCGGGTGGGGCCAGTGCTTTGTAGCGGCTCCTTGCCCAGCCTCGGATTGACGCAGATAGACGCGCACACC
>DASUHD010000082.1:0-4387 GCA_036273675.1 Ktedonobacterales bacterium | reverse complement strand
ATGACGACTGGACGAAGCCCAGGTATTAGGTAGAGAATGACATCCTTGAGAATTCAAGCAGGAAGGGATTGTATGGATAGCGAGAAAAATCCCGTTGAACGTCGTTTGAGGAACGCAATAGTGCTGTTTTTCGGTATATTCTTTGTATGCACTATTATTGCTTCGTTACTTACCGGTTTGCCAAGCAATATGGAATGGGCCGGAATCTCAGTATCCCTTGCCATCGCAACGATTGGTACAGTGGCGGGGTAGCAGGGTGTCTATGCTTTGTCATATTGATTGAATTGAATCAGAGGAGGTCATGACTTCTTCACGTGGGCTACGTGTTCTGTGGTTACGGTGAAACGTCAACAGAACCTAGTTTTCGGTGTCAGTGGCGGGGGTATCCTCAGCGAGGACAAGCTCGTCGGGGTTGCTGGAGTCGGCGGCGTTCTCGCTCTGGTTGTCGAAGAGGCCGGGGATGGGGTCAACGCGCAGCACACCGCCGGGAATATCCAGCTCGCGGATGAACTCGCGCACCGCCGGGAGCAGCACGTCGCGTCCGCCTGGGGTCGCGCGGACGACGAAGAGGTCGTTGCCGCTGCCGGTGATAAAGTCCACCACCTCGCCCAGTGGCTGGCCGTTGACGTGAACGACCTTCAGGCCAACGACATCGTGCAGGTAGAACTGGTTGTCGGCGAGGGGCGTGCGCTCGGACTCGGGAATCCAGAGCGTGAGGCCGCGCAAGCGCTGGGCGGCGGTCTCGTCGTCTACGCCGTCGAGTTTGAGGAGGACGATACGCTGATGCTGCCGGGCGCTTTGCACGGCTCGTGGGGCGCGCGCATCGCCGAGATAGAGGGTCGGCGTCCGAGCGAAACGGTCGGGGAAATCAGTCTGCGGGAGCACTTTCACCTCGCCGCGAATGCCAAACGCGCCGACGATCTCGCCAACGGCAATCCATGCCGCATCTGCCATAGTTGCCGCATCTGGCGCTCCGGGGGACACATGTGCGGCGCTGGCGCCAATCTCGCTATTCCTGTGGGGTCTGCGGGGATGGTTCGTTTTCATCGATCTCCAGCCCGATATGCTGCTTGCCTTCCAGCATCGCCGCCGTGCGCATCAGCGTGCGCATCGCCCGTGCGACGCGCCCCTGGCGGCCAATCACCTTGCCCAGGTCTTCGCCGCTGACACGCAGCCCCAGCACGGTCGCATAGCGATCATCGCGTATGACACGCACCTGCACCGCGTCGGGATCATCGACGAGATTGCGCGCAAGAAATTCAATCAGCCCCTGCATCGTGATATCGCTTCCTGTGTAGCCCGATGGGATGCATCGCGCGCGTCACCGCATCGCACCCATTCGGCCCATCCTGTCCAGCGCATCCTCAGCGGATCTGGCTAGCTGCTGGCTTTGGCTGGCTGGGCGGCTTTCTTCGCGGCGGCGGCCTTCTTCACAGCCGACTTCGCCATCGTCTCCTCGCGGGAGGGACGTGGGATGATGCCGCTGCGAATCAGCAGCGAGACCACGGAGTCGGTCGGCTGCGCGCCAACGCCAAGCCAGTGCTTCGCGCGGTCGGCGTCAATGTTGATCGTGGATGGCTCGGTGCGCGGGTTGTACCAGCCGATGTTTTCGATGATGCGGCCATCACGCGGCGAGCGGGCATCGGCGACGACGACGCGATAGGTTGGCGCGCCCTTCATGCCCATGCGCATAAGACGAATCTTGACCATGTCTCAGGCAATCCCTTCGCAGATACTCAGTGGATATGTAGTTCGATCTATGTTCACACGCGGCAGACGCCCGAGGCGTATCGCGATGTCGAACGCACGGTAACACACAGATACGTGGATGCTACGGCCCATGCTTGCACGCAAGAGCCTCCCCAGCATATCATGCGCTGGGCGCGCCTGTCAACGCGGCCAACCGATGGCATGGCAGGGCGTCACCCCGGATGGCAACGGCGCTCGGACGGGGTCAGCACGGTGGTCGCACGCTTGACAGGAGCGCGATTCTGTGTCATGCTACTCAGGTTGGGGAGAGTGATCTTATGCCCTGCGCGACGAGCGCGGCACGCGAATGACATCATGATGGATGCGCTATTTCAGTTTCCCCTGATACCAGTTCCTTTTTGGAAGCGTCGTCTTTTTATCACCCAACGCGGATAGCGAGAGCATTGCTATGGGAGCTTAAACGTGCGCGATTCGTCGCCACCACGCCTGGGCTGCGCATGACTCAGTCACATCACATCTGCGCCTGAATCCAGGTCGTCAAGTAACCGCCGCGTTGGGCTGGCAATCTCCAGGGGAAGCAGGAGATGGCCAGCCTGCTTTTATTGTTTTTTCGTATCGAGTCTTCACCGGGGGCGCCGGTTTTTCAGGAGGATCTATGCCAGATACTACAAATTCTCGTTCTCGCACGCCGTCTACATCGTCTACATCGTCTACATCATCTTCTTCGCCCGCATCGCAACGGCCCGCTGGCGCCTCCACCTCGCATCTCCCTTCCGGCACCACTGCCCGACCGGCTGGCGGCCCTAATGGCGGTGGCGGGGTGCGTCCACGGCCCGCTGGCCCTGGCGGTCGTCCCGCTGGAGGCCCCGGTGGTGGCCCGCGTCCCGCTGGCCCTGGTGGCCGCCCCAGCGGCCCTGGCGGTCGCCCCGGTGGTGGCCCGCGTCCCGGCGGTCCCGGCGGCCCTGGCGGTCGCCCCGGTGGTGGCCCGCGTCCCGGCGGCAATGGCGCGCGCGGTGGCGGCAGAGGTGGGCCACATGGCCGCGGCAATGGCAATGGACCATCAGCAGCCCCGTCACGCGCGGTGGCAACCGCCGTCAAGCCGAGTGGGCCGGTCGCGCTTCCGCCACAAATCGTCGTCAAGGATCTGGCGGAGGTGCTCAATGTCTCGGTCAATGAAGTCATCCGCAACCTGATTACCCTGAGCATCTATGCCAGCATCAACGAGGTGGTCAACTATGACGCGGCGGCAAAGGTCGCCGAGCAGATTGGCTATACCCCGGAAGAGGCCGCCGTTGCGGCAGCCGCGCCCGCCGTCGCGGTCCGGCCAGAGGCGGCGCTGATTGGCGCCGCCGCGCATGCCAACGACGTAGGGCGGATTACCCGTCCGCCGGTTGTGACCGTCATGGGTCACGTTGACCATGGCAAGACATCACTGCTCGACGCCATCCGCCACGCGCAGGTGGCGGCGGGTGAGGCGGGCGGCATCACCCAGCATATCGGCGCGTATCAGGTGGAGGTGAACGGGCGCAAGATCACCTTCCTCGATACACCAGGTCACGAGGCGTTCACCCAGATGCGGGCGCGCGGCGCGCAGGTGACAGATATCGCGGTGATCGTCGTCGCGGCTGACGACGGCGTGATGCCGCAGACCATCGAGGCGATTGACCACGCCCGCGCCGCGCAGGTGCCGCTGGTCGTCGCGCTCAACAAGATTGACAGGCCAAACGCGAACCCCGACCACGTCAAGCAGCAGCTTGCTGATCGCGGCGTGGTTATTGAGGAATATGGCGGCGACGTCGTCTGTGTGCCGGTCTCAGCGAAGAAGCAGACTGGGATCACCGAGCTATTGGAGATGATTCTGCTGGTCGCCGACCTGCAAGACCTGAAGGCCAACCCAAACGGCACGGCGCATGGCGTCGTCATCGAGGCGCGCCTCGACCAGAATACCGGCGTCGCGGCGAACGCGCTCGTGCAGGACGGCACGCTCAAGGTGGGCGATACGATTGTGGTCGGCACGATTTCAGGGCGTGTCCGCGCGATGTTCGATGACAAGGGCGAGCGGATTCGCAAGGCGACGCCCAGCACGCCCGTAAGTATTCTGGGTCTCTCAGAAGTGCCAGCCGCGGGCGACCGGCTCGAGGTGGTGGCGGACGAGAAGGCCGCGCGCGCGCTGATCCAGAAGCGGCGCGAGGCCGACCGCCAGGCGGGCCACAGCATCACCCTGGATACGCTCTACATGCAGATGCGTGAGGGCAAGATCAAGGAACTGAACCTGCTGGTGAAGTCGGATGTGCAGGGATCGGCAGAGGCGATCCGGCACGCGCTGACCCGCGTCGGCGAGGAGCACGCCGAGGAAAACCTGAAGGTGCGGCTGATTCAGGATGCCGTGGGCAACGTTGGCGAGACCGATGTCTATCTGGCGTCGGCGTCCAGCGCCATCATCATCGCCTTCAACGTGAAGGTGGACCCGGCGGCGCAGCGGCTCGCTAGCATCCAGGGCGTGGATATTCGCTCGTATAACATCATCTACAAGCTTGTCGAGGATATCGAGGCAGCCCTCAAGGGTCTGCTGGAGCCAGTCTATCGCGAGCAGGTGGATGGCCACGCGGAGGTGATGCAGCTCTTCAAGGTTGGGCGTCAGGTCATTATCGGCGGCTGTCGCATTACCGATGGCAAG
>DASUHD010000081.1:0-26795 GCA_036273675.1 Ktedonobacterales bacterium | reverse complement strand
CCATCATCGCGCCGACGACCGCCGCGCCGCCGCACATATCCATCTTCATCGCGTCCATCTCGGCGCCCGGCTTGAGCGAGATGCCGCCGGTATCGAAGGTGATGCCCTTGCCCACCAGCGCCAGCCCCGGCTCACCCCGCGGCCGCCCGCGATAGCGCAGCACGATGAAGCGCGGCTCCTCGGCGCTGCCCTGCGCCACACCCAGCAGCGCGCCCATCCCCTGCTCGCGCATCCAGTCTGGCCCAAAGACCTCGCACTCCAGCCCGACCTCTTCGGCCATGCGCCGCGCCCGCTCACCAAACTCGGTGGGCGTCAGCACGTTCGGCGGCTCGTTGCCCAGGTCGCGGGCGAAGTTCGTCGCCTCCGCCAGCACCTTGCCGCGCTCGACCGCCGTCCGCAGCGCAGGCTCGCGTCCGCGCCCCAGAATGGTGATCTCCTGGATGCTGCACTCGCCGCCCGCACTCTCGTCATCGCTGGCCGCGCCGCCGCCAGAGCCGGATTTGGCTGATTTATACTGGCCAAACTCGTAGAGGCCCAACAGCGCGCCCTCGGTCATCGCGCGCGCCGCCTGGGCGAGGTTGATGCTGCGCTCAGCCGAGGCCAGCGCCAGCCCGACTCGCCGCGCCTTCACCTTGCGCAGCCGCCGACAGGCAATCGCCGAGGCGCGCCGGATGCGCTCCAGCGTGCAGCGGTCGCGCGACCCCAGGCCGATGATGGCTACTCGCGACGGCTCGATCTTGCCCAGCGTGTGGAGCAGTGTCACTTCGTCCGCCGCGCCGGTCACCTCGCCGCTGGCTCGTAGCTCCGCGATGACGCCCGCCAGCGCCTCATCCAACGCTGCCGCTGGCCCATGCAGCGGCCCTTTATCCGAGAAAATTCCTACTGCCAGTGCATCACCATCAAACTGCTGTACATCGCGCGTGCTGACCCGAATTTCCATTTCCGCATCCCACCTCTTCTTCCCAGCTCTTCCCAATTCTTCCAGCAAAAGCGAATGACCGCCCAAACGCGGTCGAGGGTATCATCAGGTATCTGGTGGCAAGCGGCGCAACCCACGCGAGGGCGCTGTGCTGGGATTTCGGGCGGATGCCATGGGCGCGAGTGACCATACCCCCAGAAGGAAACGCGGTGAGGGCTAGTCGTGCGCGAGCAATCGCTCGACCAGGCGGAGCAGATCGCGTGGACGGAACGGCTTGGTCAGGTACTCGGTGAACCCAGAGCGCAAGGCGCGCTGGCGATCTTCCGGTGTGGCGTGCGCCGTCACAGCGACCACCGGTAGTGTGGCATGCGCTGGTTGCTCGCGCAGCAGGGCCAGTGTGCGATAGCCATCCAGCACCGGCATAGAGATATCAACAAGCACGAGGTCGGCATGCCCGATTGCAAGCATATCCAGCGCCTCGCGTCCGTTCGTAGCGGTCAGGGTATCGTATCCGGCAATGCGAAGAATCTGCTCCATCAGGTGACGATTGGTTGCCTCATTCTCGGCTACCAGAATCGTGCCAGGACGCGGAGACTCACCATACGCGCGCGCCTGATCAGCGCCAGGGCTTTGGGCGAGGTCGCGCCGTCGTTGCTCTGGATGATCCATGTGCGTGCCAACCTCCGCTCCCGAAACAGAAGCCGCGGAGGCCACCTCTCATGCGTCATTTCATCGCGAAGGCATACGAGATCACGCATGGGACGCGGCCCAATTCCAGCGTGCGCGCCAAATCCCCCTCAGCGCCACCACCTCGCCACATGTGTTGCGCACTCCATCTCCTCCGCATTGTACCAGACTTTCCCCGCTGGTCAAGCGGAAATAGGCCAATCACAGGCCGATTGTACTGTTCAGATATAGCCGCCCCGATTCAAGGGGATGGCCGACGCGCCAGAATGTGGAAGATATGCCAGTGCTTTGGCGAGCCATCAGCCTTATGGCCGTCGGCGTCTTCCTCGGTCAGCTCGATGACCTCAAGGTTGCTCAGGAGGTCTTCGGCCTCCGCACGCGTAAGGAAGGTCATCGCATGCGCACGCTCGGGGACATTCCACTCGTCGTGGACGCCGAAAAACTGGCCAGCGAAGACGCCACCGGGAACCAATGCGGCTTTGAGTCGCACGAACACGATAGCGAAGCGCTCTTTGGGCATGAATGGGAGCGCAAACTGCGCACTGATGAGGTCATAGGTCGCGAAGGCGAAGGGGAAGTCCTCGAAGGTCGATTGCGCTACCAGTAGATGGTCTTGCGGCAGCATCGCAAGCAGCGCCATCGAACGCGGCTCGGCATCCACTGCCGTCACCTGAAAGCCCTGCTCCAGCAGATAGCGTGTATCGCGGCCCGCGCCCGCGCCAAGATCGAGCGCCTGACCATTCTTTGGCGCGAGTGCGGCGGCCCGCATCAACAGCGGCCAGGGTGGGCTGTCTTTGGTAAAGCCGTAGAATTGACCCCAATCAGCGGTCCAGTGAGTAGTCATGGTAGATGACTTTCTTCATCGTCACAGCGACAACGCGCGGGGCATCAGTGGCTGAGACACATCTCAATACTGTGCCACTCCATGCCAGTATTCTACACCTCACTCACGAGCGCTGTGCCAGTCACGGCCGAACCATACACGATACAGCGCTCCCACCTGGCCAGCAGCTCTGGCAAGCAGCAACGGCTGAGCCAGGCGGAAACGTCGCGGCGGCGGTCGTGTTGCCAACGCCGTCGGCTGACCACTTCCAGCGTCTCGCGTCAACGAAAGAGCCTTATAAGGAATATTCCCCACAAGGCTCCAAAGGAGTAACACTCGGGTTGTGCGATCGGATGCCGCTTGCTACTGCGCGTGGCACCAGTTGAAGCCCCAATAGGCGGTATTCGCGGCGGCAGTAGCGTTATCGCCGGTATCATTGAACCACGAGAAGATCTCGCTGCCCTTCCACCATTGCGTGCCAGTCGTATGACACGAAGTAGCTAACGTCGAAGGCGGCGTGCTGTGATTCCAGCCATGGGCAGCCAACCCCGTCGAGAAGAACGAACTGACCGAGCTATACGATCCTGCGCTGCACTCCCCGTTCATGTACTGGGTAGCGCTATGGGCATCGCCACCGCCTTCGCCCAGGCCGTCCAGCGTGAACGGCGGCGCATAGATATCCGATACGCCGTTCGGATACGTCGTCCAGGTCTTGCCGTCGTAGATACCCAGGCTTGAAACGCACGTTGGCCCCGCCGGAGGAATCGCCAGCCGCATATGGTATGAGACTAACCCATTGCCGCGCGATGTCACCTTCTCCAGCGAGACATAGCGCGACTTGTTGTCTTTCTTCCAGCAGTAGGGATCGCCGCACGACGCTGGCCACGCGCCATTGTAGGGATACGTCGTCGCCTGCGCCCAACCCGCTCCGAGCATCCCGCCAGAGGTTGGCGAACCCGAATAGAACGAATAAACGCCGTTGGTCGTGGTGGCGGGAGTGCAGACGTCGAACTGCTTGATGGTGAAGCGGCCCGCGCCACCGCCCGATGTGGCAATCGACGTGCTGATCGAGTTGGACGGGAACGAGACATCGCCAAAGCCAGCGCCAGCGGTTGCCGCCTGCGCCCCGCTGAAGCCCGAAAGGTTGGGGCAGGTCGTTGCCTGCTGCGACACCGGTTGCGACGTTGGGGTGCTGCCGTTACTGCCGCCGCCAGCCGTCGGCGTGGAGCCGCCACTTTGCTCCGCTGTCGTGGATGTGCCGATCGCGCAGCCGCCCAGCGCGAGCGTCAAAGCAATAAGGCCAACCAGTAAACGCGACCACCGTGGGAAGGATGGAATACGCACGGACGCCTCCTGAACTGCGCTCCCCAACGCTCTGAGGCCAGCCAGGGAGCGACCACCGTCGAGCCGGTATTTGCCACGCGAACGAGATACGGGTAGAACGCGGCGCGGCAAGGGGATACAAAAAAACACCGGCAATGCATAGACATAATTGCTGCATCACCGCGAGTGTACCCGGCGGCCCACGCGTATACAAGTGAGCTACGTTACACTGCGTCGTAGTTCACAGAGGGGAAACGACTCACCCGCTCTTCCACGTCTCTGATATGAGGCCAGGCATTGCCGCGCACGCGTGTGGATGTATATCGCTGGCCTGAGCATCTTCTTCTATGGGGCAATCGAGACGCTCACGCTCCTCAATACGCTACGCAAGGCACTCATCGGAGGGTGATGAGCGAGTTGATTGGTCTCCAGCTTTCTCAGTGCTGACATGATAGACATGCTCAATAAAGGCTGCCAAGAACAGGAACCGCCACCACTATGAATACACTGACCTCGCCAACATCTTCGCTGCCGAATACACGTATGCCGCGGCACGCGAGCCAGAGCGCCATCCGACTGACGCTCATTGGCATCCTCCTCGGGTTCGCCATTGGCTTCCTGAGCGCCATCGGACAGTATGCGCTTCCAGACAGCATCGAGCAGATCGCCAATTCTGGCGCCATGTGGGTCATTATCGCCTTTGTGATGGGTCGTTACGCGCCCTCATTATTCACGGCGATACTCGCGGGAACCCTCGCGCTGTTCGGGGAGTTGGCTGGCTTTTATGCGATTGCCTGGCGGCTGCATCTCGCGATAACGCCGCTCTGGGTGGTGTTCGCGTGGGTCGTGGTGGCGGTGATTGCCGGACCGATTCTTGCCACTGGCGGCTATATCGCGCGAACGAAGGATGGATTCACGCGACTCCTGGGGATGTCCACACTGGGGGCAACTTTCATTGGCGAAGGATTGTTCTTGCTGCTGACCATAGACCCGGCGCCGAAGAAGATCGCGGCCCTGTGGCTCGCGATAGCGGCGATCATCACGGTGATACTCACGTGGCGAGAGCGCAAGCGGTTACAGGTGTGGGTGATGACAACCTGCCTCGGCGTTGTCTTTCTGATAGGATTCGAGATACTCACCCGCATCGACATTATTCGCCCTGCCATCATCCAATGGCTAGAGTGAGGATTCTAAGCGGGCGGCGCTTGACGCGGCAGAGCAACCTAGCTATACTGCGCCTGACGATGCTGTCCGCTGGCATCCCCGCAACTGAAGGGAACGACGATGACGACACCTCCCGGCTTCGATCCGGTCGCGTACAAGGAATCGACCCGCCAGCAATGGCAGCGTGTCGCAGCCGCCTGGAACAATTGGGGGCCGACGCTCGAACGCTGGTGGTCGCCCGTTACTGAGGCCATGCTGGAGATGGCGCGCATTAGCCCTGGCAACCGCGTGCTCGATGTCGCCGGAGGGTCGGGGGAGCCCGCGCTTACCGCGGCAACGCGCGTCGGCGCCACCGGGTACGTTCTGAGCACAGATCTCTCGGCGAACCTGGTCCGTCTGGCATCAGAGAACGCGCAGGCCCGAGGTCTGGATGCCGCGCGCTTTGAGGCGCGGGTCATGGATGGCGAGCGCCTGGACCTGCCAGACGCATCGTTCGACGCGGCGCTTTCGCGGCTGGGCCTGATTTACTTCCCGGACAGACAGCGGGCGCTCGGTGAGATTCGGCGGGTCCTCACATCTGATGGACGAGTTGCCCTCGCCAGCTTCACGACGCCCCAGGCGAACCCATTCTTCTCGATCCCCATTGCGATCATCCGCAGACGCGCGCAGTTGCTACCCCCTCCACCAGGCAGCCCCGGTCCGTTCAGCTTGGGCAGCCAGGAGCTGATGGAGGACGCGTTGCGGCAGGCTGGGTTCCGGGACGTGGAGACGCGCGTCGTCCAGGCGCCCCTCCGTCTCGCCAACACCGCCGAGTGCGTGCGCTTCGAGCGGGAGTCGTACGGCGCGCTCCAGGAGATGCTGGCCGGGGTCTCTGAGGCCGAGCGAGAAGCGACCTGGCAGGAGGTCCACCAGGCGCTGACGCAGCTTGAGGGCCCAGATGGGTTCGAGTCGCCGTGCGAGCTACTCGTCGGCGCGGCGACATCATAAGCTGCACAAACAAGCAGGCAACCGACGATGTGACCGCGCGCCGAGGGCTTTGGCGACCAGGCTCTCACACCCTACCTGTGCGCTCCCAAACACTTAATAACGTACCGCGTTCTCACCAGCGCGGTGCGAAGGCGCGCGCTTTCGATCCATGGATGAACCGTGTCGTGACCGTCGTGGCGCTATGCGCGTGGAATCGTTGGAAGGCGCGGCGTTGTCGGGGCGGCCAGTTACGTGAGTATGCATGCGCATGGGGCGTCTGACACTTGCTCCCTGCTCGACGGCGACAGCGCGGTTCCCCCCGTGCGCCTGTGGTTCAGGCAGCGGCATATTGGCGTGTGGCCATGGCTGCGGCTGTAGCCTGCCGCCGAGGTCACGCTGAATCTTCTTCCAGGCGAGCATATCTTCCGGCGTGATCAGGGTAATGGCTACCCCCTCGCGGTCCATTCGCCCCGTGCGCCCGATGCGATGGGTGAACAGTTCGGCGGATTCTGGCAACTCGTAGTTGATCACCTGGTCAATGGACACCACGTCGAGACCGCGCGCCGCCACGTTCGTCGCCAGCAGCACCGGCACCTGGCCAGCACGGAAGTCGGCGACGACCCGATCACGGGCAGACTGGCTCATATTGCCCTGGAGTGCGGCGACGGGATAGCCCTGCGCCTCGAGCTGGCGGGCCAGCTTCTTGACACCATGCTTGGTGCGTCCAAACACCAGTGTGGCGCCTGAAGCGTCGCGGCGGCGGTCCAGCAGCGCTTTGAGGGCGTCGAGACGCTGCCCCTGGGGAACGACATAGACGGTCTGCGCGATAGGCGGCGTCGGCCGGTTCTCGCCGACGCCGACCTCCACAAGCACCGGATCATGCAAATAGCGCCCCGCGATACGGATGGTCCACTCAGGCAGCGTGGCCGTAAAGAGCGCCATCTGGCGTGTCGGCGGCGTCATCGCCAAGATGCGCTCGATGTCGGGAGCGAACCCCGAGTCCAGCATCTGATCGGCCTCATCGAGCACGATGACACGGAGCCGCCGCAGGTCCAGGTTGCCCTGACGAATGTGATCCAGTATACGGCCAGGCGCGCCGACAACGATCTGGGCGCCGCTGAGTAATGCCTGACGCTGCGGCCCGAGTGGCCGGCCGCCAACCAACTGGGCGACACGCAAGGAGTGTCGACCGTCGAGAGAGGCGATCACATCGCCCACCTGGCTGGCAAGCTCACGCGTCGGCACAAGCACTAGCGCCTGTACATAACGCAGGCTCGGGTCCACGCGCTCGACAAGCGGCAGCCCGAAAGCGATGGTTTTGCCGGAGCCAGTTCGAGACTGGCCGATAACATCGCGGCCAGCCAGCAGCGGCGGGATAGTTTGCGCCTGGATAGGCGTCGGGGTCTCGATGCCCTGTCTGGCAAGCGCACGTGCGGTGGCGCTGTGCGCGCCGAGCTGGACAAACGATGCCGAGACACTCACATCGGCGCTGGGGCGCGTCTGGGGGTGGGGCATAGACGACGAGGTTCGCCGAGACAAACTAGTAGACACACGTATACCTTTCCGGCGGTCTGACCCTGCTACGGGCTGGACTCGCCGCTTGATCTCACCACACGGATCGGTTACGCGTCACACAAAAAAAAGTCCACCGTGCCATTGGGCGCAGCGAACCTTCACACGAGGCCGACTGGGGAAGACACACTTGCTGAGGGGGCGACCGCACAACGAATTCCACATCCACCAGGCCGCACACACCACAACCAACCTGGGCAGTATACCTCAGAGTGCGCGTTGAAGTCAAAGTCCCAAGACGCAAGGGCTAGCGCCGGGACGAACGCACATGGCCAACGGGTCAGGATAGACCCGCGCATACCATGTCCAACACTCGTTTACTGATCTTTTACAGTCGAAATGAACACGCGCAAAAAGCGCCCCTTGCAATCACTACAAGGGGCGTCTGCTTCTGGCTCCCCTCTCCCTGTGGGAGAGGAGTTGGAGGTGAGGTCACGCGGTCGGCGTGGCCGTTGCCGAAGGCATGGTGGATGGCCTCAGGATCTTCGCCATCTGATGCAGATCGCTCGCCGCCTGGCGCAGGTCCGCGCGGCCCGCCAGCACAGCGCTGCGGAAGTTCAGCCAGTTGGTGCGATACGTCGCCAGATTGTTGTCGAAATTGCTCGGCGTGAAGTACGACACCATCCCGTTGGCGTTGGTTATCTGCGTGCTGGCGGCGCTCAGCTTGGCGGTGAAGTCGCTATAGAGCGAGTTCAGCTGCGCCTGTTCGCCAGCGGGCGCGCTCGCGATGGCCTGCTGGAGCTTCGGCTCGAGGCCCACCAGCTTCGCCTGCACGTTGGTCATGATATCGAGGACGATCTCGTGATAGTCGCGCGGGAGCACCACCGCGAAGATGCGGAACTGCGTATAGATGTTTTTCACATCCTGGCGGGCGGCCGTCGCGTCGGTTTCGGCGTCGAGCTTGCCCTTGAGCGCCGTCAGCCCGCTCTGGTTGCTCGTCACGTCCGCCTGGATCGCACTGGCCTGGCTGCTGGTAATATGCCCGGCGGCAACCTGCTCGCTGGCCCTGTCATTGAGCTTGGTGAGCGCAGCGGTGCGCTCGTCGATGCGCTGGTCGCCAAACGCGATGACGCATTTCACATCGGTGCGGACGCAGGTGGGCAACGTGGAATGCGCGGGGGCGGCAAGCGCTGTGGCCGCGCCAGCGCCGCCGAGTGCGATACTGGCGGCCATACCGAGCGCGATCAGACGGCGCGGGGCGGAACGAAGCAGTGATTTGAAGCGCATGAATGAACTCCTCTATCTTTCAATTTCTCGCTCGTGCGTGGTATGTTGGGGTATTCAGGCTAGGGGACGATGTCGTTTTCCTGCCCGGCCTGGGTATTGGCGTTATTGGCGTCGTTCTGGGCGTTGTCAGCGCTCTGCATCGCATCCTGCACCTGCTGGTCGGCATCCTGAATCTGCTGCGCCGCGCTGTTGGACCCGCTGTTCTGGCCCGCGCTGGTTGGCTGGCTGGTTGTCTGCTGGCCCGGCTGGCCTGACGTGGTGTTATGATTGCGCAACCCACAGCCACCGAAGACGACGAGCGCGGTCAGCAGCAGAAGTACTAGTACGGCGCGTAGCGTGTTTTTCTGGCGAGACGCATCCCTGGTGCCACGATTCATGCGACGGAACCTCCTCAAAGGTGGACATCAATTGGTTTTTGGCCGGACACTCAGCGTGCCGACGGTGATACCATATGCAGCATAGTGGGGTCGCCTGAGGATTCGCTGAAGGCGAGATTAGAGTTCGCTTGGAAAATTGCCGTGTTGCACAACCGCAACCGTCCGGGCGCGCTACTCGTCAGATACATACATCAGCCCAAAAAGCATTCTTTTGGCGCGTCATTTACGTGCCATCTGGAACACGTCAACAGGAATCATCAAGCAGCAAAACGACGTATAACATCTCGTAGTGGATAGTGCGTTTTGGGAAGCGTCCGGGTCTTTTCTAGCCCGTGCACGCGGGCTTTGCGGCGGAACGCTCTTACTGCGGCTTCAGCCGCCAGCCAGCACATCAGGCAGGGAAGCTCGTCTGGTACGATCCATGCGGCTGGAAGTGACGCAAGGTTGAGCGCGTAGGCCATCGAACATCTCGCTGGCCTGGTGGCGTGTCATTGGGCATCGTTGGGCATCGTTGGGCATCGTTGGGCATCGTTGGGCATCGTTGGGCATCACAGGAGATCGGCGATCATGGGGCGGAATCAACCGGGCGGTGGCGCATCCGCGGATGCGCGACAACTCTGGCAGGCCGCGCTCGAGCGTATTGCTCGGCGGGTCTCTGCTGGCGCCTATTCAACGTGGTTCCACGGCGCCCTGGCTCTCGAATTTACACAGGATACACTTGTAGTCGGCGTCGCCAACACCTTCGCCTGCGAACATCTGCGCCAGCGCTTCCTCGATGTGACCCGCACCGCCGTCAGCGAGGCGCTAGGCCGGGCGGCTGAGGTCACGTTTGTGTTACACGACCACCGCGCTGCGCCGCATCCCACCTCTCCACCTGCCACACCGCCGGCCGCGCCACCCGCCGCTCCACGGACATTGCCGGCGCGTCGCCCCACGCGCGGGCGCTCCGCCGCCTGGACAGCCCGCCAGAGCGCTGCCGTCGCGCGCGCACATCCTAGCCCCGCCGATGGCAGCGAACCAGCCGTCGCGCAGTCCCCGCTCCCACTGGCGCAGCCGGAACCAGCGCCAGCGCGCGCGATGCATCCCACGCCGCTGCTGATGCCCGATGCCGCTGGCGTCTCGCACGAGCTTAACCCACGCTACATCTTCGAGACATTTGTCGTGGGGCAGCCAAACCAGCTGGCCTTTGCCGCAGCGCAGCAGGTGGCCGCGACGCCCGGCCAGAGCTACAATCCCTTGCTTATCTATGGCGGCGTCGGCCTGGGCAAGACGCATCTGCTGCACGCGATTGGGCAGAGCGCGCTCTCCCGTGGCCTCACAGTGGCCTACGTGACGGCGGAACGGTTCACCAATGAGATCATCGGGGCGATCCGCACCCGCACCACCGATCTCTTCCGTGCCCGCTACCGCGCCGTCGATGTGTTGCTAGTGGACGATGTGCAGTTCATCGCGGGCAAAGAGTCCACCGAGGAAGAGTTTTTCCATACCTTCAACGCGCTGCACGAGGCCAACAAGCAGATCGTGCTGACCAGCGACTGCGTGCCGCAAGCGATGCGCCAGTTGCATGACCGGCTGCGCTCGCGGTTCGCCTGGGGACTGATCGCCGATATCCAGCCGCCGGACTATGCCCACCGTCTCGCGATTCTGCGCGCCAGGGCCTCCGCGTCCCAGCTTGAGATCCCTGAAGAGGCGCTAGCCGCGTTGGCCGCGCTCCACTGTGAGAGCGTGCGTGAATTGGAGGGGGCGCTCACTCGCGTCGCCGCCTATGCGCAGATGCTCGGGCAGCCCATCGAGGGCGAGATGGTACGCTTGGCGCTCGCCCCCATCGCCGGGGAGCCGGCCGCCGGGCCAGAGCGCCCCAGCGCGGAGATGGTGCTGGCGGCGGTGGCGCGCCACTTCGCGGTAACAGTGGATGACCTGCGCGGCAAGTCGCGCAACCATCAGATTGCCTGGGCGCGGCAGGTGGCGATGCACCTGCTGCGTGAGGAGACCGACGCCTCGCTCTTCGCCATTGGCCGCCAGCTCGGTGGCCGCGACCACACCACCATCATGCACGGCTGCGCGCGCGTAGCGAAGGCACTGGCCGAGGACAAGCAGACTCGCCAGGATGTCGCGGACCTGCGCGCCTCCCTCCACCGCTAAATTGTATAGCCTTCACACGCTCAGGCCGCTCAGGTTCCAGGCACAGGACTGCCCTGCCCTATGTTGTAGGTCATCGGCTTCGGGTTCGCGCCGTAGTCCGTCGCGCCGTCGGTGATCGCTAGCAGCTCTGTTGGCGAGAGCGCCGCGCCAGTCACGAGATGCGAGTCCATCGAGGGCGAGAACTGGTGGTCAGTCCATCGACCATCTGCGATGGAGTAGAGGTACGACGAATGGGAGCCAGGAAATTCCCCGTAGACCCAGGCGGCGTTCGCCCCGGTCGCGACGATTCCCTGAACGGTACCCGGCTGCTCTACTATCGACGGCACACCAACCCGCGTCCACTGGTTGCCATCCCAGTGAAACAATGCGCCTTCCCCGATGTCGCCGCTTCCCCCGGCCCAGCCATCCGTCGATGAGAGCATGCTTACGCTGGTCAGGTTGCCAGCGCCGAACGTCTCCAGCTATGGGTAGCCCAACCAGTGATGGTGGAGTTGGGATCATTGTTCCGATAGGTAACCGTCACGCGCGCAATGATTATCTTTAATCCATTCTGCCCGACCATCCATGCCTCATAGTCCGATACGACCGAGAGCGCATTGAGCGTTACATTTTCAAGCGATACGGTCGGCTCCCAGCGGTACGTGGACCCTACCTTGATATATTGCAAGACCTGTGTTGAATGCTGCGGCGCCTGGTCGCCCTGTCCCACCGCCCAGCCCGATGTCGCCGTGGCCATCCGCACACTCGTCAGGATGATCTTGTGGTCCCGGAGCGCGCCAGTATCTATAGATGCCGTTGCGTCGCCCCAGCACCCGCTCCGCCATCGATGAAGCCGCCACAGGCAGCACACCACCGGTCGCCAGCGCCAGCGCCAGCGCGATGAGCGCCGGCTCGCGGCTGGCGACACTGGCAATCGTCGAGGCCTATGATTTCTCAACACCTGGCACAATCGTGGACATCGCGGGCGGTCAAGGCGTGCTTATCGCGGCGATCCTGCGCGCGCATCCCAATCTACATGGCATCCTCTTCGATCAGCCGCATGTGGTCGCAGGCGCGCAGCCTGTACTGGAAGCGGCGGGTGTCTTGGATCGCTGCGAGTTGGTGAGCGGCGACTTTTTCGTCTCTGTGCCTTCCGGCGATCTCTACACGTTGCAGCGCATTCTCCACGATTGGGATGACGAGCACGCCATCGCGATCCTGCGCAGCTGCGCCGAGGCGATGGCGCCTGGCGGCAGGGCGCTAGTGATCGAGAGCGTCATCGAGCCAGGAAACGATCCCTCTCCAGCGAAATTCCTCGACCTGATGATGTTCGTCATGAACGGCGGGCGCGAGCGTACCGACGAGGAGTATCGCCGACTGTTCGAGGCGGCCGGGCTGCGGCTGACACGGATCATCCCGACCGGAGGAGCGCAGTCGCTGATCGAGGGCGAGCGGGAGTAAGGTGTAGCGCATCGAGCGCCCCCTCCCCAGCCGAAGACATGCTCGCGGCGCGGGGAGGAATGCCAATAGTGCGTTTGCGGGCTAGCGTGGCGGCTGCAAGATAAAGCTGTAGGCGCCCGCCGGGTCTTTGACGGCGAATGCTCGCCCGAACGGCACGTCTTTCGGCGGGAAGACGATCTCGACGCCCTTCGCGTGTAGCTCGGCATAGGCGGCGTCGGCGTTGTCCACATACCACCACAATTCCAGCGGCTCGGATTGCCCGCTCGGCAGGTCCGCCGCTACGGGATCGGCGCTCGCCAGACTCACGGCGAACGGCGCGCCATCGGGCGCCTTGAACTGGACGAAGCCCGGCTGCTCAGCCTCCACCTCGAACCCCATCTTCTCGGTGTAAAAGGCGCGGGCGGCGTCGATATCCGTCACGTGGCGCACAATAAACTGAAGTCCGCTGTTCATCGCTGCTGTTCCTTCCATTGCTGTTCTCATCAGCCGTGGGAGCGTCTCTCTCCGGCTCTGAGGACAGTATGGCAGGGACGAGTGACAACAGTATGTCAGTAGCGGATGGGGCGGAACGAACATTCAGCGCGACTGGTGGCGGCGCAACATGGCCTCAGCTTCGGCGGCGATCCACTGGCGCAACGATTCCGGCTCCAGCACGCGCAGATGGCGGCCCCAGCCAAGCAGCCACTGCGCGGCCTCCTGCTCGTCGCGCACGTGTAGCGTCACCAGCAGACCCTCGGCTGTCTCTTCCTCCGCGACCCGGAAGAACGATGGATCCTCCCGCGCCCAGCGCGCCACCTCGTGGTCCAGCAGCACGCGCACGACGATGGTCTCTTCTGGGCTAAGATCGCGCCGGATTGCCTGGAATCCCTCCGGGCGCGTGAAGGTCTCGTCCAGCACAGAGAGACTGTCTATACGCGCCAGGCGAAAGCGGCGCACATCGCGGCGGGTCGTGTCCCAGGCAGTGAGGTACCAGACGTTGCGTATGTGCGCCAGGCTGTAGGGATGGACGGTGCGCGTCGTCGGCGTCTGCGCGCCATCGGCATGGGAACGGGCGAAGTAGCTGAAACGCGCCTGATGGCCTTCGAGCATCGCCCGCCGCAAGACCAACAGCCGCTCCGCCTCACCCGGCGTCACACTGATGTCGCGCTGGATGAAGGCGATCCGCTCGCGTAGCGCCCGCACATCCTCGCGCAGTCGCTCCGGCAATACGCCAGCGATCTTGCGGCCCGCGGACTCCGCCGCCACGCGATACTGCACATCGAAGCTCTGCGCCATCACGTCGCTGCCGAGCAGCAGCATCGTCGCCTCATCGGCGGTGAAGGAGAGCGGTGGCAGAAAGTAGCCCTCGACCAGCGAGTAGCCGCGCCCGGGAATCGAGACGACGGGTACGCCCGCCTCGCCCAGCGCCAGCATGTCGCGATAGATGGTGCGTTTGCTCGTCTCAAAGGTCTCGGCGAGGTCTTCGGCCCGCTGCCATCCCTTACCCTGTAGCTCCAGCACGATGGCCAGCAGGCGGTCAGTTCTATTCATGGCAATCTTACCAGATGTGTGCCACTACATCCGAATAGCAGACTACCGCACGACGAAGGCGACGACTGAGCTGAGCACGCCAACTGCCCAGCCGAGCAGCACCTGCCCGCGCGTATGGCGTCCCAACTCGACACGCGACCAGCCGACCAGCAGCGCCGCGCCCGAAGCGGCAATGCCCCAGATGGGCGTTGCGCCGAGCCAGAGCATGGTGGCGCAAGCGGCGGCCCCAGTGGCGTGGGCGCTGACCTTATAGAAGAAGTTGATACAGGCGTCAACGGTATTGGCGATGGCAAACGCGCTCATCGTGCGGATGGCGACGACTGGCGCGCCGAAATGGGCGTAGATGAGGATGAGCGCCAGCAAACAGGCGAGGCCAAAGGGATAGAGGGCATAACGCTGGCGACGGACGCTCACGTCGAGGTCGGTCCAGCGGCCGCGCAACACCTGAATGCCCACCAGCACGGCGACCGGCAGGGAGGTCAGGGCGACGGCCAGCAGCAGCCAGCGCGAGGTCTCGATGAATGAGGCGGTGGCGAGGTAGGTGACGACGGCCAGCGTCAGCAGCGGAAAAGCGATGGGGTGGATGATGGCCGATACCCACCGCGCGAAGACGTGCCGCTGTGGCTCTTTGGTCGACGTCGTCTTCTCCAAACCCATGCTCATTCACAACTCCTTCGCGCGAGGCGTGCGCCGCAATCACAACATCGTAGATTCTGGCACGCTCCCGGCAACATACCTGTATGGCGCGCGTACGCCGCCCGCGAGAAGTCGGAGGCGGCGCAGAGTCATTGTAGTTGCGCACGATACGCTATGTCAATGGAACGAGACGGCAACGGCAACCGCTGTGGCGCGATTCACAGCACATCCCGCAGCGCCTCACCATGCGACACTACTTCAGCCGAGGGCATAGTTCGTGCGAGGGTATTCCGGATACGTCTGGACGCGCGATATACACGCGGACAGACACCAGGACCAAGAAAGCAGGGATGCCAGATGAGACAGTCAGAGCCATATGCTGAGGGCAATGCGCCTTTTATGAACTATGTGATTGCCGTCCTGGATACGCCAGAGGACGGCCAGGAGGTCGCGGAGGCGCTGAAGGCGCATGGATTCGCGGACGCCGATATCGCGCTCTCCTCGCCGCTGAACCAGCATACGCCGCCTGAGCAGCAGGAGCAGGGTACGCTGGCCGACCCGCCAACGACCACCCAGCGCCTCTTCACGGAGGAGGGGCTTGACCAGGCCGAGTATGCGACGGCACGCGAGCAGGGGCAGGTCGTGATTCAGGTGCATACGCCCGAGAGCGAAGACGTAGAGCGCGCCCATGCGATTCTGGTGGCCCACCAGGCGCGCACGATCAAGCGTGTCGGCACGTGGACGCGCGAGAATCTGCCAAGTAAGTGACAACTACAGGCGCGCGAACCTTAGCGCCAGTAGTTCAAAAACCAGACGTTCCGGCTGCTTGCGTTGCAACGCAAGCACCGGATCATTCTTAAGGTGCCGAAGGGGGGATTTGAACCCCCACTCCCGAAGGAACATGCCCCTCAGACATGCGCGTCTGCCGGTTCCGCCACTTCGGCTCATCAGATCGAGTAACCAGGCGTATAATATCACAATCGAGGAAGCGCCATTGGCCGACAACATTGTCCCCAAAGTTCATGTTATCCACAATTTGGGGTGAGTTATCCACCGGAGTTGTCCACAATAGCGGGCGGACATAGGGCGAGCGTGGCTAGCCGCCGATCTGCTGGTCGCGCAATGCAATGTTCTTCTTGCGCGAGGCGATGGCCATCTCCGCCTGATAGGCGATCATCTGCTGTTGCAGGTTGGGATCGCTCGCCGCCAGGATGCGCACCGCCAACAGGCCCGCGTTGCGCGAGTTGCCGATGGCCACCGTCGCCACCGGCACGCCCTGGGGCATCTGCGCAATCGAGAGCAGCGCATCCAGCCCGCGCAGGAACTCCGCTGGCACGGGGACGCCAATCACCGGCAGCGGGGTATGCGCCGCCAGCATGCCGGGCAGATGCGCCGCGCCACCCGCGCCCGCGATGATGACCCGCAGCCCGCGCGCGTGCGCCGTGCGGCCGTATTCCGCCATGTCGTCGGGCGTGCGGTGCGCCGAGATAATACGCATTTCATATTCGACGCGAAAGCGCTCGCACATCTCCGCAGAGCCTTGCATGGTCGGCAGGTCGGAGTCGCTGCCCATCACGATGCCTACCAGCGCTGCCATCCGTTCTCGTCCTTTCCCCAATCCCCCAATATATCCAGCGTACCTGTGGAATTCACCCGCGTCAAGAGGAAAGACGAGCTACCGGCGATTACTCGTTCAGCCAGCGGCTATCGCTCGACCCACCCGGCGGCGGCTCATCGTCGAACCGCCCCAGTGGCGGCAGCCCACCCGGAGGTGGCGGCGACTGATCGCCCGCCGGTCGCCGGCCGCCGCGCCGACTCCCCGACGTGTTGGGATTGGCGGATGGCGGCGGATAGCCAGACTCGCCGCCCAGTGGGAAGCCGCCCCATAGCTCATTGCCACGGAACGACGCGGAGGGCGAGCGCCCTGGCGCATTGTGTGGCGGCAGGCCCGACAGCCTGGGGCGCGTCGCGCTCATCGGGGCGTTTCCGCCATGCGTTGGGCGACTCGCGGTCGGCTTGCGCGGATGCGTCGAGGGGGCGCTGTTGCCGTTGGGTTGGAGCATTTCGCGGATGCGGTGTGAGGCGTCGGTCAGGCGGCGGATGAGCGGAGTGCTGCCAAGATCGTAGCGGCGCGGCACAATCTGCTCGCCGAGGTCGGTCTCCATGCGGTCCAGGGTCGTCGCCAGCTCGTTGGCGTGGCTCTCGGCCTCCTGTCCCTCCTGCGCCAGTGCGCGCCCCTCGGCAATCACCTGATTCATCAGCGTGATGACGTGTCGCGCGTGCGTCCGTGTCTCATCGCCAGTCGTGCCGACTTCAGACGCCCGTACCGCCGCCTCGCGCGCCAGCCGCAGCGCCGTCCCCGCGTTGATCGCGATGCCTGGCTGCGACATCTCCGCCCAGATTGCCGAGGTGGTCTGCTGCAATGCCGTTTTCCCGCTATCCATCTGCGAGGCGAGCGCCTCCAGCTTGCGCGAGTGCTCGCCCACCTGGCGCGCGGTGCGCTGCTGGCGTTGCAGCCGGAACTGCTGCTGATGCGCCAGCCGACCCAGTTCGATGGCTGCCCCCGCCATCACATCGAGCTGGCCATCGAGTTGCGCCAGCAGGCGGTTGGGGTAGCGGCTGGCCAGCCATGTGCCACTAACCAGCGCGACCAGCCCGACGAGCAGCCCCATCAGCAGCAGCATGATCGCCAGTTGCTTCGGCGGCGCCAGCACATCATCCATCGGCGTGAGCACGCCGACCGCGCCCACCAGATGCCCGCTCTGGTCCAGCAGCGGCTCGAATCCGGCGACGTAGCTCATCCCCGCAATCGTCACCTCGCCGCTGAAGTCGCTATAACAGGCGGTGTTATCGGTGACCTGACCGCAGGCGCCAAAGATCGCGGCCTGCGCATTCGCGGGCATAGACTCGCCGGTGTCGCGCGTATTGGCGATAGCGTGACCCTGAGCATCGGTCCGGCGCATATTGGAGGAGACTGCCCGCAATGAGGACGGGCTGGTATTCGTGGCGATGAGTTGATAGATCACCGCCTGGTCTCCGGTTAACTGGCGCACGTGATCGACCACCCAGGTATCGTTGACGAGGGGGTAATTGCTGGCGCCACTGCTCGCCACCAGTTGCGTATTGGCAATCGCGGGGAACTGGCCGCGTTCGCTCACCACCTCGCGGGCAAGCAGAGCACTGGTTCGGGCGGTCGTCTCGGCGTTACTGGTCGCGTTGGCGCGCGCGGCGACATAGCCAGTCGCAATGACGACGAGCAACATCAGCGCAATCGTCACGAGCAGCAACGGCATAAACTGTTGCTGGGCGTGCAGACGCCGGAAGGCGCGCCGCGGTCCGGCCGGGGGAGGCGCCTGCTCGTCCCTGCGCCTCAGCGATGACGAGAACGCGGATTGTGGCGATCTGCTGGCGTAACCCGAATTGCTGCTCTCCATCACACGCTCTGCCCTTCTCCCAGTGCGCCTGTTCATCCATGCAGGCAACAACATCCCCGCCGTCTCTCGCGCTATCTCATGCGCAGCGCCGAACATCTGCTTATTGTTCACACGACGGACGACACCACGCGCCGTCTTACTGCTGTTTGTTTTGTCGTTCTATACGATTCAGACTCAGCCATGGCGCCACACATGTGCAGAAGTTAGAGGATTTCAGCCAGCGCCATTTCAGAACACAGTGTACCTCACAACTCTTCCGTGAATACCAAGCAGGGTGACGAATTGCGTACCGACGAGCACTACGAAAGAGCGGCAAGCGAAAAGCGGCCCACCTTCAGGGAAGGTGGGCGATACCCATCAGTTGCGGTTGTCCCGGCGGGAGTCTGTTACGATCTTCACGCCAGGCCAGACGGCGAAATCTCAGCTTATCGCTTTCTTCACGAGCGCGGTGATATTCGCCTCGTCGGCGGCGGTCAACTCCTTCAGCGCGAAGGCGACCGGCCACATACTACCCTCGTCGAGGCGCGCGCTGTCGTTGAAGCCGAGCGTCGCATACCGCGTCTTGAACTTCGACGCGGGTTGGAAGAAGCAGATGATCTTGCCATCCTTGTCGGCATAGGCGGGCTGCCCGTACCAGGTCTTCGGCGCGAGGTCTGGCGCAGTAGCCGTGATGAGCGCATGCAGCCGCTCGGCCATGGCGCGATCATGTTCCGACATCTCGGCGATCTTCTGAAGCAGGTCGCGCTCCCCTTCCTCCCTGCTCGCGGCGGCCTTCTCCTCGCGCGCGCGCTCCCTCATCGCGGCTTTTTCCTCGTCCGAGAATCCCTTACTCGCCTTCTTCACCATCTGCTTGTCACCGTCTCCCATGTGGATGCTCCTTTGCGGTGGTGGGCGTATGACCGCCGTTGGGTTGTCGAGTAGAATGGAGTGCTGTGCTCCATCATATCAGCTTATTTCTCGCGCTGGACGCTCCAGCCGGTAGCGTATCAAGAGCGACTGATGCTCTCACCGTTGTAGGAAATCGTTGCGCAGCTCGGGCCAAACGCGCCGTCGCTCAGCCTTGTTCCTAGCGTGTTCGTACAATCTGGGGCGTTGCGCTGTTCATGCAGGGAAGAGATCAGTTAAGGTACACTGAAGGTCAGAGCAAGACAGAGCGCCACACTCGTCACGCGCAGCCGCCACGATCCGCCGCTGGAGTCGGATCGCGCGCATCTTGAAAGAACAGGAATAGAGGAATAGTATGGGCAAGCCAAAGGTCTTCGTCACGCGCGTTATCCCCAATGAAGGGCTTGATCAGATTCGCGCGTTCTGCGACGCCAGCGTCTGGGAAGATGAATTGCCGCCCCCGCGTGAGGTGATCCTGCGCGAGACCCGCGACGCCGATGGGCTGGTCAGCCTGCTCACCGACAAGATCGACGGCGAGCTGATGGACGCCTGCCCGCGCCTGCGCGTCGTGAGCAACTACGCCGTCGGCTTCGACAACCTGGATATTCCGGCGGGCAGCAGCCGCGGCATTCTGATGGGCAACACGCCGGGCGTGCTCACCGAGACGACGGCGGACTTCGCCTTCGCGCTGCTGATGGCCTCGGCGCGGCGCATCGTCGAGGGAGCGGACTACGTGCGGGCGGACCGGTGGAAGACCTGGGGGCCGATGCTGCTGCTTGGCCACGATGTGCATCACGCGACGCTTGGCCTGGTGGGGCTGGGGCGCATCGGCGTCGAGATGGCCAAACGCGCGCGCGGCTTCGAGATGCGGGTCATCTACTATGACGTCATCCGCCATGAGAATTTCGAGCAGGAATACGGCCTGACCTATGCTCCACTGGAAGATGTGTTGGCGCAGGCCGACTTCGTGAGCATCCACACGCCACTCACGCCCGAGACGCATCACCTGATGAACCGCGAGCGCTTCGCGCTGATGAAGCCCAACGCGATCCTCATCAACACCTCGCGCGGGCCGGTGGTAGATGCCGATGCCCTGCTGGAGGCGCTGCAAAGCGGGCGGATCGCCGGGGCCGCCCTCGATGTGACCGAGCCGGAGCCGCTGCCCGCCGACTCGCCGCTCGTCCGGTTGCCCAACTGCCTGGTCGTGCCGCATATCGCCAGCGCCAGCCGCGTGACCCGTGGCAAGATGGCCGACATCGCCGCGCGCAACCTGATTGCCGGGCTGACGGGCGAGGCGCTGCCCGCCGGGCTGAATAACGACGCGCTCGGCCAGGGCCGCTCGACGCTGCCGCGCGACTGGTAGTGCGATTCTGGCGGGAATCGTGCTATCATGCGTCAGATGGGGAGGCAGGCTGTTGGGGAGACAGGCTGTAGCGTAAACGCTACGGCTAATCTCGGCCGCTCGGTTCCCCTTAACGTGGCTGGCAGGATTAGCTGCGGCATGAATGCCGCGAAGCTGGGTTGTATCAGCCGTCGCCCGCACTCCTGAATGACCTGTACGCATCACTCGCAGAGCCGCGAGTGTGGAGAAGAGACCAATGAAGTTCGCACAGAGAATGGGACAACTTGGCACCGAGACAGCGTTCGAGGTGCTGGCGCGCGCCAAAGCGCTCGAGGCGCAGGGCAAAGAGATCATCCACCTGGAGATCGGTGAGCCTGACTTCACCACGCCCACCTATATCATCGAGGCGGCGCGTAAGGCGCTGGCCGATGGCTACACCCACTACACGCCCGCGCCGGGCATCCCGGAGCTGCGCGCGGCCATCGCCCAGGACGCCACCGAACGCCGCGGCATCGCCTTCGCGCCGGATGAGGTGGTGGTGACGCCGGGCGGCAAGCCCGTCATGTTCTTCTCCATCCTCGCGCTGTGTGAGGAGGGCGACGAGGTCATCTACCCTAATCCCGGCTTCCCCATCTATGAATCGATGATTCAGTTTGTCGGCGCGCGCGCGGTACCAGCGCAGATCGAGGAGGCGCGGGGCTTCTCACTCGACGTGGACAAACTCTGTGACGCCGTCAACGAGCGGACGCGCCTGATTATCCTGAACTCGCCACACAACCCCACCGGCGGCGTCCTCAGCCGTGGCGACCTGGAGCAGATAGCCGCCACCGTGCTGAAATATCCCGACCTGATGGTGCTCTCCGACGAGATCTACAGCCGCATGCTTTACGGCGGCGAGCATATCAGCATCGCCACGCTGCCCGGCATGCGCGAGCGGACCATCGTGCTGGACGGCTTCTCGAAAATCTACGCCATGACGGGGTGGCGGCTGGGCTACGGCCTGTTCCCGCGCGAGATGGTTCCGGCGATTACCCGGCTGATGACCAACAGCAACTCCTGCACGGCGACCTTCACCCAGATGGCGGGCGTCGTCGCACTGACCGGGTCGCAGCAGCCGTCAGAGGAGATGGTGGCGGAGTTCCACAAACGCCGGGATGTGATCGTCGCCGGACTGAACAACATCCCTGGCGTGACCTGCGCGACCCCAGGCGGAGCCTTCTATGCCTTCCCGAATATCACCGGAACGGGGCTATCCTCGCGCGAGTTGGCCGATGCGCTGCTGAACGAGGCGGGCGTCGCGGTGCTGGCGGGAACGGCGTTTGGCGCATTTGGCGAGGGCTACATCCGGCTGTCATACGCCAACTCCATCGAGCAGATCGAGCGGGCGCTGGCACAGATCAAGGGCTGGCTGGCGGCGCGACCAGCGCAGGCGAGCGGTGTATCGCACGGCTGAGGTCATCTGCCGCCAAATGGCATGACCTGATATGGCTATCCCTGGCAGGAATAGTCTTTGCATGGTTGGGCCTTCTGTGTTATGCTGGCGCCATATCGGAAGGCCACCGGAAATTCACGCGCATGGGTCTGACATTTGGCGCCGACAGAGCGGCATATGACAGGCTCGGCTTGTCGGATGAGCCGTTGCCAGCCCAGGATTTCCCCCGGCTTCCGTAATGGGGAATGGTCATTGACGCAACCGGAAACCGCAGGACGCGGTTGCCCCCCGAGCTTCTGATGATTCCCTGCGATGCCAGTGTGTTCGCCTGTATCTGTATGTGGAAATCAGCGAAGTGAACGCGGCGGCTCAGTGCATGCTCTTGCTTTGATCAATGCTGAGTGGCCCTGGTCTTCGATGACGCTGTATCTCGATATGCTAGTCTGGAGTGACGGGCGCCAGGGGACCGTGTCTGACGAGGCGGTGCAGGGAAGTACGGTTTCAACGGCTATGCCGGATGCACAGCGCCCAGCAGTCTTGCTAAGGAGTTTCCATGCCCGCTCCGATGTCTCCCATCTCGCCTCAGCAACTATCCTGCCCGTCGTGTGGTCGTCTGCTCGATGATCTGCTGGTCGTCAACCCCGCCGGAGAACTGATCGGTTGTGAGGACTGCGCCGAAAGTCTGGGCCTCGCCGGTGGCACGCTCACGCTCGACGAATGGAACGCGACCGACATCGTCGAAGAGATTCTCAGCCACTATGCCCTCCAGGAATGCCATTACGGCAAGCCGGAAAGCACGCCGACGCAGCGTCCGCGCGCCCATTATTGGGAGGTGGTCGCGGGCAACAAGCGCTATTTTCTGAAGCGCTTCCACGACTGGTACCCCATCGAATCAATCCACTATACCCACAGCATCCTCAGGCATCTCTTCGAGGAAGGGGTGCTCGTTCCGCGCGTCGTCACTAGCGCGAACGGCGATGATTTTTGCGAGGGCGCTGACTCGACATGGGCGCTCTATGTCGCGCGCGACGGGCATCAGGCCAGTGAGAACGATTGGATGTGGGGACGCCCAAAGGCGGCGGAGATGCTGGCCGCGCTTCATAGCGCGCTGGAAAGCTGTACGCCGGAGGGAAGCTCATTTCAGCCCTGGACCGCATGGACGCTCGAAACAGTAGACCGCGTGCTGGAGAGCTGGCAACCCACGCCGGAGCTACCCGAAGGGCTGCTCGGCTTCGTGCGCGAGCGGCTGGCGACGCGCTACTTTGGCGACCTCTATCCGCAGTTGCCAAAGATGGTCGTCCACGGCGACTTTACGATGGCCAACGTGCTCTGGCGCGGCGAGTCATCGAACGCGACGATCAGCGGCGTGCTGGACTTCGAGCGCGCCCACCACGATACGCCGCTCTTCGACCTTGCCTGGGGACTGGGTGACCGTCGGCCACCGCTGCTGCGGGCAACCGTCGCCGCGTACCACCGCATGCGTCCGCTCTCGGCCATCGAACGCGAGGCGCTGCCCGAGGCGATGCTGCTGGGGCTGCTGATGGGCATCGACATGCAGATGAACTACTACCACAACATACGCGAGGTAGGGCGTCTCGCCCGCGAACTGGCAATGACCGTGCGCGATCTCGAATCGCTACGCAAAGCCGTCGCCATCAAAACTCCAGGCATGTATTAGCCACCAACATAGCGGCGTAAGGCCAGGATGTGATATCACGCGGGCATATCGTGACCCCATTGAGATGGCGACATGCCAGCATGGTATGGAAGCGGTTGTTCGACATTGAGGCTCCCAGCCAGAGAAGAGATTAGTCTTATTGCTCGCAAGTGGGAGGGGTTGCCATGGAGCCGACTTATTAATTCTGGCAGCATGTGGAATCCAGCGAATTCTACGCCGACCGCCTCGAACGCGGAGAGCCGATAGCTATTTGTGGCCCATTGCACCAGGGTGCAATGCAGCGAGAGAACCTACCTGTCTTCGACTACGACACGACGATCAACGAGATGACCTCTCATGGGTTCCAGGTGGATTCAGGATTTCGCACCCAACGGGTGGCGCGTCTTCGAACCATGAGAAGCGCTATGTATCCCCGGCGTCGCGCTAGCCGATCCATCGCATCGGTCGGCAGCGTCACAACGCTAGAAGGAGAGTGCGCCATGAAGTGCAGAGAGCGGCTGGAGAGCTATCTCCGCCAGCAGCAAGTGGTCTTCGAGGTGCAGGAGCACCATACCGCCTTCACGGCCCAGGAGGTCGCTGAGACCGAGCATATTCCCGGCAAACTGGTCGCCAAAACAGTGGTGATGTGGGCGGATGGACGGTTGATCTTGCTGGTGTTGCCCGCCTCATTCCAGGTTGATCTCACGCGGCTGAATGCGATCATCGGGGCGAAGGCAACACGCCTGGCTCACGAGACGGAATTTGCCGACACCTTTCCCGATTGTGAGATTGGCGCGATGCCCCCGTTTGGCAACCTGTACGATCTTCCAGTATATGTGGACAAGAGCCTGACGGAAGATGAGACGATCGTTTTCCCGGCGGGAACGCACACCGAGACGATAAGCCTGCGATACGCGGACTACGAGCGGCTGGTCAAGCCAACTATCGGCGAATTCACGCGCCGGAGGGCCACCTCCGCCTCGTAGGAGCGGGTGTACTGGTTACGTCGAGGCAGCGGGCATCCGGAGGCAAACCGGCGCCTGTTGCCTCGACGTCTCATTCAATGCTCAAGGCAAGCTTGCCACGGCTAGTCTCGTTGCCTGGTGAGCTCCATGATCCAGTTTGTCTCCCAAGTTCGCCCGCCATCCGCCGAGAATGCCTGCTCCCACCGGATTGAGGTAGGGGTGATGTCAGACCAGATCAGGCGCGTGAAGACCTGCTTCCCTTCAAAGGATTCCTGCGCATAGAATTCGCCGCGCCCCTGCGTAAATCCGCCAGTCATCGGTGGAGACAGCGTTCCCTGCTGGCTGTTGGTGAAATAGACGCTCCATTGCCGCGTCTGGGGATCGAAGAGACGTAGCGATGTAGCCACCAGCGGAGTAGAGTTGAGCATCAGCGCGGCCTCGCCGATGTTGCCCAATCCGCCCACGATGCTGCGGTCCTCGGTCGTACCGTCGAACTCGTCCCACTCGGCGCAGCCTTTCAGCCGCTCGCGCAGCCGCCGATGATGGACGTTCCAGCGACCCACGATGAAATCGAAATCGCCGCGTCCATCCTGCTCCTGATGCTGTATCGCTGCCCCGCTCATGGTGGTCCTCCCGCGTATCGGCATGGTGAGATGCGCCTCTCACGCGGGATATACTACCCGACGATTGGCATTCCTAGAAGTGCCATTTGATACGAATTAGGGCATACCATTTCAGCGAGGAGACGCTTCTTCGTCGCGCGCGAGCGCGTCGAGCAGGCCAGCTTGCAGCGCGGCAGCTAGCGCCTCGATATCGGGCGAAGGCGGGCGGTCGGCGGTGAGCGCGGGGACGATCTCGCGCACGGCGGCATGCGCGCTGGCGACGCCTTTGCCTGGTTGGAGCGGCTTGCGGAACTCCAGCCCTTGCGCGGCGCAGATCAGCTCGATGGCGACGACGCGCCAGGCCAGCGGCAGCAACTGCTGGAGCTTGATGGCGGCGGTCGAACCCATGCTGACGAAATCTTCCATCCCTGCCGAGGTGGGAATCGAATCGATGCTGGCGGGATGCGCCAGCACCTTGATCTCGTTGACCAGCGCCGCCGCGACGTACTGCGCGATCATGTAGCCGGAGTTCAGGCCAGGTTCCGGCGTCAGGAACGGCTTGAGCGCGTTTTCGCCGGTATCCCAGGCGTGCGGCTCCAGCAGGCTATAGGTGCGCCGCTCGGAGAAGCTCGCCACCTGCGTCAGCGCAATCGCCAGGAAGTCGAGCGCGAGCGCCAGCGGCTGCCCGTGGAAGTTGCCGCCGCTCAGCACATCGCCGTCTTCCGCGAAGATCAGCGGGTTATCGGTCACGGCGTCCAGCTCGTTATCGAAGACGCCCGCGCAGTAGCCAAGGGCGTCACGCGCCGCGCCAAGCACCTGGGGCGCGCATCGTAGGCTGTAGGGATCCTGCACCCGCGAGCAGTTGGCATGGCTGGGATTGATCTCGCTCTCCGCCAGCAGCGCGCGCAGCCGTGCGGCGGTCTGCTGCTGGCCGGGCTGCGGACGCAGGGCATGGATACGGGCATCCAGCGGGACGAAACTGCCGAGCAGTGCCTCGGTGGACATCGCTACCGCCACCTCCGCCGCGCGCACCAGCCGCCAGGCATCGGCCAGCGCCAGCGCGCCGCACGCCTCCATTACATGCGTGCCGTTGATGAGCGCCAGTCCTTCTTTCGCGGCCAGCGTCACGGGAGTTAGCCCGGCCCGCGCCAGTGCATTGCCTCCGGGCATCCGCTCGCCCGCATACTCCGCCTCACCCTCGCCAATCAGCGTCAGCGCCAGATGGGCCAGCGGCGCAAGGTCGCCACTCGCGCCGACGGAGCCTCGCTTCGGCACGACGGGGGTGACGCCCGCGTTGAGCATATCGGCAAGTAGCTCGATCACCTCGACACGGACACCCGAGTGGCCGCGCGCCAGGCTGTTCGCCAGCAGAAGCATCACCGCGCGCACGGTATCTGGAGCGAATGGCTCACCGACTCCGCTGGCATGGCTGCGAATCAGGTTGCGCTGGAGATCGGCCAGGTTGTCGCTGGAGATCTTGACGCTGCTGAGGTGGCCAAAGCCGGTGGTGACGCCATAGACGGTACGCTCCTCGGCGCCAATCCGTTCGATGAAGGCGCGCGCTGTCGCCACGCGATCCACCGCACTGGGCGCCAGCCGCACCGGCGCACCCTCACGCGCGACCGCCACCACGTCGGCCAGCGACAGCCCCATCTGGCCGCTCCCGCCGATC
>DASUHD010000080.1:0-42286 GCA_036273675.1 Ktedonobacterales bacterium | reverse complement strand
ATCGAGTCGAGTGAGCGCCTCGGGCGCTATCGCTGGGTGGTCGAGCGCACCCTCTCCTGGCTCAACCGCTTTCGCCGTCTCAAGGTGCGCTACGAGCGCCGCGCCGACATCCATGAGGCGTTTCTCTCCCTTGGCTGCGCCGTCATCTGCTGGCGAACCCTCACCTATGGACCGGAGACCGAGTTATGTTAGGCGCAGTTAGTCGAAAAAGATGCCGCTGACTACCGCATTGGAATTGAGATTCGTCACGGTGAATCGCACATGGCCGCGCACCAGCCAGACCAGATACTTACCGTTGCGGAACTGATCGTTGGCGTTCGTGTCGCCTTTGGCCTGCCCCACAGTGCGTGAGTCGAGCGTCGCGCCAGTAGTGGCGTTCACCGCTACGATGCGCTCTACGCGCCCACCGCCATAGCCATCCCAGTCGAGCAGATACATCGCCAGCCGGTGGGTTGCGCCATCGGTCACCCCTATGTCAATTGTGTAGGTCTGACCAGTGTACCAGCACGCCGCGATGCGACCCGTTCCTTCCGTACCCGATGGTTTCTGGAGAGCGCGTGTGTCCGTTGTCCCATCGGACCAGGTATAGAGGCTTTCTGAGGTGATATTCACTATCAGATAGCCAGGGATTTTGTTAAAAGTTGGATATGATGAGTGGATAAGATCGTTGGGCGCCAGGAGATATCCCTGGCTGCCATATTTGCCAATCCAATTTCCACTTGTTGTGGTGTCCACCTTCACGAACGACGCCTCTACAGCGGGTGGTGGCGCTGGGGTGACGGTGGGAACGGAAGTCGGTGTAGGTGAAGGCATAGGGGTGAGCGTTGGTGTGGGCGAGGGCGCAAGAGTCGCCGTCGGGCGAACCGCTGTCCCGAAACCTAAGACCGACAGATTCATCTGGTGGGCGACGCCTAGTGACGCCGCTCCACAGAGACTTACCACGAGCACTGCCACCGCAAGCGCCACGAGGAGCGTGCGCCTCGTCAGCGGCATGCGGCGGACCCCTTCTCGCTTGCCTCCGACTCCAATTCTAGGCGCAAGCCACGTCGCGGCGGCGACACGCGAATCGTCCTGAGTCGGCGGCTCCGTTGGCAGTTCATCAGCGAGTTCGGGGCGACCACGGAAGGGATTGGCTCTAATGGCGTTCTCGCGCGTGGTGCGCCGCAGACCGGGCAATGCGGTGAGCAGGCTTGTGCCCTTGGGGAAGACGGCCCGCCGCGCGGCGAATCCGAAGCTGCTGGCGTCGGGGTAGCGCGCCGCAGGCTCGGAGGCGAGCGCGATCATGACGACATCCTCAATCTCCTCGCGGATGCCGGACACGAGCGTCGAGGGTGGTGTGATCTTGCTCTGTAGAGAAAGCGCCGCCACCTGGTATGGTGTCTCTGCCTCATGTGGCGGGCGCCCGGTGAGCAATTCGTAGAGCACGGCGCCCAGCGCGTAGATGTCGGCGCGCTCGTCGATGGACTCGCCGCGCAACTGCTCGGGCGCCATATATTCTGGCGTGCCGACCGGCAACCCCGTGGCCGAGAGCGTCTGCGCCATGCGGCCCGTTCGCGACATCGTCACGGGTCGGGCGATGCCAAAATCGGTCAGGAACGCCTCGTTCTTATCGTTGAGCAGGATGTTTTCCGGCTTGACATCGCGGTGCACCAGCCCCGCCGCGTGCGCTACCGAGAGCGCCGAGGCGATCTGCACGATAAGTCGGACAGCGTCTTTTGGCGAAAGCATGCCTTCCCGCTCTAGCCGGTCGCGCAGCGACTCGTTGAAAAGCGGCATCACATGGTAGAGGAGGGGCCCTTCTTCGCCGAAGTGGTAAACCGGAACGATATGGGGATGATTGAGCGCTGCAACACGCTGCGCCTCCGTGCGGAAACGCTGCACGTAGTTTGGGTCGCTCGCCAGCGAGGCGGGCAATACCTTGACGGCGACCGCACGCTTGAGCTTCACGTCGAAGCCGCGATAGACCTCCGCCATGCCACCAGCGCCGAGTAGTCCCTGTAGCTGGAAGTCGCCAAGTTGTTTGCCTGTCAGACTTCCCGCGCCCGCTTCCGTCACATCGTCCTCCTGCCCTCGCGCCCTCCACTGTCAGCGCCTCACCTGGCCGCACGAGTCCGGTGGCATGATCGCTGGCCGTCCGATGCGCCCAAAGGATACTGCAATGCGCGGGATACTGCAATGTGTACAGCACAGAACGGTTAGTAGCCCTCCTCCACACGGCGCGCCGCACGCTCCCTTGCCCCCTATGTCGGCCAGGGTATCCCGTGTATACTGATGCTGACCATGCAGGGGAAGAAGATTGGTTCAACGGGTGTGGATACTCCTGCATGCGAGGGAGGAGAGACAACATGGCGAATACGCGCCTGTTTGTGAGCCATAGCACCCAGGATAATGCCTGGTGCCGCGAGTTGGTGGCGGCGCTCAAGGCGGCGGGCTACGACATCTGGTACGACGAGCAAGGATTGACTGGTGGCGCCGTCTGGATCGAGACGCTGCAGCGTGAGGTGCAGGCGCGCGATGTCTTCGTCTTTGTGCTGACGCCGGACTCGTGGGCCTCTCCCTGGTGTCAGGAGGAACTGCGGCTGGCGCTCTCGACCCAGCGGACGATTCTGCCGGTGATGCTCAAGCAGACCCCAGTGGAAGGTTTCCTGCTGACGCGCCAGTGGGTGAACGCCAGCGATGTGGATGCCGCGACCGGCGTGCAGCGCGTGCTGGCGGCGCTGGGGTCGCCTGTCGTCTTCCCGGCGGCTCCCGCGCCGAAGCAGTTCACGCCCGCGCCCCAGATCGTTCCGCCTGCGCTCCAGCAGAGAGGCTTTGTTGGCCGAGTCGTCGATGGCGTTGAGGTAATTACGCCGCCGATGTGTCTGGTACCCGCTGGCCCTTTCTTGATAGGTACCGACCCGCGCCGCGAGCCGGAGGCTGCCGAGCGCGAGGAGCTTCAGCGCCAGGTGGAGGTCGCCGCCTTCTATATCGGCGCAGTTCCAGTGACGGTGGCCGAGTACGCCTGCATCCTCAAAGCGCAGACAATGCGCCCGCCTGAAGCGTGGACTACACAAAGTGCGCGGCCTGATCATCCTGTCACGCACATCTCTTGGAAGGCTGCACTCGCTTACGTCGCGTGGCTGGCGCAGGTCACGGGCGAGCCGTGGCGTCTGCCGACCGAGGAGGAATGGGAGAAGGCGGCGCGCGGGACCGATGGCCGCATCTATCCCTGGGGCGATGTCTGGGACCGCTCGCGGGCGAATACCGACGAAAGCGGGCCGGGCGATACGACGCCGGTTGGCTCGTATCCCGCCGGAGCCAGCCCCTATGGCGTCCTCGATATGGCGGGCAACGTCAACGAATGGTGTGGTATCCCGCCAGACTCGCCGCTCTTCCGTCCCGGCGCGTGGACCGGCGAGCAGCGCAAGAGCGTCGGCTATCTCGCGGGTGGAGCGTGGGACGAAAGCCCAGCGCATACCCGCGCGGCCTATCGCAGCCAGCTTTTCATGGGCGAGCAGACCGACGACACCGGATTCCGGCTCGTCTGGCAGCCGCCCAGCGCATAACTCGCCTCTTTCTAGTTCCCCTCCCTCTTTGGGGGAGGGTTAGGGGAGGGGGCAGTTGCGCTATACTTTGGGCAGAGCGTCTCCATCGCGGCGGACGCGGGCATTCTGTGCAGCAAAGGAGCATCACCCACCATGCCTCAGCAGTATATTCTCGTCGAGCGCGAAGAACCGATAGCCACCGCCATTATCAACCGGCCCGACAAGCTGAACGCGCTCAACTGGGATCTCATCGCCGAACTGGCCGACGAGCTAGAGAAGCTGGACGCCGACGACACGATTGGCTGTATCGTCCTGACCGGGGCGGGCGACCGCGCCTTCGCCGCTGGCGCCGATATCGCCGAGATGTCAGATGCCAGCACCATGCGGATGGCAACCGGTTCTTTCGAGAACTGGGATCGCATCCGCCGCATCCACAAGCCAATCATCGCGGCGGTGGGCGGGTTTGCGCTCGGCGGCGGCAATGAGTTGGCGATGCATGCCGACATCATTGTCGCCAGCGAGAAGGCGAAGTTCGGCCAGCCTGAGATTCTGCTGGGTATCATGCCGGGGGCTGGCGGCACGCAGCGGCTGGCGCATACGGTGGGCAAATACAAGGCGATGGAGATGTGCCTGACTGGCGACCAGTTCACGGCGCAGGATATGCTCGCCGCCGGGCTGGTGAACAAAGTTGTGCCAGAGGGCCAGCACCTCGATGCGGCGAAGGAGATGGCGCGCAAGATCGCCAGCCGCGGCCCATTGGCGGC
Organism: Ktedonobacterales bacterium; assembly: GCA_036273675.1. GTDB lineage: Bacteria > Chloroflexota > Ktedonobacteria > Ktedonobacterales > JADMIN01 > DAHUXT01. The sequence goes on along the minus strand of DASUHD010000080.1, from coordinate 37,998 downwards.
GCGGATGACCAAAGAAGCGATCCTGATGGCGTTCGAGACACCGCTACAGGTTGGCCTGCAATACGAGAAGCGGCTCTTTGCCATGCTCTTCTCAACTGAAGATCAGAAGGAAGGCATGCGCGCCTTCATGGAAAAGCGCAAGGCCGAGTTCAAGGGCCGGTAGAGGCGCCTGACAAGCACGAATGTATCCGGGAAAGGTAGCGAATACCATGGAAGACGCCGTCATCCTCAGCGCCGTTCGCACGCCGATTGGACGCTATGCGGGTGTCCTCAAAGACATGCGCCCCGACGATCTGGGCGCGCTCGTGCTCGCTGAGGCGATCAAGCGCGCGGGCGTACAGGCTGAGGCCATCGAAGATGTGGTGATGGGCTGCGCCAATCAGGCAGGCGAAGATAACCGCAACGTCGCGCGCATGTCGCTGCTGCTGGCCGGGTTGCCAACGTCGGTCGCGGGGCAGACGGTGAACCGGCTCTGCGGCTCCGGCTTGCAGGCGATCAACACCGCCGCCCACGCCATCCAGGCGGGCGAGGGTGAGGTATGGCTGGCGGGCGGCGTTGAGAGTATGACGCGCGCGCCGTTCGTGCTGGGCAAGGCGGAGTCGGCGTTTGCCCGCGGCGAGATGAAGCTACAGGATACGACGCTGGGTTGGCGCTTCATCAATCCGAAGCTGGCCGAGTTGCATCACCCCTACAGCATGGGCGAGACTGCTGAAAATGTCGCGGAGAAATACGAGGTCTCGCGTGCCGATCAGGACGCCTTCGCGGCGGAGAGCCACCGCCGGGCCATCGCGGCGATAGATGCGGGGCGCTTCCGCGACGAGATCTTACCGGTCGAGGTCCCAGTAGGCAAGGGCAAGACGGAGTTAATCGCTACCGACGAGCAACCCCGACGCGATACCACGGTCGAGAAGCTGGCGGCGCTCAAGCCGGTCTTCCGCAAGAATGGCAGCGTGACGGCGGGCAACGCGTCCAGCATCAACGATGGCGCGGCGGCGCTGGTGGTCGCGTCGCGGCGCTGGGCTGAGGCACAGGGCATCCGGCCACGGGCGCGCATCGTCAGCTGTGCCGTCGCCGGGGTCGATCCCGCCTATATGGGTCTTGGGCCAATTCCCGCCAGCCGCAAGGCACTCGAACGCGCGGGCCTCGCGGTCGGCGATCTCGATCTGGTGGAGTTGAACGAGGCGTTCGCCTCACAGTCGCTCCAGTGCATCCGCGAGTTGGGGCTGGATACCGAGATGGTTAACGTCAATGGCGGCGCGATTGCGCTCGGCCATCCACTCGGCTGCTCGGGCGCTCGGCTGATGACGACGCTGCTCTACGAGTTGGAGCGGCGCGGCGGCCGCTACGGGCTGGCGACGATGTGCATCGGCGTCGGCCAGGGCATCGCCACGGTCATCGAGCGGCTGTAGTCGAGCACCTGACTATTCTAAGTCTAGTACCAGTTCGGTTGCATATCATACTCGAGATCATGAGAGACAGTACTCACGGTCAGATTGGCCGATGAGGTACGCGTGTTTGACGGGCGACAAGTAGTGTTGGCGCTTTGTAACGACGCGCAGGTTTGGGCGCTCCCGATATAGGCGTACAGAGTCCCAGCGCGGTCAGCGTTCGGGAGACTACTAGGCGAGCGCGACCTGCGCAAGGTAGCGCGTATTGCACTGGGGCATACAGCCGTACTTTCTTTTCGTGTGAGCGCCCATTCATCCGGCGTTCATTAAATCTTCATGCTGAGCCGCTACCGTGAAAGTAGTGGGTCATGCTCCCTCTAGCAAACGTCTTGCCGCAGCTATCAGGATGAATAACAGGATGAAACAAAACGCCTCCACGCTTCGGCAACGACGGCGGCAGGCGCAGCGACCTGCTACGAGCGCGCCCGCAACGGCAAAACATGCGCCATTAACCGCATGGACGCCCGCGCCACTTACTGCGCGTATGCTTGCTCCGCTTCGCCTATTTCTGGGCGTCACCTTCGTCTATGCCGGAATCCAGAAGCTTACGGATCCGCAGTTCTTCTCTCCAGACGCTGCCGGATACATTGGACGCCAGATTACTGCGTTCGCCGCTGGTTCACCGATTCGCGCGTTATTGCTGAATCTGGCGCTGCCCCACGCGGCGCTGTTTGGGTCGCTCATCGCCTGGGGCGAACTGGCTATCGGTATCGGCGCGCTGCTTGGCCTTCTCCTGCGCCCCGCGGCGTTCTTCGGCGGTTTGCTGAGCCTGCTCTTCTTTCTCTCGGCGAGTTGGCGTGTTCATCCTTATTTCTATGGCTCCGATATCGTCTTTCTCTTTGCCTGGCTGACAATACTCGTGGCCGGACCTGCTGCCGGGGGATGGTTCGCGCTCGATACCTATCTTGCGGCCTGGCTGGCCTCACACATCCCGCCTGAATCATCCGTGCGGTTTGAGCGTGCGGCCAATGTGGCGCTTGGTGTCCAGCCGCCTGCCGTTGATTCTTCGGCCACGCGTGGAAGGACGGGCGGACGTGTCGGGCGAAGCGGACGCTATGTGAGTACCACACGGCGCGATTTTGTCAAAGGCGCCTTTGCGGGTGTTACGACGACACTCGGCGCCATCCTGGCAGTCACGCTCTTCAGCAAGGGGGGCTCAGCCTCGGCTACCTCGGGCTATCCACCAGCACCGACAGCGACCACCGGGGTAGGAGATGTCGCCACTGCTACGGTTGGCGGTGGCAGTCCGATTGCGATGGCCAGTCAAGTGCCGAAAAATAGCGCCGTGTCGTTTACCTTACCAGCCAGCGGCGATCCCGGAGTGCTGGTGCGTCTCTCTAACGGCAATTTCGTCGCATTCGACGCCGTGTGTACACACGCCGGTTGCCCCGTCCAGTATGACCCGTCCAGCAGGTTGCTGCTCTGCCCATGCCATGGAGCGGCTTTCGACCCAGCTCAGAATGCGGCGGTTGTCCAGGGGCCTACCGACATCCCACTTGCCAGCGCCCCCGTTCATGTGGATAACGCCACCGGAGCCATTACTGTGAGCAGCTAGCGCGGTGTTGGCTTGCGTATCCTTGCGTATCAATTAAAGGCGCATAGTTCAGGGATTATTGCTTCATGCCATCTATACACCTGTCAGAATTGCATCCGATCATCGTCCATTTTCCAATCGCGCTACTTTTGGTCAGTGTGGCGCTTGACTTCGCCGCTGTGATATTGCGGCGTGCGAGCCTGGTTGAAGGCGCGACCTGGGCGCTTCTGCTTGGCGCGCCCAGCGCTGTAGCTGCGCTCGCGTCAGGGTGGCTCAGCGAACATGACGTTAATGCGTCCGCCGCGCCCACTCTGCTGCATCTGCACAAAATATGCGCCGTCCTGGCGACGATTGTTTTCGGAACACTATTTCTCTTGCGGCTGATATGGCAGTCGCCCCGGCTGCTAGGTTGGCTGCGATTAGCGTTTCCCAACCACGGCTCGCTTGTCACCGTACAATCGTGGTCGCGTGCAATCCTTCCGTTGGCGTACGTGAAGCCTCTTCCGCGCAGCGTTGTAGCCGCTTATTTACTGCTGAGTGTTGTCGGGGTCATCCTGCTCGCGTTGACAGGATATCTCGGCGGGGCATTGGTCTACGATCATGGAATAGGCCTACCAATCCATTAGGGCGCAACTCGCGCGCCTTCGCGGCGGCTCAATAACGAGTGTTATCTCTATGAGCGAATGGCACTTTCGTCACTCTCGCAGCAGCTTAATCCCCAGGAGTGGCGCCTGTGCTGTATCATCGTCACAGTATGCTTATCCGCTTGCCGCGCCACTCTACCTGTGCTTCATCCGCTTTCGTCTGCAACTGATGCGAGGTCATTGATTCATGTCATCGATTCGCCTGGCTGAGATGCACGCCTTCATCGTCCATTTTTCGATTGCTCTGCTGCTCGTGAGCGTCGCGCTCGATTTCGCCGCCATTATCTTTCGGCGCGCAAGCCTGATCGAGGGCGCGACCTGGGCGCTCATGCTCGGCGCTCCAATGGCCACTTTCGCCATGCTCTCCGGGTGGCTGAGCGAGCACAATACGTTTATCAGCGCAGCGGGACACGACTTTCTTCGCCTGCATAAGATGACCGCCTTGCTGGCGACGATTGTCTTTCTGGCACTGTTTCTGGCGCGATTTGTATGGCTCCTGTCGCGCCTGGTCGCATGGCTGCTGCTGGCCTTTCCCAAGTCGGATAGACTTGCCAATGCCCAGGTCTGGTTGAGTGAGAAGCTGCCACAGGCTTATGTCTCGCGGTTGCCGCGTGGCGCAATCGTCTCCTACCTGGTGCTGGCAGTCGTCGGAGTTGGCTTGCTTCTTGCCACCGGGTATCTTGGCGAGGCGCTGGTCTATCGATTTGGCATTGGAGTCTATAGCTCGGGCGCGTTGCTCCCCTAGCGGCCATCCCTGATGAGCGCGCGCTCTACGCGCATCTCACGTCACGTGAGCGTGTGGTCGAGCCGCCGTAGCGATGCCAGCAGCGCCGTTTGTCGCGCCCGAGGCAGCTCCGCAAAGAGGCCCTCGATCATACGCTCCTGCGCCGGCAGCGCTTCGGCACGAACGACCTTGCCTTTCTCTGTCAGATACAGATGGTTGGCCCGCCCCTCCTGCTGGCGAACCAGCAGACCGCGTTCCTCCATCCGGTCAAGCAACTGGCAGACATTGCCTTTCGTCACGAGCAGTCGATCGGCAAGTTGCTGCTGTGTCAAACCCTCGGCGTTGCCCACCTGCACCAGCACGTCGAACTGCGCCACCGAAAGATCCCACTGGCGCAGCAGATCGACTGACGCCCGGTCCACCTTCTGAAACACGCGCGCCAGCCGCAACCACGCTGGGACGGCCATTGATCGACCGTTCATATTTCCTGCCTTTTTTGCGATGCTCTATAGTTCATTGATCGTCCATTCGCGGGCGATGGCTACACTGTATCATTCTTATACAGTTTACCACTAAACCATTTTCACCGACAAGCAGCATAACACTGATATTGACAGACATTGAGCCATGTGCATACAGTATACGGCGGCCTGGCGAATACCATTCGGGGATGGTTGGCCGTGTTGCATGGCGCGCGCCATTGCATGTAAGATAGAATATCCGTCAAACGTCTTGAATCGCGGGAGCGGAAGGGATGCGCGCTTACGCCTGGCAGTGCAATATCCTTCCGTTCCTTCTTGTCTGCCAATGTGCGCTAATGCGTGCCAATGCGTGCGCGCCCAACGCCTGACAAAGCGCGCCTTACGCACCGGCAACCGGCACTATGAGGTCATTCGCTATGACAATACGCAAAATTCTTACGATGGATTATCCCGTCTTACGCGCGAAGGCTAAGAAGGTGTCGCGCTTTGATCCCTGGCTCGAACGGCTGGTGCAGGATATGTGGGCAACGATGCACGATGCGCCCGGTGTCGGGCTGGCCGCGCCGCAGATCGGCGAATCGGTGCGGGTATTGGTCGCGGAGTACACCGATGAGTCGCGCAATGAGCACCATAAAGTTGCGCTCGTCAACCCGGAAATTGTCAAGGCGAGTGACGACGAGGAGCTAGGTACCGAGGGCTGCCTGAGCATTCCGGGGTACGTGGGCGATAACGTGCCGCGGGCGCTGGCGGTCAGCGTCAAAGCGCGCGATCCGAAGGGCAAAGAAGTCCGCGTCAAGGCCGAAGGGTGGTGGGCGCGCATTCTGCAGCATGAAATTGACCACCTCAATGGCGTTCTCTACATCGATCTGATCGACCCGAAAGATGTGCGCGAAGTCACGGAAGATGAAGTCGTCGATGAGGGCGAGGTGCTAGAACGCGAACCAGCTGGCAAGGGCAGTAAGGTCGAGAAGCATGGTCGCAGCGATGCCAAGGACGCCAAAAAAGGCGCGGCGGCTAGCAGTGACGTCGGCAAAGCGGCGGGAGGCTCCCGATGAGTAGCGCCGTGGGCAAGTACCATATCTGGACCGTGGGCTGCCAGATGAATATGGCCGATACGCAGCGTGTCTCCGGCATCCTCGAAAACCTCGGTTGGGAAGAGTCGCCGACGATGGACGGCGCGAATCTGGTGGTGCTCAACACATGCAGCGTGCGCGAGCAGCCCGAGAAGCGCGCCCATGGGCAACTCTCACTGCTGAAGCATGCCAAGCGCCACCGCGCTGATCTGCTGGTTGCGATGATGGGCTGCATGGTGGGCAACTCGCGCCAGGTCGAGGAGATGAAGCAACGCTACCCAGTTGTTGATCTCTTCTTCAAGGTCGAGCAGGCCGAGATTCTGCCGCATTTTCTGGACGAGCGCTGGACGCCGCTGGCGGGCGAGGGCTGTGTTGATGTGGCTGATATGGGCGCGCCACGCACCATTGGCGTCTCGGCTCCGCTGCCGATGCTTCAGATGGAGCAGGGACTGCCCGATGCTCCGATGGAGATTCCGGTTACCGATGGGCATGCTACGAGTATGTCGGGCGCGATGGCCAGCAACTTCCGCCCCGGCGCGCGAGAACTTCACTATCCAACCGCTAGTGAGACCGGCGTGACGTCGCGCAACCCAACGGCGTGGCTTCCCGTCATCCTGGGGTGCAATAAGGTGTGCTCCTACTGCATCGTCCCCTCTCGCCGTGGCCGCGAACGCAGCCGCCCGGTGGCTGAGTTGCTCGACGAGGCGCGCACGCTGACCGATGCTGGCGCGCGCGAGCTGACGTTGCTGGGGCAGACGGTGGAGGCCTATGGGCTGGACCAGCCCGGCGAGGGCGATCTGGGTGACCTGATGGAGCGGCTGAGCGAGATCGAAACCTTGCAGCGTATTCGCTTCATGACCTCCTACCCGCCGCACATGACCGACAAAATGATCCACCAGATGGCGGCGCTGCCTAAGGTCTGCGAACACGTCAATATTCCGGTGCAGCATGGCGACGATGGCATGCTGGCGCGCATGCGCCGGGGCTATACGCTGGCCGAGTATCGCACGCTGATAGGTAAGTTGCGCGCGTGGTGGCCGGGTGTCTCGCTCTCCACTGATATCATTGTCGGCTTCTGTGGCGAGACGGACGAGGAGTTCCAACGTACGCTCGACCTGCTCGAAGAGGTTCGCTTCGACGTGGTGCATGTCGCGATGTATTCGCCGCGTCCCGGCACACTGTCCTTCAAGTGGGAGGACGATGTGCCGCTGGAGGTCAAGCGCGCGCGGCTGCATGCCATCGAGGCGATGCAGGAGCGGATCGCGCTGGAATCGAACGCGCCGTTTGTGGGGCGCGATGAAGAGGTATTGATCGAATCGCATCAGGTAGCGGGCGGCCAGCACCAATGGCGTGGCCGGACGCGGACGAATAAGCTGGTTTTCCTGCCCGCGACCAGACCCGGCGCACGCGCGGATGATGGCGGCGTGGCTGGTGATGTGAAGCCGGGCGACCTGGTGATGGCGCATATTGATCGCGCAACGGCATGGTCATTGCAAGGGCAACGCGCGATACAGTAGAATACCGCGTTGATATCGCATGTAACGAGGATAACGAGGAGGCTCGCCGTGTGGGGCGGATCGCCTCGCAGGAGGTAATGGAGTCGATGAGTCAAGCCGCGTATCAGCCGGAGGAGCGCGAGCGCAGGCGCCGGCAGCTTACGGATCAGGCCGTTCAGATGGCGCGCGACAGCCGCTGGCAAGAGGCTGTCGCCACCAATCGTGAGTTGCTGACGGTTCTTCCGCACGATCCGAGCGCCTTGAATCGTCTGGGCAAGGCGCTCAGCGAGCTGGGTCAGTATAGCGAGGCCAAGCGCGCCTACGAGGAAGCCCTTGAACAGGATCCCAGCAACAACATCGCGCGAAAAAACCTGGAGCGCATCTCGTCATTGAGCGATAAAGAGCCGACCGATGGGCGTCACCCTGTTGAGCGGATCGATCCGCGCCTCTTTATCGAAGAGACAGGCAAGACGGGATTTACAGCGCTGGTGGATCTGGCGCCGCGCGAGATCATCGCGCGATTCTCGGCGGGCGATCAGGTCTATCTCGTGCCAGAGGGCAGCATTCTGTATGTGACAAACGCTGCCGATGAGCGGCTTGGGCGGATCGAGCCACGTCTGGCGAACCGGCTTATCAAGTTCATGCAGGGTGGCAACAAGTACGCTGCGGGCATAGCGGACCTCAGCGAGTCTGAGATTCGTTTGATTATTCGAGAGACATTCCAGCATCCAAGTCAGTTTGGGAAGGTCAGCTTCCCCGCGCATGGCGCGAATGAGACGATTCGGGCATATACCAAAGAGTCCATGGTCCGCCGCGATGTCGATGACGACGAAGACTTTAGCGACGACAACGACTATGGTGACGATGGTGATGAGGAAGAGTCTGATGACTCGGGTGAAGTGGAGTTCGAGGAGCCTGAGTTCAACTCACACGACGAGGAGCGGTAGCTCCATGCCTCGCCGCGCGTGCGGTGAGAGTGTATGGGGTCCAAAGAAAGGGAAACGGACACTTTGAATAAGACCAAGCGAGTAGCCTGGCACAAACACCTAAAGAAGGCTAAGAAGCACCACGAAAAAGCGCGCGCGCAGGCAGCACAGACCGCCAGCCAGCGACAGACCACTCCGCGTCGGTAATCCTATGACAGCGATTGCGCCATCCACACGGTTGCGGACTGGTGGGTGGCGCATCGTCGTTTTCCGCAGCCAGTTCAAGAAGGTGAGCGTGCGCAAATGAATCGTCGTGAACCTGTCACTGTACGCGAGACGCTGGCGCTCTTGCGGCGCTGGCGGGCGCAGCTCATCGCGGGCGAACGCGGTCTGGGGCGGACCGTCACCTGGGCCAGCATTATGCGCGCGCGAACCCCGGCGTTCGAGGGATTCCAAGGTGGCGAGCTGGCGCTTCTCTCGCTGACAACGCTCCATTCGCTGCGCTCCCAACTGGTTGCTCCCTCGCTGCCCGAGGTCGTGGATGAAGTCATCGGGATGGGTGCGTCGGCCATCGCCGTCTCCGGGCTAGAAGATCAGGCGGTCTCAGGCTCGGATGATGCGCGGGAGCGCGACGAAGCAAGTCAACGCGCCGAACGGATGGGCATTCCATTGATTGCCCTTCCTACCGGAGTCTCGTTGGCGGCCATCGAGCGCGAGGTGATTACACATGTTGTGGCGCAGCGCGATACGCCGCAATCGCCAGCGGATACGTTCGCCGCGATTGCGGGGTGGCGGGCGAGTCTGCGCGACGAGGCGCTAGACGCCTTGCTGACCGGCACCTATGCGGGCGAGGCGTCGATGCTGTCACGGGCGAGTCAGCTCGGTCACGATTTGCGGTCGCCCCATGTGGTGATCTGGATCATGCTTGCGCCATTCGCCGGGGACGGAGAGGTCTCGAACGGCGGCGCGCCGCTGATCGTACGGGCAGCCGAAGCGCTTGGCAGCGCGCTCACTGCGTGGACACGGGTGCGCGCGGGCGAGATTGTTGCGCTGGTATCGGCGCCAGGCGTCGGAGCGTCGGAGCGAACAGACCTGACGGAGCAGGGTGAGACGGCGTTGCGGCGGAGTCTCGGCGATGGTGGCACGACAGAATCGCCGATATGGTGGGCGGGTATGGGTGAGGTGGCGCGCTCGCCGCTGGAGGTGCGCCGTTCGGCCGCCGAGGCGCAGGATACCGCGCGCCTGGGGTTGCTGGTGATTGGCCCTGGACATATCGCGCGCACCGCCGACCTGGGGGTGTATCGGCTGTTGCTGGCGCTCGAAAAGAGCGGCGACCTTCAGCCATTTGTCGAGCGCGAGCTGGCGCCGCTCCGTAATACTGCGCGTAAGGAGGACCACCTGTTGGAGACGGTCGAGGTGTATCTGGCCTGTAACGGCAACCTCTCCGAGGCGGCGCGCCAACTGCACCTTCACCGAAACTCGCTGCTCTATCGTCTCCATCACATTCGCGACCTTCTCGGCCACGATCTCGAGAACCCCGAACTGCGGCTGGCGCTGCAACTGGCGCTCAAAGGGCGGCGTGTGCTCGAACAATAGCCAGACCGCTGAAGCGGACGAATGCGGCGCGGGGTGCGGCTTTAACGATTCTCGGTCTCGGTGGCCGCGTCTTCGAGGCTCCGTTCGAGCGCCTCAGCCTGACCCACCAGCGCCGCAATCGCTGGCGTCCACTCGCCAGTGCGCACCCGCTCGGCCAGGCGTGCTAGCAGCTGTGCGGCGCGCTCCTTCTGGGTATTCATCGCGTCGAGCCGGGCAAACAGGCGCTCGGCGCCATCCCCAGCCTGGATGCCAGCCCGCGCCAGCAGCGAATCGGTTCCCCTGGGCTTTTGCCGCGAGGTGCGCGGCGGGTTTGAATCTGGCATGCTTCTCTTCCTGTTTCAGCCATGGGCCAGCACACTGCGTAGACTGTGTGGCATGGCTCTGGCGGGTGTACGTTCCGCAGTGGCCTGATTTTCAGGTATTCATTCCCGATCCAGGCAAGTGTGCTAGACTGTGTACGATTATCGGACTGGTTGCGCACGCTCTGAGACGACTCGGAAGACCTATGCGAAGAACCAGCATGCGCATCGCGCCCGAATTTCTATTGCACCGTGTCGAGCAGCGAATGACGGTAGGTGTGAAACGTGCGCCATACGTGATATTCTTTCCACCTGGCGCCCCCGCTTGAACGCCTGTTCATGCAGGCAATTGTAGAAGGGGAATGCCAACGGCGTCAAGCTCCTTGGCACGATGGGGCGCGAGGAAACTCGCAGGAGGACTGCGCGGCATGCGCGGGAGTCATCAGGCATCGGTAGTGACGAATCCATCAAAGTCGATGGACACCCCATCGGAACATGCTAGCGTGTTGCCTCAGCAGTTCACTCGGCTGTTGCGGATCGCTGGTGTTGCGCTCTGGCGGCTCAGCATACCCGCCCTCTTGTTCGTCGTGGCATTGTTGCCGCGCTGGTCGCTGGCGCACACCCTCGATCTCGTCACCGACGAGAGCACATATATCCGCATCGGGCGGCTAGACTATACGTTGCTCATTACTGGCAACCTGTCTGACCCGAAATGGACGACCAACTACGAGGCGCCCTCGCTGCCAAAGTTGCTGATGGGATTCGGCTCGCTCTGGGCGCAGCAACACCGGTCTCCGGGCGACTGGTTGATCGGCGCGCGCGTTCCCGGCGTCCTGCTCGGCTCGCTGTTCATTGTACTTATCTACTGGCTGGCACGTCCTATCTTTGGCAAGCTACCGGCGCTCTTTGGCGCGCTCGCGCTTGCACTCAGCCCCTGGGTCGCCTATTTCGCCGCCATCGCCTATCTGGATAGCTACTTGCTTGGCTTTGTGACGCTTGCCATTCTGCTCACGTGGCATGCCGTACGACATCCGTGGCTCTTCTTGGTGGTGGGCGTATTGCTGGGTCTGAGCTTCGACTCGAAGTACACCGGCTCATTTGCCCTGCTTCCTATTGGCGCGTATCTCGCGTACTACTACCTGTTCCGCGCCCATCAGTGGCCTCCGAAGCGCCTGCTCGCGTTGCCTGTTATGCTGTTGGTGGCCATCTACCTTGCCGATCCTGCCATCTGGGTCTCACCAATCGATCGTCTGTGGAGCGGTATCGTCTTCCAGTGGGACCATGCGGCGCGCGGACATTCGGTATTCCTCAACGGGCGGGTGTGGGACCATGTGCCGCCTGGCGAGGTGGTCTTTATCCTTGTTGCCAAAATGAGCCTGTTTATCTGTATTCCCGCGTTGTTGGCGCTGCCCTGGGCGCTTGTTCGCATTATTCGCGCGAAGGGCAATCCGAGTGGGCGCGATGAACGCGCGGCGTTTATCTTCTTCTGGCTCTTTGGGATGCTCCTTCCGTTCGGGCTGCTCAACATTGTCGTCGGCACCCACTACATGCTTCCTCTGGCTCCCGCGGTCACGTTTATTGGCGCGTGGGCGCTCATCGGCATGTGTCGCTGGATTGCGCCGCGACTGATCATCTGGGGAGGACCCGGGCTAGCAGCCCTGCGCAGCCGCATGCGAGCGGGCGCCCGATTCCCGAAAATTGCTGTGCCGTACTGGCTCGCCACAATTCGTGGCTACCTCGCACAACGGCCCCCCCGCCAACTCATGGCGCAGGCGCTAATTCTCGTGGCATGCGTCGCGATGGTGATTCCGCCCCTCTCAGGAACGCTCAGTGTTTCGCAGGCCGAGGGCTATACCAGTGAATGGCTCAACGGCGAGAACAGTTCCCTGCAGGTCGCGTATCCAGCCTATGCCGATGGCACGCAATGGGTCACCGATCACACCAAAGGGTGGGTGACGGTGACGCTGATTGGCACTCCCGGGTCGCTCGACTACTGGATGCAGACGCGCCAGTATCTCTACCCAGAGCGCATCCGTCTCACGCCTTCCAGTGTCGTCATGGGTCAGACGTATACGCCGCCGAGTGTCCCCAAAGGGCGGCCACTCTATCTTATCTGGCCAGCCCATCTGATACAGCGTGACTTCCCAACACTGCCCCACTGGCAGAGCAAAGTCGTCGCGACTATCAAGGGCGGCGCCACAATCTACTGCTACGTGATCCGCGTCCAGTAGTCAGGCAGATATCCACGAGATCCAGCAGTGGCATAATATGCTCACTCGACTTTGCCGCTGTCCGCTGACCTGGCTCGCGCCCAATCTCCTACGACAGGAACTCGAACGACTGGAGCGCCTGCTGAAATGTCGGGTCTATCGTCGCGAAAGTGTCCACCGGGGTCAATTCGAGCACATAGACGGTGTTGCCACCGTGGATGGTCGCGAGCGCTACTGCGTGCATCGGCGTGAGCTTCCCATTCTGCTCTACCGTGACATCGCCCGCTTCCTGCGTCCACGTCTGGCCCGCGATGAAGACCGTCGTTGGCCCACTACGATTGGCGACGCCCGTCTTCTGCGCCAGCACCGCGAGCACGCTATCCGTCACCTGCTGCGCGGATTCGCCAGTCGAGGCGTATGTCCCTACGTTGAAATTCGCGCCAATGGTGGGATTCGAGAAGACGACGAGGCGTGGCGACTGATTGTTCTGGATAGTCTCTAGCCAGCCCCTTGGATAGCCAACGCGGAAGACATTGCCACTATCGGTGAAGATAACGAGGTTGCTCGGCGGCGTGGCCGTCGGCTGAGGAGTCGCGGTCGCCGAAGCGGTCGCGGTAGGCGAGGCGCTAAAGAACGGGATCTGGATCCGCCCATTCGCCAGTAGTACCCCAGCGCCGCCAACGATCAGCAACAGCACAATCAGCAACAGGATGGCAATGAGACCGGATGGGGTTCGCCTGCGGGCTGTGTCCGCTGGCTTGCCAGGGGGCGCGTTCGTTGCGGCAGCGGGCAAGGCGGCTGGCGCCTCCAAGGGAAGCGCCGGTTGGGTCTGTGATTCGGTGGATGGCATAGCCTGAGCGGGTATGGTCTGGGTACGGGGTGGCGCTGGCGCCATGGGAAAGTCCGCCGTCACATCGGCGGCAGTCTTCGTGACGTTGGTTGTGTCGCCGTCGTCGAGGAGGTTGGCTGGCGGAGTGACATTGGTTGTCACGTCGCCGACATCTCGCGTTGCGGCATCCATCGGTGGGATACTTGGACGTGTCGCCGAGTCATCCTCCGCGGATGCCAGCGCGGGCGCGGTGAGCGGCGCGCCGCAACTTGGACACGCCAACGTTGATCCAGGCGCGAGAGGCGTTCTCCGCCCGCATACAGTGCATACAATGTCCTGCATAGAACTGCTCCAAAGAAAGACAGCTGGGGAGGCGCGCCAATTCGCTCGCGCAGGCGCATAGGATGCGACGCGACTAGTTCATGCGCCCGCAGCGATTGGATGGACTAGCCACCCCGGCAGAAGTGGCGTGGCGAAGCGCTATTTCGTGTTTTTCGGCCCAATCAGGGCATAGAGCACTGGGCCGATCCAGACGGGCAAAAGAATGATTAGGACGACCAGCCAGCCCCAGCGCTTCTCTTGGATGGAATCGAGAAACGCGACAATCCAGGCAACCGCATAGATGATAACGGCAACGATGAATGCCACGATGCCGATGAGGACGTTTTGCCCGGAGCTGAAGATCCCCTGAGGCTGCAGAAATAGCGCCCCGACCACTGCCAACGCAATGGAGATGATCGTCAGCAGCAGGACGGTCCACTTGCTCAAAAAGGTTACTTTCATACCATGATGCCCTTTCACGTGACTGTGGGGTATACAAGATGCCCCCCATACTCATAACGGACAAAGCTGACACTTTGCGTTACATGCATAGAGAGCGTGCCATATTTGTGAGGATGAAGCAACCCCCCAAAGCGCGTGAGTGGCCTACGCAGATTCAGGTACCGCGGCAGACTGTGCGGGTGGGAGCGTAGAAGTGAGCGGCTATGGCCGCAGCCACCGCTCGCCGTAGGCGCGCAGCGCCGCGACCACAGCCACCGCGTCGCGTCCCTTTTGCGTCAGCGCGTATTCGACGCGAGGCGGTATCTCGGCATAGATGCGGCGCGTGACCAGGCCTTCATCCATCATCTTGTGCAGGCGGTCGGTGAGCACTCGCGGGCTGATGCCAGTGGATGCCTGGAGAGCGGTGAAACGTCGTGGCTCATCCGCCAGATCGCGCACCAGCAGCAGCGTCCAGGCATCCCCAAGCACTGCCACCGCCGCCGCGACCCCACAGAATGACTCGCCACCTGGTTTTTGGGTATGCCGGGCGTCTGGGGCGAGCGCTTCTTCTTGAGTGGTGTATTGATCCGACATCAGGGTATCCCTCCAGCTTGAATCCGTGGAACGTAGTTTCTGATCACACTATATTCCTTCTCTCACACTGATTAACATTCGAACCTTGGGCGATGCCCTTGACATGAATTTCTGGCTATGCTATACATTATATAGTTACTGTCGATACAATAGCAATAGCAAAACGTGTCTCTTCCGTCTGGAGGCTTTGATATGGCACACGAAACACACCAGCAGAGTCAGTCCACGAATGCGGCGGTGATTGATCCCGCAACACAGGTCGGGTTCGTTGCGCTGACGGTGGCCGACCTCGAACGGTCGCTCACGTTCTATACGGATATCTTTGGCTTTACGCTGCTCGACCAGAAGGCGGGTGAGGCGACGCTGGGAACGCCGTCGGCGCCGCTGCTGTTGTTGCGCGAGGCGGCTGGCGCGCGTCCATGGCCGCACGATCAGTATGCCTATACAGGTCTCTACCACTTCGCGGTGCTCGTGCCGACGCGGCGAGACCTGGGGCGCTGGCTGCGCCACTGGCTGGAGTTGGGGCTGCCGCTGCCGGGGCAGGGCGACCATCTGGTGAGTGAGGCGCTCTACATCTCCGATCCCGACGGCAATGGCATCGAGGTTTACCGCGACCGACCACGCAGTGAGTGGCATTGGGATGACGGCCAGGTGCGGATGGCGGTTGACCCGGTAGATATTCGCGGCGTGCTGGGCGAGGCTGAGCAGGATGACGAGCCGTGGGCGGGATTCCCGGATGGCACGCGCGTCGGGCATATCCACCTGCAGATTGGCGATGTCCCCCAGGCGAAGGTGTTTTACCACGATGTGCTGGGATTCGACATCGTGGCAACGATGCCGAGCGCGCTTTTTGTCTCGGCGGGTGGCTATCACCACCATATCGGCATGAACACCTGGCATAGCCGCAACGCGCCGCCCGCGCCCGCTGGCACCGCCGGATTGCGCTTCTTCACGCTGGAAATTCCCAGCGAGGAGGCGCGCGCTGCCATTGTAGCCCGCCTAAACGCCGCTGGCATCCCCAGCACACAGACGCCTGACGCGGTCATCGTGCAGGACCCGTGGCAGAATACGCTGGCGCTTCAGATTGGCCCAGCGGGCAGCGCCGCCACCGCCGAAAAGCTGGCGACAACTGCGCAGAAGTAACTAACGCTAATCCCCTCCCAATCCTGGGAGGGGATTTATTCCTACTGAAGTGAAAGACACGTATCAGACGCGCATTCTGCGCCAGCGTCCGCTACGGAAGCGCCAGTAGGAGAGACCGGCCTGGGTCCAGAAGTCCAGGCCCATCGCTAATCGCGCGCCGGGCAGCCCCCAGATTGGTATCATCAACGCCGCTACCGGCAGGCGTAGTCCCCATGTGCCAGCGGCGCGCACCAGCACCGGGAAGCGCGTATCTCCCGCGCCGCGCAATGCGCCGTTGAAAACGAAGCTGCACGCTGAGGCCGGCATCAAGAGCAGCGAGAGCCGCATGGCGATATCGCCCGCGTCGAGTACGGGCGGATCAGCCACGAAGACGCCGAGCAGCATGCGCGGTATTACCGCCTCGAAGACGCCGACGACGAGCATCACCAGCACGGCCGGACGCAGCGACGCCCAGACCGAGCGCTCGGCAAGATCGGTATCACGCGCGCCGAGCGCCTGCCCTACCAGCGCCGTCGCCGCGACTGAGAAGCCGAAGCCGGGCAGCGTACCGATGCTATCCACGGTATTGATCGTCACGTTGGCGGCATAGGTGACTGGGCCGAGGCCGATGACGACGCGATTGAAGGTCAGCACGCCCAGCTGGAAGACCACCAACTCCGCCGCCGACGGTATCCCCACCCGCAGCACACGACCCATGATGCCAAAATTGGGGCGCAGGGCGGCGCGTGTGAGCAGTGGCGCGCGGGGATGCTGGCGCGTCATCAGGTAGGCCGCGATAATGCAGCCGAGCGTCCATCCCGTGGCCGCGCCGATGGCGGAGCCAACCACACCAATTGGCGGAATGCCTAGCGCCGGGACACCGTTCATCAACGTCCACGAGGCGATGATATTCGCGCCGTTGACGACTAGCATCACCATCAATGGACGCCGCGCGTCACCTGAGCCGCGCATGGCAGCGTTCATGGCGGAGGCAGCGCCCGCGGCGGGCATTGTCAGGCTATAGACACGGATGTACTGGGCAGCCAGATCCGCCTCGATGCCGCTGACGCCCAGCAGCGCGATGATGCCATGCGCCAGTGGAATGGCCAGGCCGATCATAGCCAGGCCAATGATTGCTCCAAGCCAGATGCCCTGGCCGACGGTGCGTGAGGCGAGGCGGCCATCGCGCGCGCCCGTCGCCCGCGCCACCAGCGCCGTCACCCCAATGTTGACGCCGAAAAAGACAGTGAGGACGATCCAGGCCGCTGTGCTGGCGATGCCCACCGCAGCCACCGCCGTCGCGCGCCCATAGCCGAGCATGTGAATCGCATGGTCGGAGAGGTGGCCGGAGAGAAATGTGTCGGAGACGCCGACGCCGAGCGAAAGCAGTTGCTCGCCGATGGAGGGCAATGCCAGCCCCCAGACGCGCCGTTTCAGCTCCGCATCATTCTCGTCCGTCACCTTTGCCTTGGTAGACTTAATCGCCTTCGCTGGCGTGGTGATGACAAGCGCATCGGGCGAAGCTGGTATGTCTGTTGCGGTGTCCTCGGCAGCGATGATGCGTGGGTTATCCGCGCGCCGCCGCCGGATGACGCCATGTTGAAGCGCGCGTGGCCGAGGACGGTTCGGCAGGCTGCGCGCGGATCGGACGCTGGCAGATGCCTTTGATGTGGACGGTTCTTTCGAGATGACTCTAGACGATGAAAACGTGGTTCCGCGGATGAATGAGAACAGGGGACGGCTTCGAATTGGCAGACGCATGAATGAGAACTCCAGAGGTGAAGGCACAGTCTTCTTGTTAGATATATATCTCACATCGCTCGGCAATACAAGCGGCTGTGAGAACTATCTTACTGAATGTGACGTGTCCCACACTCCGGAGTAACCGTACATATCTCGCCGTCCTATCCCAGACAACTGCTCAGCTTATCTGAGCTACACGGTGTGTGATATCTATCAACCACTACCTGCCTCACCAGTCAGCTATCTCCCACGACGCACCGCCCTCACGCCCTTCAACGAAGAGTTTGCCATAGCTCTCGTAGCGTTCGCTGTCGAGCGTGCCATCGGCCACAGCCGCACGGATGGCGCAGTCTGGCTCGTGCAGATGGGTGCAGTCGGAGAGACGGCACTGCCCCAGAAAGGGCGCGAACTCGCGGAAGCAGGTATCGAGTTGGCGCAAGGATGCCGCTCCCAACGCCAGCGCGCGGATGCCAGCGGTGTCGGCGATGTAGCCGCCGTCGCCGTCGAGCGGAACGAGCCGTGCGCCAGTCGTGGTGTGGCGGCCCTTGTGGGTTGTCTCACCTATCGCGCTTACTCGCAGGGCCAGCCCAGGCTGTACAGTGTTGAGCAGGCTTGATTTTCCCACACCAGACGGCCCGACAAATGCCGAGGTGTGGCCAGCCAGGCGACCGCGCAGTTCGCTTATACCCGTGCCAGTGGCGGCGCTGGTCATCACAACGGGATAGCCCATCGCGCGGTAGACCCCTAATCGTTCGAGCAGCCACTCGTCCGGCTGCTGGTCAATTTTGTTTAGACAGACCAATGCGGCGATATCCTGCGATTCGGCGAGTACAAGCAGGCGGTCTAGCAGGCGCAGGTGTGGCGCTGGCTCGCGCGCGGCAAAGACGGTGATAAGCTGGTCTAGGCCCGCGATGGTCGTCAACGCCAGGTTGCCCGCGCCCGCGTTCGGGTCGCGGCGGGTGAACGCTCCGCCCGCCCGCGCGACGACCTGCTCGATGACGCCGCTCTCGCCGCCGGTTGGCAGAACGCGCACGCGGTCGCCGATGGCCACGGGATCGTGCTCATGCACGGTGACCCGCTTGACCTCGCGCCTCGCGCCTCCCCGTGATCCGTATTCCAGCGCTTTGCGTAGGCGGCCCCGGATGGTGCAGCGAAGGATGCCATCAGGCGTCTCGACGGAGTAGAGGCCACGGCTTCCATCGACAATCAGCCCCTCCGCGAGATGGAGAGTGGTGGTGGATTCGGATGCGCCGGTCGCTCGTTCGGACTGGCGCGATGATCGGTGTTTTGAAGACAAGTTGGTTGTTCTCCTGGCGCTGAAAATGTCCGGCAGGCTATGTGGCCGGAATGTGTTTGTGGTGGTAGTCGGACGTGCGGATAGTGCGCGACGAGCGATGCCCGCCGGATGTGCGATTCGGGGTCAGCGCCAGGGCCACCACAGCGTCTCTCAGCGTGCGGCGATAGTTCCTCGGCTTGCGGGGAGGGTGAGGTGGTGGCGCAGACCATGACGCGCAGGTGCGGACATGCTCATAAGGTCACCCTCCTTCCAGCGCCATGACAAAGAGGCGTGTCATGGCAGTTCAACTCGGGGCGAGCAACAAGACTCCGTCTATCTCGCCGCACGCTATTGTACGCGATCACATCAGTATGACGCAAGCGATGCGGCGCTATATAATGCAGCGTAATGCAACGAAGGCTGGAAATTCGCCGTTAGATGCGGATGAGGTGCGCCATGGCTGGACGAGAACGCCCCTCGTGGGATGACTACTATATCAATATCGCGTGGGTGGTAGCGAGCCGCTCCAGTTGTATCCGTCGCCAAGTCGGCGCGCTGATCGTCGTCGAGAAGCGTATTATCAGCACTGGATACAACGGTACCCCGTTTGGCGTCAAGAACTGCGACGAGGGGGGCTGCCCGCGCTGCGCCTCCGATGCGCCGAGCGGCGCCGGGCTGGAGTATTGCCTCTGCGTGCATGGCGAGCAGAACGCCATCGCCCTCGCGGCGCGACAGGGTACCGCGACCGAGAATGCCAGTCTTTTCGTGACCACACGCCCCTGCTTCAACTGCCTCAAAGAGTCCGTGCAGGCGGGTATCAGAGAAGTCGTCTACGACCAGCCATATGACTATGACGACGAATTGGAAGACGCCTATCAACTGCTACTTGAGCAATCGGGTATGGTGATGCGTCGCCATCCGTATAGCGCGACACATCCGGTTCCGCCAATCGCGGCGCCTGCCAGCGAGGAGAGCGGCCCGGAGATGCCCAGTCAGGGATAAGAAACCGGGTGTCAGGCGGTGGCATTCGCGGGCTGATCCAGCGGTCACACTTTGTCGCCGCGGTTCGTCATCGAGGTAGGGCGCTTAGCGCACCGTCGAAACGATGTCGAAGTGCGGAAGGAAGAAACAACCATGTCGTTACAGGTGACTACCATCATGCTCGCGGTCGAAGATCTGGCGCGTTCCAAGAAATTCTATGTCGAGGGCCTGGGTTGTACGCTCGATCAGGACTATCCCCAGTTCGTCAAGCTTACTCTGAGTGACGGCTCGTCGTCGCTGGCGTTTTATCCGCGTGAGGCTGCGGCTCAGGATGCCGGTGTCTCCTCAGAGGGATCGGGCTTTCGTGGGGTCTCGTTTCACTACATCGTCTCCTCGCCTGCGGAGGTGGACGAGGTCATGAGCAATGCGGTGGCAGCCGGAGGCGGCGTCGTGAAGCCAGCCGCCGCTGTACAGTGGGGCTACGGCGGCTACTTTAGCGACCCAGATGGCTATCTCTGGAAGGTCGCGTCCGGTTCGTAGTTCGCAGTTGTAGAGCGCCCGCTTATGGGCGCTGCAAGCCTCCTGGTTGCGAGAGCGCTCCATCAAGAGTGTCTCAGACGCTAGGAGGTTTCTTCTATCTATCTATGCGCGTATCTCGCTGGCCTGGCTGTGCCGTCTCAGTGTCGGTGAGTTGCCACCACACACTTGACATGCTAATGAAAATAGTCTATAAACTAATTATGTTAGTAATTGGCGCCATGAGCAGGAGGTTCACTCGATGGCCATCTCGATAACGACCCATGGGCAGTATCTGACGCAGATTGAGAAGTCCACGATCTTGTTTCCGATCAACTGCTACCTTGTACGCGAGGATGACGGGCTGACGCTGGTTGACACCAACTGGACGAAGACGGCGGACGCCATTCTGGCTGCGGCGAAGCAGCTGGGCGCGCCGATCCGGCGGATTGCGCTGACACATGTGCATGGCGACCATATCGGCTCGCTCGACCCACTCCATCAGGCGCTTCCCGATGCTGATGTGCTGGTGGGCGCGCGTGAGGCGCGGTTGCTGGCGCGCGACTTCAGTCTCGACGCGGATGAAGCCCAGACGAAGCCGCGCGGCGACTATCCCGCTATCACAACACGGCCGACGGGCGTGCTCCAGCCTGGCGACATGGTGGGATCGCTGCGTGTGATTGCCTCGCCCGGCCATACGCCTGGACACATCGCGTTTCTCGACACCCGCGACGGCACATTGATCGCTGGTGATGCGCTCTTCACCTTCACCGGCATCGGCGTCGCGGGGATGTTCAGGATGCGCTTCCCGTTCTCCTCGATGGCGACATGGGATAAGCCAACGGCGCTCCGCACCGCCCGCGCGCTCACCCAGCTTCAGCCAAACAGGCTGGCTGTTGGTCACGGGCCAGTGCTCGAAGCTCCAGTAGCCGCAATGAAGCAGGCGATTGGCGCGGCAACCTAGCAGTTCCCCAGAGAAGCCGCGACAGTTGATTGAGAGTGGACGATCTCCGTTCTGTCGTCATGCCTTCCCAATCCGCTCGCAGCGCACAACGCACTCGATATGTGTCGTGAAGGGGAACATATCCACCGGCTGCACGGATTCGAGCCGATAGCCGTTGTCGCACATAATGCGTAGGTCGCGGGCAAGTGTCGAGGGATCGCATGAGACATAGACGAAGGTTCGTGGCGCAATGCGCTGTATCTCGCTCAGCGCCCGTGGCAGGCATCCGGTGCGCGGTGGGTCCACTAACACGACATCCGCGCGATCGCGCGGGGAGCGCAATGCGCCAAGAACGCGTTCGAGCACCCCGTCGGTCATGGTGACGTTGCTGGTGTGGTTGAAGGTGGCGCTGGCCCGGGCATCGGCCACCGCGCCTGGGTGCGACTCTATCGCGTGAACGCGGGCAACGTCATCCGCGAGAATCAGCGAGAAGAGTCCAACGCCGCTGTAGCCGTCCAGCAGGTGATCCGTCGGCACAAGGCGCGCCGCCGCCCGTGCCTCGCGCACCAGAATAGGTGTCTGTGCCGCGTTGACCTGAAAGAACGATCCCGCCGAGACGCGGAAAGTCTTGTTCAGTACGCGCTCGAAGATAAAGTCGGAGCCAGCGGTTACGCGGCCATGCCCGCCTGGACCCCCGAGAATAACAACCCCTGCCAGGTCTGGTATCTCGCTGCGCATCGCGCTGGCAAGCGTGGCCATCTCGTCGGCGGTGGTGAATGCGCCTGCCGGGCGCGCCTCGATGGTCAGCAGGCCGTAGCCATTCAGCGCGGTAGCGGTCGAGGTTGTATCTGGCGGGTTGGCGGCGACCCGTACGGTGAAGCGCTCGGTGAACCCGGCGGCGTCGGCGTCCCAGCGTGCGTGCATCCACTCGCGGATGGCAACGTAGAGCGTATCGAGCTTTGGATGGACGATGGGACAGTTGGGCATATTCAGCACGTCGCGGCTGTTGGCGCGGCGGAAGCCAATCGCGCCATCTGGGCCAATGGCGAACTGGGCGACGGTGCGATAGCGCCAAAGGTCGCTCTCCTCAGGCATGCCGATGGTTGGCAGCACTGGTGGCTCAGCGAAATGGCCAATGCGCGTGAGCAACTGTTCGACGATGCGCGTTTTCCAGGTGACCTGGGCCGGATAGGCGATGTGCTGCCACTGGAACCCGCCAGACGCGGAGAGTTCAGGATAGCGCGGCGCGACGCGCTCTGGCGACGCTTCCAGCACCTCGACCAGCTCTGCCCGAGCGGAGGACTTGCTCTCACTGACCACGCGGACGCGAACCCGCTCGCCAGGGATTCCGCCCGGCACGAATACCGCGCGCCCATGGTGGCGGCCCACCGCATCTCCCCCATAGGCGAGGTCTGTCAACGCAATTTCCAGTACTGCGCCGTTCGTAGCGGCTTCCGACATGACCGAGCCCTTCCCAGCAAGATCGACACGGCTCATCTCTACAGGTGACATGATACTGCGTCGTAGTGTAGCACATACAACGGCAAAGGCAGTCAGAGGGAAAGAGACTGCGGGCAGGGAAGCTATACTAGCGCGCGCCGACGCGCCGAAGAGGGATGGCGCATCGTCGCAATCGCCAGCAGTACAGCGCCCAGCCCCGCGCAACTCACGAGCACACGGATGATTCCGCCGATCACAGGCGCGGTGCTGGCGATGGCGAGCATCGAGACGCCAAGTACGGTCGCCAGAATGAATGGTAGGCGTCTGCGGCTTGCCGCTCCCGGAATCAGCGCGCTCCCGATCCAGAGGCCGAGCGCCGCCGTGCCAAAGATTGAGCCTCCCCAAAGCACCACGCCAATCGCCAGCGCTAGTGGGATACCCAGGCAGGTGAGCACCAGCGCCACTCCGGCGACGACGCCAATCACGTATGCCAGCAGACCGACGAAGAGGCTGCCAAGAGGTTGGTGGCGGGCCATGAGACGCACGCGTGTCAGTTGCGATGGTAGGAAGAGCGAGATGACAAGCCCTGAGAATGCCCAGAAAATGACATCGGTCCAGTCGAGGCGGACGGGAATGATGCTAGTAAAGTTAGGTAGCGTGAATTGATCGGTCGTCATGCCGCGATCGACCTTGCCATCCACCTCGACGCCGGGCGAGCGGCTGACGGAGCCGCCGAACGTCTGTACGTCGCCAGCGATGTGCGCGCCCGGCAGGAGCGTCACATTGCCACCGAGCGCCAGCACCCGGCCATCGACCTCGCCAGAGACGACGATACTTCCGCCGACCGCTATGACGTCGTTGCTGACACGGCCAAGCACGGTGATATTGCCGCCATAGTCCATGATATGGCCGCAATACCACTGCTGCGTGTCAACGACCACATCTTTGCCAAAAACATCGTGGTCATCTGGCGTGCAACTCGTGGATTGAGCGTGATGCCATGAGGGGCTGGTTCCGGCGAGATATCCAGACGAAAGCGCCAACCGGTCAGGCGATTCGCTGGGCGCGCCGTTCAGCCAGGTATGCCAGGGTAGCGCGAAAGCAACGGCGAAGAGCGCGACGCCGCCAAGGACGGCTGCGAGGAGAATCGCATAGCGCGTATGGGACGATGAGTCTGGGGCGCGCATGGGGGCGTCAAGCTTCCTGCGGGTCGCGCCCGAACTGGCGAGTCAGTTGCGCCCAGGAAAGCAGAAGGCATCCTAGCAGGGCGCCCAATACGGCGGGAACCACCCAGGGAGTTGCGGTGGCGCGACCGATGAGTTGGCCGAGCATCCGCCCGAAAGCCATCAGGCCAATCGCCACCGAAATGAGCGCGTCGAGAATCGCGACCGCTAACGAGGGATTAATCAGCGTGACGGCAATCCCCGTCCCAAGCATCAGGAGCAGCGCTACACTGAATGTCACACTGAGAATGCGGAACGACCGACGCCACGAGACGCGCGGTGGCGGACTGGCGACGAGTTGCCGCTGCGGCGCGGGCGCGGTTGCGATGCGAGTGAGCACCCTGGCGGTGAACTCACTGGGCGCACTGGCCATCGTCACAGGCATGCGCAAACGGATCTGGCGGTCGAGCACGTCGTCGGTGGGTTTGACCGAGATATCGGCCCGCTGCGTACCCGCAGGTAGAGCGGGCCTGCGACGTAACGCGACGCGCGCGAGGATGAAGGCGAATAGCGCGGAGAAGGCGGCGATACTAGTGCGCCGCCAGCCCGACGTCGCCTGCCGCGATCTTTCCATGCTCTCGCTCATCTGTTTCCTCGCTGGCGAGGGTCATGTCCAGCCCCTGTGCCTTCATCGTGCGCGCGACAAGCTCGCGGGCGCGGTGGAGGCGGGCCTTCACCAGGGCCGGAGTCAGGTCCAGGGTGTGAGCAATTTCCTCATAGGAGAAGTCATGCCAGTAGCGCAGAAGCAGAACCGCGCGATATTTGACCGGCAGCGTATCGAGGATGCGCTGCATGTCGTCGGCAGTCTCATGGCGCAGAGCGGACTGCTCTGGCCCTGGGCCGACATCGGCGATCCATTCCAGGAAAGGCACGTTCTCCAGGGGCAATGCGAGAAAACGTCGACGACGAAGCTGGTCAATCGAAAGGTGCGACGCAATCGAGAGCAGCCAGGTGCTGAACCTATGCGCCTCTTTGTAGGTGTGCAACTGGGTGTAGGCGCGGACAAAAGCTTCCTGGGCGACGTCCTCCGCCTCGGTGGGATTACCGAGCATGCGGTAGGCGACATTGAACACAGGATCTTTGTACTTCTCAACGAGCGACGAGAATGCCTCCTGATCACCAGAAAGCGTTCTGCGCACGAGAGTGGTGTCCTCAATCATATCGGTCGTACGCGACGAAGAGACGCTACTCGCGCTCTCTTCCTGCGGACGCCCAGACATCGCGCGACCCAGCGCTTTACCAGCAGCCAGGGTAGTACCTTGGATATCCACCCCGGGCCTCCTTCGTTTGGCCGTGTGCCGAATCTATCTCGTTGGCGATTATCACCGACCACCTCGGTCATACATTCGCCACATCGAGCTGTCTCACTGCAACACGCCGACATGAACCTGGTCGAAAATGCCTCTCTGAAGCTGAGCTTCCCGGAATGTATACGCGGAAATCGCCTCAAAGTTGCAAACGTGCCATTCACGTCTGACGTTGATTGTATTTTACCTCATAACCCTGGGCCTCTGTAGTGTCCAAGGTTATAACCTGTCTAAGACTTAGGATGTACGATATATCGCGTATCCGCAATGACGCGCTCCACATCTTGCTGCAACCTTGCGTTTCTCGGACAAGTTGGCGGCAAAGAACAACCCCCCTCGTCCACATGGTTGGCCACATGGAGGAGGGGGATTATTTCAGGGCTAAGTGCGCGCTAGCGGCCGCTCATGCCTTGGGCATAGCGCTTGCCTATCTCGTCCCAGTTGACGACATTCCACCAGGCTGCCAGATACTCTGGCCGTCGGTTCTGATACTTCAGATAGTAGGCATGCTCCCAGACATCGTTTCCCATAACTGGATACTGGCCATCGATCAGCGGACTGTCCTGGTTGGCTGTCGAGGTGACTGCGAGCTTGCCATCCGCGCCAATGACCAGCCACGCCCAGCCGGAGCCGAAGCGCTTGGCGCCAGCGTCGTTGAACGCCGCCTTGAACTGATCGAACGACCCAAATGTGGAAGAGATAGCGCTGGCAAGGTCGCCGGTTGGCTCACCGCCGCCATTGGGCTTCATGATCTGCCAGAACATGCTGTGGTTGATGTGGCCGCCGCCGTTGTTGCGGACGGCGGTGCGAATGTTGTCGGGGACGCTGTTCAGGCTGCGGATCAGCTCGTCGATGCTCATGTTCTCAAACTGACTCTGCCCTTGAAGCGCGGCGTTCAGGTTGTTGATATACGCCTGATGGTGTTTGTCGTGATGCAGGTGCATCGTTTCTTCGTCGATATACGGTTCCAGTGCGTTGTAGTCATACGGTAGCGGTGGAAGTTCGTACGCCATTGTTTCTGAATCCTCCTTACGTTCTGCGCATCGGTAAATCAGGATGTGAGACACCCATGCTATTAGCCGCAAAACCTGTGCCTGATTGGCGCATGTCACCGCTCGTCAGTCTAGCACATGGCATGGCCTGATGGCAGCGCGGACTAGCAGCGGCGGGGTGTCCCTGCATCACATCGTAGCGCTCGCGCGACGCGACCGGCAAGCGGCGCATGAATCCCTGTCCCTATGTCCAGGGCAACCGACAAGCCGCAGGTATCAGATTTCTGCTAGAATGGCCAGGATAGCTCTTGCGCGTAATCGTGCCAGTATGTTACCTTTAGCGCAGTGCGAGTTGAGCGCACCTATGATGGACAGCCTGAAGGACAGGAGGACGCAGCATGCACAAGACACTACTCGGCATTGCGCCGTTTACCCAAGCGCTGTATCCCCGTGCCTGCCAACAAGCGTACGCTCATTCTCGCCGTCGGAGGGTGGACTGAATCGTACTCGATCAGAGAGCAGGCGCGGGTGTCCGATTGATGACATCCGCGCTATTTTTATGCGCGCTACTCGAGATTCGTCTCGATGCTGAAGAGGCTTGTAATGATTACCGGCAAGATACTCAAAACCTACGGCTGGCCCGAAGGCAAGATCATCGGGCTGGCGAAATCAGCCGCGGAAGATCTGGCGAAGGCCGGCCTCGAACAAGACGCTATCCTCGTCTGGCTGGATGGCGTGCGCGAGGAGCCGGGCAAATACCTGGCTGACCCGACATTCGCGGCGTTGGCCCGTGAGTGCTTGCGTCGCTCCAAAATGCCATACGATGAAGCTGAAGATATCGTCCGAGACCAGCCCGCGAACTTCGCGGTCTGGGGTGAGGGCCTGATCGAGAGTCAGGCGGTTGCCCAGATGGAGAACGCCATGCGGCTGCCTGTCGCGGTCCAGGGCGCGCTTATGCCCGACGCGCATGTGGGCTATGGCCTTCCCATCGGCGGCGTGTTGGCGGCGGATGACGCGGTCATCCCGTACGCAGTCGGCGTCGATATTGGCTGTCGCATGCGGCTGTCGGTCTATGACATTTCGCCGATTGTACTCGGCCAGCGGCGCGCTGAGTTTCGTAACGCCCTGCTGGATCGTACGCGCTTTGGATTGCGTGAGGGCTGGGAGTTGCGTGACCGCCCCGATCATCCCGTGCTGGACGATCCGGCATGGGAGGCGACGCGGCTGCTCAAGTCGCTCAAGATCAAGGCCCAGCAGCAGCTTGGTACGTCTGGCAGTGGCAACCATTTCGTCGAGTGGGGCGCGTTCCGCCTCTACGCCGACGACGAACAACTTGGCCTGAACGCGGGCGAATATCTGGCGCTGCTCTCGCACAGCGGCTCACGCGGTGTCGGCTTCAAGATTGCCAACACCTATACCGAGTTGGCGTCGCGGGAGCATCCGCGCCTGGACGCCTCTCTGCGCCATCTGGCGTGGCTCTCGCTCTCCAGCGAGGCGGGCCAGGAATACTGGCTCGCGATGGAGCTTGCGGGCCGCTTCGCCTCGGCGAATCACGCCGTCATCCACCAGCACGTGGCGGCGGCAATGAAGCTGCGGTCGGCGGCTGTTGTGGAGAACTTTCACAATTTCGCCTGGCTGGAAGAGTTGCCCGATGGCTCGCGTGCGGTTGTTCATCGCAAAGGGGCGACCCCTGCGGGTGATGGTGTTCTCGGAATCATTCCTGGCTCGATGGGCGATGCCGGGTACGTTGTACGCGGGCGCGGGTCGGATGTAGCGCTCAACTCGGCTTCGCATGGCGCTGGTCGTCGCATGAGCCGCAGGGCCGCCTTCGAGTCGATCACGAAGACGGCGCGTGACTCCTATCTGCGCGAGCGAGGTGTCACGCTGCTTGGCGGCAATGTGGATGAGTCGCCGCAGGCGTACAAAGACATCGAAACGGTCGTCGCCGCGCAGGACGACTTGATCGATGTGCTGGGCAAGTTTACGCCACGGCTGGTGCGCATGGCTGACGAGGCGGGCGAGTTCTAACAGCGCCCGTCTGCCTCTCTGCCCGCAATACAAAAAGCTGATCGGCGTCCAATAACTTATGGAGATGGCTACGATGCTGGTTCGTCCACTCGATACAGCACGCGATTTCCCGGCGCTGGCGACGCTGCTGGCCGTGCGCGATTCCGAGCCGCCAACGCATGAATTGTTGCGCGAGTGGGAGGGCAATGCGCCAACGGGGCTGGTACGGCAGCGGCTCGTCGTCTTCGATAATGATATGGGCGAGGCGAACTCTGAGGCGATGGTGGGATTCTGCGATGCCGCAAGCTGGCCGTGGGAGCCGCCGCATCGGTTCTGGATATCGACCGTAGTAGCGCCAGATCATCGGGGGCGGGGGCTGGGCGCGCAACTGGCCGACGCCGCGCTTGCGTTCGCGCGGAAGCAGGAGGCGACACAGCTGGCAGCCGAGGTGCGAGACAATATACCCGAAGGCGTGCGCTTTGCCGAGCGCTACGGCTTTCGTACGGATCGCCATATCTTCGAGTCACGGCTGCCTCTGGCCGACTTCGATGAGCAGCGGTTCGCGGGCGCGGTGGAGCGCGCGGAGTCTGAAGGCATCCGGTTCCTCTCACTGGCAGATCTTGGCGATACCGATGAGGCTCGGCGCAGACTGTACGATATCAACGCCACCTTAGCGCGCGATATTCCCGGACATGACGGCGACTTTATGCCATTCGAGCAGTTCCAGAAGACGGTCTGTAGCGCATCGTGGTATCGTCCCGATGGGCAAATTGTCGCGTTGGTAGATGATACCTGGGTCGGCATGGCGGCGGTCGGCTACTTCGCAAACACGAATTCGATGTATAACATGTTCACTGGCGTTGATTCCTCCTGGCGTGGCAGAGGAATCGCCCTGGCGCTCAAGCTGTTGGCGATTGCGTGCGCCCGCCGCTATAGCGCTGCCTACATCAGCACCAACAACGACTCGGAAAACGCGCCGATGCTGGCGGTCAATCGCAGGCTCGGCTACCAGTCAGAGCCGGGCTACTACCGGATGATCCGCGATCTCGCATTCTGAAGCGCAGTCAGAGATAGTGTCGACAAGGGGAAGTGCGATGCCGACTGACCCGGGCGATCTCGCTA
The DNA here is from genome assembly GCA_036273675.1 of Ktedonobacterales bacterium. GTDB lineage: Bacteria > Chloroflexota > Ktedonobacteria > Ktedonobacterales > JADMIN01 > DAHUXT01. Next base: position 8,709 of record DASUHD010000080.1, on the reverse strand, counting down.
GCACACGCGCCACCTATGATCGCGTGGCCGAGGAATATGCGGCGCGCATCGCGGGAGAACTGGCGGGCAAGCCGATCGATCGCGCGTTGCTGGCGTGCTTTGTCGAGCAGGTTGGTGGTCTGGGCCTCATCGCGGACATTGGCTGTGGTCCGGGACATGTAGCCGCCTATATGCATGAATTGGGCGCGCAGGTCGTTGGAATTGATCTCTCGCCGAAGATGGTAGCGATTGCCCAGCAGCGCTCACCAGATATCTCCTTCGAGCAAGGGTCGATGCTCGCGCTGGCGCAGCCCGATGCGTCGTGGGGCGGCATCGTGGCGCTCTATTCGCTCATCCATCTGCCGCAGGATGAGCGCCCGCGTGCGCTAGCGGAGTTCCACCGCGTGCTGCGTCCGGGTGGCCTGCTCTTGCTGGCCTTTCATATGGGCGATGAACAGCGCCATCTGGATGAGTGGTGGGGGCAGGAGGTCTCGCTGGATATCTGGTTCCTCCAGCCGCACGAGATTGAGGCGCTGCTGCGAGACGTTGGGTTCTTCGTCGAGATGTCGCTGGTGCGACAGCCATACGCGCCAGATATCGAGCATCAGAGCCAGCGGGCATATATCTTCGCACGCAAACCGGCGGAGTGATCCGCAACCTCGGCTTACTCACTTCGCGCTGGATGGCGCATCCACCGAACCATTCGTCCAATGAAAGAGGGCCAACCACGGTGTGAATGGTTGGCCCTGGCTCTTGCTTCAGATATTCATCGTGGATCTTACGGCAGGCTCACGGGCATGTCGCCTGGCGAAATCGCCGTTGAGCCGGTGGCGTGCGCGCCAGTTCCGAGCGGGAATTGCCCGATGGTATCCGATGCGTCGATGTATTGAAGTTTACTGGCGTAGAATGCCTGGCTGTCTGCGCGCCATGCTGGGCGGGAGAACCCATTCGGCGAGTCATAGAATCGGGTGACGCCGCCACTCATCGGGCCAGAGGCCACATTGGGCGCTGGATCGGCGCTCGTAACTGCAACCTGCGCACCATCGGGCGAGATCGCAAGGTAGGCTGGGTCGTTCGAGGTGAGGCTCGGCAAGATACTCACCGCGCTGCTGCCATCCGCGTTGGCGGAGTACCAGTGCGATGATTGGGTCATGCCGCTTCCGCCGCCAGTCACGGTTGATGCCAGCGATTGATAGGCGATGTGCGCGCCATCGGCCGAGACATCCCAGCCACCATAGAAAATCTCGCCCTCAGCGCCTCCCCAGGTTCCGGCCGTACCAATGGTGATAGGTGCGCCAATGGCAGCGTGTGAGGCCAGATCATAGCGGTGAACCAGCTCAGGAACGACTGGGCTGGACGATGGGTTGATGCCTGTGTAGGTCATGTAGAAGAGCGTCGAGCAGCGTACGACCCCTTCGATGGCTCCATCCGTGCCTGCAAGCGTGGTCAGGGTATTTGTCGTCAGGTCGTAGCTTTGCGCTGGAGAACTGGCCCCGGAAAAGATAATCAGTGTGTGGTCATCGGCCCACGCAAAGAGGCGCTGGGGCTGATCTGACTGCGCGCTCGTGATGGGATGCGCCAGCGGAACCTTGGTCACCGCGTGGGTGCTGGTATCGACGACGTAGGGATTGAATTCAGCTGAAAAGGGAACGTACTGTGTAATCGCCACGGCGAGGTGATGCGCGTCGGGGGCAACGGCGATGAGGGTCGGCGTAGGCGCATTGCCAACCGCATTCTCATCCTGAATCCCCAGTGGATAGACGAAGTTGCTGAGAGTCGCTGTCGCGGCGCTGGCGGGAATGCGCCCGACAATCTGTTTCGCCTGGACCCAGACCAGCGCGCTTCCGGTCGCTGCGGTTGCGCAGGGGATTGGCGTCGCTGTTGGGACAGCAGCGCTGCCAGGCGAAGTTGTCGAGCCGATACTGCATGCGAATAACGGGAGCGTACAGCACCCTAACAGAATGACCAATCGGATGAGACCATGCTTGTGCTTTCTCAAGAAATTCTCCTCTCGCCGCAGCCTGCAAAGCGCTTAACCCAGACAGCAGGCACGGCGCACTACTCCCATTCACGCGAGAACCATGATGGAACTCAGATGCCGCGAGGCGGAAACGATCGGTGGATACCTGGCGGATACCAAGACGGCGCCAACGAGGCTCCAAGCAAGCACGGCACTGTGACAGCGAGTATAGGGGATCAGGCAACCGAAATCAAGTGACCCGCAGCACAACGTGACCCTGGCCACAACTGAAGAGCGCGTGTCTGCACGCGCGGACCTGCCGTGATGCTATCTGGAGGTAGAGAAGGAGCAAGGGGAGTGCAATGGGGATGTGCAAGCTGTTCAGGGTGTGTAGTGTTCGCGCCAGCCGCTGCCGACGCGTTGGGCCGAGCAATTGTTTTAGAGGGCTCGGCCCAACGTGCGTGTCTTCACTCTCAGAGCATCATGGCGACGTCCCGTTGGTGGAATGTCACGGACGACTCTGCGCGCTGGCGCCTGTTGGCGTAGCGCCATTGGAAGAACTGGCGGCGTCGGTAGCATTGGCCTCTTCGGCCTGGCTGGCGGCGTCGGCAGCGTGCGGTGCGGTGTTGGTGTGCTCGATGAATGGCCGGAGCAGATTTGTAAACTCGGCAGGCACCACCAGCTTGGTGGATGGCGACGCGCCGAGCGCCTTGAGCGCATCCAGGTATTGCAGGCTCATCGTCTGATTGTCGAGGTGGTCCGCGACCGATGATATTTGCGCCAGCGCCTGCGAATATCCTTCGGCGCGCAGAATGGCCGCCTGGCGCGCGCCCTCGGCTTCGAGAATCGCGGCTTGCTTCTGGCCATCGGCGACGCGCACCGCGGCGTCGCGCTTGCCATCCGCCTCAAGGATGATGGCGCGGCGGCTGCGCTCGGCGGACATCTGCCGGGTCATCGCCTCCTGAATCTCGTGCGGCGGCGTGATCTCGCGGATCTCTACGGCTGTGACTTTGATGCCCCAACGCTCGGTGACCTCGTCAAGCTTGCCGCGCAAGGTGGAGTTGATATCCTCACGGCGGGAGAGCACCGCGTCGAGCAGCATATCGCCGACGACGGCGCGCAACGTGGTGATTGCGATGCCGCGCGAGGCGCTTTCATACTGCTGCACGTTGATGACGCTCGCGGCAGGGTCCACGATCTTCGAGTAGATCAGAAAGTCGATGGACAGTGTGGCGTTGTCCTGGGTGATACACGCCTGCGGTGTGACATCGAAGACGCGCTCGCGTAGATCAGTGCGAATGCCCCGGTCAACGATCGGAATGAGCAGGACGAGTCCGGGTCCGCGTACGCCCACCAGACGCCCAAGCCGCAACACCACCAGGCGCTGGTACTCCGGCACGACGCGAATTGCCGACGCGACCAGAACGACACCCAACAGAATGATAAGCACGACGATCACAAAAGCTACTGCCGACATGGTGGCGCCTCCTCTACGACAACATGAAACGTACGAGCTATGATGTGACAATTAGAGCAGTGAATCATCGGGCAGCCTCCACTCGTAAGGCCGATGCACGCGGAGAGTTAGTCCTTCGACCGCGAGCACCTCCACCCTCTCGCCCGCTTGGATCGGCCCTACCTCCGCGACGGCGCTCCACTCCTCGCCGTTTACACGCACGGCGCCGCGCGGCGCGAGGTCTGTGGTCGCCACGCCCTCCTTCCCTAGCAACGCCCCGCTCCCACTTCTGCTCGGGAGGCGTCTTGTACGCAGCACGGCGCGCACGACGACGAGGATGTAACTACTCACCGCCAGCGTGCCGAGGCCAATGAGCCAGGGATTGATCGACCTGTCAGGCGTTTCGGGCGCTGGACTCATGATCGGCGTGAAGAGGAGTAGCGAACCCGCGACAAAGGCGATGACGCCACCTAGCGCGAGCAGGCCAAATTGTGGCGTGTGCGCCTCGGCGATGAAGAGCCCAGCGGCGAGGACAAGGAGCGCCACACCAATCCAGTTGACGCCCAGCATGCTGAAGCCCAGCAAGGCCAGCGCCAGTGCGACCCCGCCGATAATGCCTGGAAAGAGGGTCCCTGGGTGATGGAACTCGCCGATAAGGCCAACGATCCCCAGGATGAAGAGGAGATATGCCACGTTGGGATCTGCCAGCACCGAAAGAAACGGGTCGGCAATCGATAGAAACGTCATCGGCATCGCTCGCCTCGCGATCCATCTCTTACGTTCGCCCGGACTGGTGTGATTCTCAGGGAGTGAGATATCGATGAGCCATCGAGCAACAACCAGCGTCCTGCAAGAATGCCCTTGCCAAAGCGAATACTCCCACACTCTCCTTTATGTAAATACGAGCGCTGTAACAGTATGTTGCAGGTGCTCAATACTTGTAGAAGTGCTGGCGCGCCTCTTCCTCGGGCGCCATCTCGGCGAAGTGCTGGCACTCCAGCCGCTTGACGGCGAGGTAAGCGGTCATTTCAGTTGGCCCGAGGGCCTCGGCCAGCACGGTGTCTTTCTCCAGTGCATTCAGCGCCTCGTCGAGAGAGGCGGGTAATCGGCTGATATGTCGCCGCTGGCGATCTTCGTCGCTCAGGTTGGCTGGGTCAATATCAATGGGATCGCCTGGGTGCAGCTGCCGGCGGATGCCATCCAGGCCAACCGCGATCAGCGCGCCCAGCGCCAGATACGGATTGCCGCTGTGATCGGCTGGTTTTAGCTCAAAGTTGGTGGATTCCGCCTCACGTCCCCAGAATGGCGAGGGGATGCGAATCGCGCCTTCCCGGTTGTCGAAGCCATAGGCGGTATAGGCCGAGCTCCAGAAATGCGGCAGCAGTCGGCGATACGAGTTGGGGCTGGCGCAGGTGAGCGCAAGCAGCGCTGGCAGGTGGTCGAGCACACCGCCGATGAAGTGGTAACCCAGCTGGCTAATTCCGCCCGATCCCTGAGGATCATGCAAGAGGTTTTGCCCCGCGTTGTCGGCGCCCGGAAGCCCCCACAGACTGAAATGGATGTGCGCGCCGCTGCCAGCCTGGTCAAGAAACGGCTTGGCGGCGAATGAGGCCAGCACGCCATGGCGCAGGGCGACGCCCCGTACCGTTTCGCGCACCAGCAGCACGCTGTCTGCCGCGCGCAGGGCATCCGCATGGTGGATGGAGAGTTCTTGCTGTCCGGGACCAAGCTCCGGCATGAACTGCTCGACCTGGACGCCTTCCTGCTCCAGCGCCGCCAGAATGTCATCGATGATGAGCGCTGACGAGTCGAAGCCAATGCTGCTGTAGCACAGGCTTCGGTCATAGGGCGCATAACCACCACCGTCGGCTTCGCGCGCAAGATAAAACTCGTGTTCCACGCTCGCCTGTACGGCGATACCCAGTTCCGCCGCCGCCGCGATCATGCGCTTGAGGAAGGTGCGCGGACAGGCGCTCCACGGCTGGCGGTCGTGCTGGGAATAAAGGTCGCAGATCATCATACCTGTATTGGGCGCGTAGGGTAGAACGACGAAGGTATTCGGGTCTGGCACGAGCCGAAACTCACCGACCGGCCCCATGCCGTCAACAGCCGCCAGCGCATCGAAACCCGCGAATGCCTGCATGGCAAGCGACTGACCGATCCCTTCTTCCATGCGGTTCTTCAGGCCGTTGATGTGGCTTGCTTTGCCGCGAATGATGCCACCATTATCGCAATACATGAAGCGCACCAGCCGCAGGTGCGCCTCTTCGGCGCGTTGGAGAACGATCTCGCTGTCCATAGCTTTCCTCCGGGCCTATCGCATATTTCTGCCAGGCTTCTAGCTGCTGGCGTATGATAGCCGATGGATGATAGAAGAGACGATACAGGCGCAAACAGATTGGCTACAGTGTACGACTGTTACAGCTTCGAACGCTACGTGAGGCGTTGGCACACAAAACACGCTCCCACGCCGATGACGTGCGATGTAAATGGACAAGAGGGTAACAATGGCGGAAGCGCTCGACCTGACCGACATTCCAGTCATAGACGAACACTGCCATGGATTGTACCGGACACAGCAACCGGTTGATGTCGGGGCTTGGCGCCGCCACTTCACGGAGTCCGCGGACGAAGGCATGTGGCAGGAGCATGTTCCTTCCACGCTTTTCTTCCACCGGCTAATTCGGGAGCTGGCGCTGTTCTTCGGCTGCGAGGCCATGGAGTCGGCGGTTCTGGAGGCGCGCAGTCGCTACCAATCCGACGACCTCATCCGGTCATTGCTCCAGGCGGGCAACATCGAGACATTGCTGATCGATCGCGGATACCCGGCGGCTGAGCTACTCATGCCCGATGCGGATGTCGCGGCGCTGGCGGGCTGTCGGGTGGGAGCGTTCCTGCGGCTGGAAAATCTGATGCAGGAGTTGGTCGTAGCGCACGATACGCTAGATGGCGTCGTCGAGGCGTTGCGTGCGGCGCTCGCCGATGTGCGCGCGCAGGGTTATGTTGGCCTCAAAAGCATCGTCGCCTATCGCACGGGGCTGGATATTCGCTGGTGGGAATCATCTGAGGCAGCGGCGTCGTTCACACTGGCGCGCCAGGAGGCCGCCGCTCACGGGCGTTTACGTCTGCAACATAAGCCATTGCTCGATACGCTGTTGCATGTGGCGTTCACCGAAGCGGCAAAGCAGGAGCTTCCGGTCCAGTTCCATACCGGCTATGGCGATACCGATGCTGACATGCTGCTGGCGAATCCGCTGCATCTGCGCGCGGTGCTAGAGCATCGGCCATATCGTGGCATGCGGGTGGTGCTGTTGCACGAATGCTACCCATACACGCGCCAGGGCGGCTATCTCGCGGCGGTCTATGAGCACGTGTATCTTGATCTCTCCTATGGCATCCCGTTTCTCAGCTATGGCGAGATGCTTGCGTTTACTCGCGCGGCTCTAGGAGTAGCTCCCGCCTCGAAGCTGCTCTACAGTTCCGACGCGGTGGGGATTCCCGATCTCCACTGGATCAGCGCGCGCGATGGTCGCCGCATTCTGGGCCAGGCGCTGGGCGAATCGGTGGCATACGGCGAGCTAACTCGCTCGGAGGCCGAGACTGCCGCTAGAGCAATCCTCCAAGACAATGCGGTACGGCTCTATCGGCTAGCGAAGTGAGCCACGTCGCCTACAACTTGGGGATGAGGGGACCGAACTGGTCCTCTGCGCCCGTTCGTGGTCGTCCGTCCAGGTACGCCCAGTGTGGAAAAATCCGTCCTTGGTGCACTTTCTTGTCCGTCAATGTCGTTACGCGTTCGCGGCTGCAGGGGTCAGCCTGCAGCGGAAGTTGCTCCTTGCCAGGCAGTGCATCCCAATGGCGACCAATGGAAGGCGTTGTAGATCGGCAGCCAGAAGACCGCAGCCATGATTGCCTACAAGAGCCGCGTGATAAGAATAACCAGAGACGCCAAACCTCCGAACACGATCAGGCTGACTGCCACCAGTCCGAGAGAACATACCCAACAGCTCGCGAGCACCGCTTCTACAAAGTCACCGAAACTCGCGTCGAACCCATGTCCACGAACATACCGCCGAAGGCCACGTGCGAAGGAAATGACAAGGATGAGAAGCAATATGCCGATGATGACAACTTGCCCTTGATCCATACTCACTTCCCTTCGTAAGTGCAACAGACGCTTGCGTTGTAAGCGTCCTAATTACGCACGATAGGCTGCTTCGCGAACAATACTACTTGCAGCCAATTTAATCAATTGCTCGGCCACAGCAAAGGCATAGCGCATTGTCTTGCGCTGCTCCAGCGTGCGGGACTTCCACGTATCCGCCCACATGATTTGCGCCATACCGCAGCAACGCTGCTGCTTGCCCGTGGAGTGCCGGTGAAGGTGGTCAGCGAGATGCTGGGACACGCCAGTGTGGGTATCACGCTCTCCATCTATGGCCATGTCCTCCCTCCTATGCAGGGGCTCAGGTGGCGTGCAGGGGTCAAATCAGGGGTCGAAAACTGGCACGCGACTCCACTCGCACAATATATGACCGACTGAGGTCGCTTGAATTCGGGCGTTGCGGCTCTGGGCGTATCGCCTACAGCTTGGGGATGAGGGGGCCGAACTGGTCCGCGGTGGGTTCCGCTCAGCAGAACCACGGTTCGCTCAGGTGGGGGATGGGTCGTCGCGCACGCTTCAACGTGCCTCTGGTGTCAGAGCTGCCTGCGCCCACCAGCGCCGGTTCGCGCGCATCGAGCCGCTCCGCTGCCAGGCGGCGGATGGTGGCGAATGTCACCGCGATAGGCTCGCGCTGGCTGGCGGCGCGCTCGACCAGCGCATGCACCTCGCGCTGCAAAGCGTCCATGCGCGGATCGGGATGCCGCCAGGTGTAGCTGAGCGCCTCCTCGTCAAGCGGGCCGAGCCATCCACGTCCGTCGGGGTCATCGAGCAAGGCAGAGTTAGGCGGCACGAGCAGGCGGATAGCGTACTGGATCGGGTCAACATGCTCGATTAGCTCGTGTTCGGCGATGAAGTCCAGCACATCGAGGTAGTCACGCGCAGTCGTCCATGGGGTGAAGGCGACGAACGTCGGACGCATCGGTATACCCGCGCCATTCAGAATTGCCAGCGCCTCGGCCACATCGGCGCGAGTGTGACCCTTCCTCAGATGGCGTAATACCCCCTCGCTCAGCGACTCGACTGCCGAGACGACGAAGGCGCAGCCAAGCGAAGCGAGCTCCGGAAAAACCTCGCGGCGTTCGAGAATATGCTCGACTTTGATGGTCGCGTCGAACGTCACGTCTGGAAATTCGGCGTGCATCGCGCGGA
>DASUHD010000079.1:0-106013 GCA_036273675.1 Ktedonobacterales bacterium | reverse complement strand
TCAGACGCGGCGCTCTTTGAGGCGGGCCGCCTTGCCGCGCAGTCCGCGCATGTAATAGAGGTTCTTGCGCCGGACGACAGCGTGGCGCACCACCTCGATCTTATCGACGCGCGGCGAGTGCATCAGAAACGACCGCTCGACTCCGACGCCATGGGCGATGCGCCGGACAGTGAACGAGCGGTTCAGTCCCTCGCCATGATGGCGAATGACAATACCCTCGAAGACCTGGATGCGCTCGCGAGAACCCTCAACCACTTTGACATGCACGCGAACTGTGTCGCCCGAGGCTATCTCTGGCACATCAGCGCGCAGATGCTCCTCTTCGACGGCTCGAACCAACGGTGTAACTGACATGTAGTGCGCTCCTTTATTCTGTGAAATGCCATCGCCCAGTATAACACGGTTCGTTTCACGCGCGCAACCGGAAATGACTCCTAGCGTCGCTGGTAATAGGTATGCAGCCAATGGTTAGACGGCTCTAGTCGTCGAACGGTAGCACATCCACCTGGACGTCCGTCACAGCGAGATCGGGCCGCGACTCCTCGATGTAGCGGACCGCGTGGTCGAGCACTTCTTCGGCGTGGCTGGCCTCGCCGCTGACATACGCTATTCCAAGCACGGCAATCTGCCAGGTATCTTGCCGATCAACCTCGGCGGCGGCGACCTCGAACTGGTTGCGCAGGCGCGCCAGGATCGAACGCACGACCTGTCGCTTATCTTTGAGTGAGCCGCTCTCTGGCAGATGAAGTGTCACCCGCCCAGTTGCTGTAAACATGGGCATCCTCTCGCGGAGAACGGGCCGCGAATCCCGTAACTTTGCCGGAGATATGGTCGATCTCACGGCGTCGATTCGTCCAGAATGGTTAGCGATTCGCGCCGACTGCCGCGCATCACCAGTAACAGGCTTGCGACGATGCATGCCGCTCCTACCACCGTCGCTACTGTAAGCTCGTCGTGCAGGATAAGGATGGCCAGCGCCGCGCCAAGCAACGGCTGGATAAACAGCGTTGGCGCCGCCGCCGAGGCGTCTGTGACGCGCAGCGCGTGGAACCAGAGCCAGTAGCCCAGGACGGTCGTAATGGCCGCCAGATAGAACGCCGAAAGCCACCCACCGAGCGAGACATGTGGCAACCCGTTAGACGCGACCGCCACGGCGCCCGCGGGTATCCAGAAGAACAGGCTCCCGGTGATGGTTAGCGCGGTAAAGAGCAACGGAGGCAGTGTCGTGAGCGTCGTCTTGCCACGGACGGTATAGCCTGCCTCCAGCAGCAGCGAGAGCACGACCAGCACATCGCCAACGACGCGTGTAGTGTTGCCCTCGCCCAGATTGGGAACAATCCCACGTTCGACAATGAGATAGACGCCGAGCAACCCGACAGCCAGCGCCGCGACGCCCATGCGCGTGATGCGCTCGCGCAGGAACATCCACGAGAGCAGCCCGGTGAAGATGGATTCGGTGGCGATCAGCAGCGCGACATCAGACGCCGTCGAGAGCGAGAGTCCAATATACTCTAGCGCCTTGTTGAGCACGAAGCCGAGCAGCGAGAGTTGGAGCAGAATGAACAACATCCGGCGGTCGCGTGGAATCTGCTTGCGGTAGCGAATCAGGACCGGGGCCAGCAGGAGCGCCGCCAGCGTGAACCGGACCGCGTTCAACTCGACTGGCGGCAACTCCGCCAGCGCCACTTTCCCGGCGGTGTAACTGCCTGCCCAGAGCACATTCGCCAGCACCAGCGCGCCGAACGCCGCCCTGCGCGAACCGGACGCGGAGCGCGCGGGCCTGCGCGATATCGCCGATGCCATGCGGATACCTTCCAATTGCCTCCCAGCAAACACACCTCCTCATCTTATCACTGCCCGACACCGCGTGCTATCCATCTGGCGGAGTCGGAGGCGGCGGGCGACTGCATCAGGGTCAGACTGGCTGCTGTGGTACGATACAACTGGCTGCTCTCGTACCGAAATCATCGCAAACGTCACGACGACACACCAAGAGGAGAACCACATCGATGGCGCAAGAGGTCGTGCTTCAGACCAATCTGCCGCTGCCGCTCTTTGGGCGCGGCAAGGTGCGCGACACGTACGATCTGGGTGACCGCCTGCTCATGGTCGCTACTGACCGCATCTCGGCCTTCGACGCGATCATGCCGAATGGCATTCCCGACAAGGGTCGCGTGCTGACGCTGCTCTCAGCGTTCTGGTTCGGGCGGACGCGCGAGATCATCCCCAATCATCTCATCAGCATCGAGACTGCCGACCTGCCGGAGTTGCTCGGCGCCGCGGCGGGGGCGCTGGCGGGGCGATTCATGCTGGTGCGCAAGGCACAGCGGCTGGACTTCGAGTGCGTGGTGCGTGGCTATCTGGCGGGGAGCGGCTGGTCGGACTATCAGCGGACGGGCGCGGTCTGTGGTGTGAAGCTGCCCACGGGACTGCGCCAGGCGGACGAGCTACCTGAGCCGATCTTTACCCCGGCCACCAAGGCGGAGACCGGACACGATATCAATATCTCGCTCGACGAGATGAAGAACAGCGTGGGCGAAGATTTAGGCCAGGCGATTGCCGATGTCAGCATCGCCGTCTACCGCGCGGCGGCGGCCTATGCGCTGGATCGCGGCATCATCATCGCCGACACCAAGATGGAGTTTGGCCTGCTCGATGACAAGTTACTCCTAATCGACGAGTTGCTGACCCCGGATTCCTCGCGCTTCTGGGCCGTCGGAGAGTATGTTCCGGGTGGCTCGCCGCCGAGCTTCGACAAGCAGTACGTCCGCGACTGGCTGGAACATTCTGGCTGGGATAAGCAGCCGCCCGCGCCCGCGCTGCCCGATGAGGTGGTCGCGGGGACGACCAGCCGCTACCGCGAGGCGTATGAATGGCTGACGGGCGAAACCCTGCCGCGTAGTTGATGATGGACAACGCAGGCGCTGAACGTTTGACACCACACAAGCCGACGCCCTACGATTCCCAGGGCAGCCGTTTCTAGGGCGGCTGCGTGTTTTCTGACGAGTAGTGGTCAAAGGAGATACGGACGTGGCGGCTGAGAGTCTGGATGTGACCCCGACACTTAAGATTGGGGATGAAGCGCCCGATTTTACGCTATCTGCCCAGACGGGCGAAAAGATCACGTTGAGCCAGTATCGCGGCCAGAAGAATGTCGTGCTGGCCTTCTTCCCCTTTGCCTTCAGTAGCACCTGTTCGGCGCAGATGCCGTCCTATCAGGCTGAGCTGGAGCGCTTCAACTCCTACGATACGCAGGTGCTTGGCATCAGTATGGATGCTCGTCACTCGCTCGTCGCCTGGGCCAAGCAGCTTGATATCAACTATCCCCTGCTCAGTGACTTCTATCCCCAGGGCAATGTGACCGACCTCTACGGCGCGCGCCATCCCGCGGGCATGGCCGAACGCGCGCTCTTCGTCGTGGACAAGGCGGGCAAGATTGCCTGGATTCATGTCCACCACCCCATCGGCGAGGCGCCTGACAACGAGGAGCTTTTCGAGGTGCTGCGCAAGCTCGGTTAGTGTGCGCCCAAACGCGAAAGGTCGCCCGACATGCCGATGTCGCGCCGCTGCATTCCCTATTCCCCGCGCCGCCGCGAGTTGAGCGAGACGGTCTTCGCGCTCGTCACCACAGCGGGCGTTCACCTGCGCGATCAGACGCCATTCGACCTGGCGGGCGACAACTCCTGGCGGCTTATCCCCGGTGATGTGGATAGCAAGCGGCTCATGGTGACACACGGCCACTACGACCACCGCCATGCTGATAGCGACATGAACTGCGTCTTCCCGATCGACCGATTGCGTGAACTGGCCGCCGAAGGCATCATTGCGGGTGTCGGCGACAAGCACCTGGGATTCATGGGATATACCCAGCATCTGCGCGACCTCTACGAGCGTGGCGCGCCTGAGATGGCGAAGGTGATCGAGCGCTCGCGCGCCGATGCGGTGCTGCTCACCGCTGGCTGCCCGCTCTGCCACCGCACCGTTGTAGCGATTCAGCGCGAGATCGAGATGCTGGGTCTGCCTACTATCCTCATCACACTTGTCCCCAAGGCGTCGCGCGAGATGGGGCCGCCACGCGCCATCGCTCCAGTAGGTTTCACGCTTGGCGACTGTCTCGGCCCGCCGCACCAGCCAGTGTTGCAGCGTCGTGTGCTGCTCGATGCGCTACGCCGCTGGGAAGCGCGTGAAGAGCCAGGCAATATCTGGGAATTCACCTATCCAGATTACACGCCCGACCCGGCAATTCTGCATGGTGGCGAGATCGTGGAGGAAGAATAGCGGCGGCAGGGTTACTTGTTGTATGCCTGCCATCTGCGTGTGTGCCGTGACCGATGTGACGAGCTTGTTGTACTACCAGCATCGCTTGCTTCGATGTGATCGGGACCAGGCGACTCAGTGTGCGCGGCAACTGGGATTGGCGTGTCAGGTGATTCATTGGTAGCTGGTATAGCTGGCGTATCTGGTGTAGCTGGCGTGATTCGTTCGGTCGCGACGCGATGAATATTCTCTTTCTCGCGACGATGGCGAACGTACCAGACGACGATGAGCGCCACGATGACGACCCCAAGCGCAACGAATCCGAAGATGCCAAGTCCCTTGAGGATGCGTCCGAGCAGTGGAAGATTATTGCCCAGGATGTAGCCGAGCAAGCCGTAGATCGTCGCCCAGAGGATGCCACCCGCCGCGTTCCAGATGAAGAAGGTGCGGCGGCGCATGTGGTTGGCGCCCGCCAGAAAGGCTGCCCATGCACGCAGTACCGCCAGAAACCGGCCGAAGAATACGGTCTTGTCGCCGTGCTTTTCAAAGAAACGCTGAGTGTAGACCAGTTTGTCTTCGCCAATGTGGAACAGCCGCAGCAGCCGCTGGAGCACGGGAAAGCCGCCGTACTTCCCGACGGTATAGCCCGCGTTGTCGCCGAGAATTGCGCCTGCCGCCGCCGCCGCGATTACCAGCACGATGTTCAGCGTATGATTCGTGCTGGCGTAGACCGACGCAGCGACCAGTGTCGTCTCGCCGGGAAACGGTATCCCAGTGCTCTCGATGGCTACCGCCAGGAATACGACCCAGTAGCCGTACGTGTCTATCCCTTGTTGCAGCCAGGATGGCAGATTCATGGCGTCCGCTCGTTTCTTGTTCCGCTGGCATAGGGAGCGCGCACGTTGGCTCATCGGCGCACGGTCTTATCCCAGGATGATAGCACAGGTTGCGACCTGGTTGGTTGCGGCATAGAATGAGAACATGTTTATTCTGCTCTCCGGCAAAGATGAGTTTTCAGCCTATGAGGAACTGGCGCGCATCCGCGCGTCGGGCGACTTTGGCTACAATCAGGATGCCTTCGTGGGCGAGACCGCTGACCTGGCCGTGATTCGCAACACTTGTGACACGATGCCGTTCCTGGCGGAAAAGCGCCTGGTCGTGCTGGAGGGTCTGCCCAGGCCGCGCAAAGGTCAGGCAGACGATGGGGAGGCCGCCGAGGATGGCGACGCGGCTGTGTCGGGGCTGCCAGCGTCGCCGGTGGCCTCAGTCGCGAAAGGCAAACGTGGCAAGAAGGCGGCGACGATGGGTCTGAGTCCATTGGCGTTCGCGAAAGGCCTGGCTGAGTATATTCCCTCGCTGCCCGAGACGACCGTGCTGGTGGCGCTCGTGCCCGATGAGTTGAAGGCGGACCATCCGCTGATGCAGGCGGCGCGTCGCCACGGCAAGTCGCACGTGTTCGCGAAGCCGACCGGGGCGCAACTGACCGACTGGGTGACACGGCGCGCGCGAGCACAGGGGCGGCGTATCACGCCGGAGTCCGTGCGCATGCTGGTGGAGTCGCTGGGCGATGACCTGCGGATGCTGGCGAGCGAGATCGATAAGCTCGGCACGTATGTTGGCGATGGCGGGGAGATCGGCGTTGACGATGTCCGAGCGCTTACCCCGGTTGCCAGGCAGTCGAAGGTCTTCGATTTGACCGATGCTTTGGCCCGACGCGACACCTCCGCGGCGCTCGCATTGCTCCACGAGTTGCTGGCGAATGGCGAGTCTCCGCTGGGCATCGTCGCGCTAACGGCGTTTCAGACGCGGTCGCTGATGCAGGTGAAGCTGCTCTCGGATCGTGGTATGCCAGCCCACCAGATTGCCTCTGCGGCGGGCATCGCGCCGTTTGTCGTCGAAAAGTCGCTACGGCTGGCGCGCCGTTTCACCTTCGCGCAGCTCGAAGCCGCCCACCGCACCTTGCTGGAGATCGACACCTCGCTCAAACGCAGCCGCATGACGCCTGAGCTGGCGCTCGACTTGCTGGTGCTCGAGTTTGGCAAGGTTGTCTGAGTCAAATTTCTACTATGTCGCTGGCGCTCGCAGGGGTCGCTGAGCCTATAATTCTATAGTTCAGCACAGGTGCGAGATAATGCGCATGGAGACAGGCACATCAAGGCATGAGGGGGCATACGTTGGCGTCAGGTACGGCGCGCACCCGGAGGCGGTCGTCGCGGCGCGCGGGGCAGGGTAGCCATTCGCCGTCGCTCGCGGCGCAGATCAGACGTATCTCCCCGGCGGGATGGGCTGCGCTCGGCGCAGGCGTGATCGCGCTCGCCCTGGCGTTGCAAACGCTGCAAGGGCCGAGCGGCGACTACGATGAAGGGGTATACTGGCAGTCTTTGCGTGCCATGGCCGATGGACATCCCCTCTTCAGCAGTGTGTTTAGCTCGCAGCCACCCCTGTTTTTGCTCAGCGTATACCCCTTCTATATCATCTTCGGTCAGAGCCTCAGCGCGGCGCGTATAGCGCTGATCGTCTTCTCGCTTGCGGCCATCGCAGGCACGTACGTAGCTGGGCGCGCGCTGGGACATCCCACCATTGGCGCCGTAGCCTGTCTCTTGCTCGCGCTCGACACCCTCTTTGAGCATGGCGCTCACACGTTGCAGGCGGAGCTCCCGTCGGTCGCGTTGCAAATCTGGGCGGTGGCCTGTGCGATATTGGCCATGCGCGCCAGCGGACGCCGCCGGACCTGGCTGGTGGTTGGGTCTGGTGTCTTGCTGGGCTGTGCGTTGCTCATCAAACTATTTGCTATCGTCGCACTTGTCCCGATCGTGTTGTATCTCAGCCTGCCATTGGCACGGCGCTGGCTCGATAAAGGCGGGAATCTCATGTGGCCAACGCGAGCCGAGATATGGGATGGTCTGCGGCAGATCGCTCCGGCGTTCGGGTGGCTGGCCGCTGGGCTGTTCGGGTGCATCGTCATAGTTCTGTTGCCGTTTATTGGCCGGTTAGGCGTCGCCTACGATCAGGTCGTCCGATTCCATCTCGCCGCTGCCCAACTGGATAGCCACACATTGCGCGAGAATCTCAATCTCATTGGTACGACGTTATGGGATGCCCGGTTGGTCTTTGTCACCATCCCCGCGATTGTCGTGATTATCTGGCGACGCATGTGGGTGAGCGCGCCGCTTATCCTGTGGGCGCTGGCGGACTTTATCACCCTCCTACGCCAGCAGCCGCTGCTGGGTCACCATATCGTGCTGCTCAGCCCCGCGATGGCGCTAATTACCGGTTGTGGTGTCTATGCCGTGTGGCGGGCGTTCACTGAGCCATCGAGCCAGCGGCTGGCTCAGACAGTTACGCTCGTCGTGCTGGTGGTGATGTGCATTGCAGGATTGACGCTCAACTGGAATCAGAATCTCGTGGCGAATGCGCCAGTGTCAGCGCGGACGCTCGCGATGGCGCTGGCACTTCAAAGCGTCAGCGCGCCCGAAGAAGTGGTGCTTTCCGACGATCAGTACGTCGCGGCGCTAGCCAACCGCGATGTGCCGCCGCAACTGGTGGACACCTCGGCGGTGCGCATCACGAGTGGCTATCTGACGGCGTCGCAACTGGAAGACTACATCTCAAGCCACCGCATTCATGTGATCCTCTTCGCCTCAGGTCGTTTCGATCTGCTGCCTGGTTTCCGCGACTGGGTTGCCACACGCTATACCCAGGTCACGACCTTCGATCACAATGGTGCGCTCTTTCTGCTTGAGCCGGTCAGCAATCCTCCGGTATAAAGGGCAAATCACTGCTCGACAGACTCCACCGCTGGCAGCTCGCCGTGCGCCAGCAGCCAGTGGCGCAGTGATTCGAGTTTGTCCGTTTGCGCCAGCGCCAGCGTTGGCCCCAGTCGGCGGAGCACCCAGCCTCGCGCGGCGCGGTCCGCAAGCAGTGTATCGAGCAGCGCCGGAGTTGAGGTGGTCAGCAGCGTTGCTTGTGGCGTGAGACGGATGCGGCTGGCGGCGCGTGTCCAGTCGGCCAGGCGAACGCGAACGGCGCCTGGCAACGGACTTCCTGTGAGCGTCTCTAGCCGTTGTGCGATGTCGTCTTCCGACCAGCCATTTTGCTGAGCACGCGTCGCGTCATTCCTGATCAGGCGATAGTGCGCGACGCGATCCAGTGATACGCGGGTGGCGCAGCGATCGAGCGTGAAGAACGTTGGAGCGGTCAGTGGCTGATAGGCGACGATATCCAGATTGGGCTGGATGATGACGCGTCCAGGTGCTTCGCACACGCTTTCGTCGTCTGGTCCGTTGCGCAGCGCCAGCACAGCATGGCTTGCGACTATCCTCCGCTCTCCTGACCCGTCGATGTCGCGTCTGACGACAAGCCCCATCCACTGGAGCGGCCCTGCCAGCGCCACTCGCATGGTCTCGTTGCGCTCGTCGGCGATGTCACGAGGCTTGCGGCGAGTCGTCGCGCCGATGATGCGAGGCGCATGATCTTCAACGATCTGCACGCCGGGAATCTCGACGGGACTCCCCGGCTCCAGCGCGGCCAGCAGTTCGATCAGGCGGCGACGCGCCAGCGCGATGCGCGGCTGAATCGGCGTGTGTAACCCTGTGGTGACACGCGTTGGATTGCCATCTGGCCACCAGCCACCCGCTACCCAGAGGCGCGTGCAGATGCGCAAGCGCTCTGCCAGCGGGTGAGCCAGGAAGCGCGCCATGATCTCGGTATCCGCCGAAACCAACCCACCGTTTGCCGATGCCTTCGATGGCTCTGTCGGAGCGCGCAAGAGTCCCAGCCGCTCCAGCAGCCGCCGGAGAAAGTAACGCCGAGAATCGCTCGGCTCAGGGCGATCATCATCTGTGACTGGCCACTGGGAGCGCAGGCGGCGTAACGCCGAACGGGTGAGGAAGCCGCGAGTGGTCAGTGCAAGTTCACCGAGTTCGCGCGCAGCCCACCAGTAGAGATAGAGGTCGCGTTGAAAAGCGGTCGTCTCCTCAACATCTGGCATGGCTTTCTCGTCGTCCGTTGGCATGGCCGCGACCTCTCTTCTGCTGCCTGACTACACAGTGTAGCCGCGTCGCGCGAGTAGCGTACGCAGAAGTTCGGCATCGCCGGGATGCGCCAGCGCGAGTGTTGGCGTGATACGACGGCAGCGTGCGGCGATATCGGGCGCGGCTGCCAGCGCCTCCACCAGCGCAGCCTCATCGCTCGCTTCCAGCAGGGTGAATCCAGTGGTGAGGCGCGTGCGTCCCCACTGCGCCTGCCACTGGTTCAACTGGCTTGCCACACTTTCGGCGGCCCGGCTCTGCAGCGGACGAAGCATGGCAACCAGCGGTGCGGGCGAGCGCTGCTGATCGAATGCGGCGCAGGCGCGGTCAGATGAAAGCGTATAGATGAGCCGCTTTCCGCTCACCGCCGTTGGGGACGCCCAGAGCGTTAGCGCGTCGAGCAGAGCGTTCCCGGCAGCCAACGGCTGCACCGCCAGCGTGCCTTCGCGGAGCGGCAACACGGGCGGCCCCCAATCGCTATCACACATGGCTGCCAGCGAGGCATCCGCTGGAGTGTTGGAGCGCTGAAGCAAGAACGCGCCAAATGGCGTCAGGCGAAATGCGGCCGTCGAGCCATCCTCCCGCGCGGCCAGATCAAGCGCACCCCAGGTCGCGAAGGCGCTTGTGACCAGCAATCGGATAAAAGCGCCCTCTGCCACCGTCCAATCGTCGCGTACATCTGGCTGCAACGTCCGCCTCTCTTGGGTGGATTCAATCCACCAGACTGGCGTCTCCCAGGTGCGCTGCTGATCGCGTAGCAGCCCAGGGCGAATCTTCCACGCGAGCGTAATGAAGTCTTCCAGGGAATACCACGTTCCTGATTGGGCACGACTGAGCAGGCGGGCAACAAATCGGCGTGCGTTACTGACCTCACTTGCGATGGTTGCCGGGCGAAACGCCGGATGGGCTGTCGCGTAGCGGATGCGAAGCCCATCGGACGATTCGAGATCTAGCAGCTCGGCTGCTGAGTCGGCGCGCAGCCAACGCCTGAACCCATCGCGCAGGACAAGCGGGCGTTCCGCGACTGGTAGGCGCGCCAGATCGGCGAGCGGCGACGTGGGCTGTTGCACGCGGGTCTGGCGCAGAAGCCTCCGGGCGAGTCGTACAGCGTCTACGTCAATACCCGACTTACGGGCAAGTTCGGTGAGTCGCCCGGGCGCGAGCTCGCCATGAGCGAACGGGCTACCGTCATTGTGGATGAGCTGGGCGCCATCGCCCGTAGCGGCTCGTTCAAGCGGCAGACCAAGCGGTGGTGGCGCATACGCAAGCAGCGCCAGCGCCAGGCAGAGTGCGCGTGGTGTAGAGCGGATCGTATGGAGGGGAGCGCCAGCGGGAGCGATGAGCGGCGGCCCCAGGCGCGCCTCACCCTGGGCGGGCAATGCCTCCAGCGGCAGAGATGATGCGAGCGCCCGTCGCACCTCGTCGGCTATGCGCCAGCCCGCGACGTGACGCCACGTTGCCCCTGGCCCATGCTGGCTCGGAGCTCTCGACGGCAACTTTGGCAAAAGGAGCGCATGCCGCTCCAGCACCGCGACATCGCCCTGTATTGCGCTCAATGGTCGCCTGATGCGGCTTGCCAGCCCCTCAATATCCGCGGCGGTCATTGCTCCGCCTGCCAGGTCTATCATGGTGAGAAGCGTCTGCGTCGGGGGTTCGAGTTGCTTGAGCAGCGCTTGCAGACGGTCTGGATCACTGAGCGCGGCGACAATCGCGCGGATGGTGTCTGAGGAGTCGCCCGACATGTCATCTATACCAAGGATGCGTCGCGCAACCACATCCACATCGGTGGCATTCATTCGCGCCAGCGCGCCCGCGAGGGTCAGCGTTTCGGCAGCGGGGACGGTCAGACTCGACGGTGCGTTATCGGATGCGAGCGGCAGTGTAAGGGGATGCTCGGTGGGTGGTTGGGTCTCCGCTTCAGTTACCTTCTCCGAGCCTTTGGCCAGGAAGTCAGATGGGTGAGCAATCCAGGCGGAGAGGATCGCCGCGACATGCTCGCAGGCCAGTGGTCCCACATGCGTACAATCGCATGCCCATCGCAGCGCACCCGCGTCATCGGTGGCCTCCACCGACGCCGTGCGCGGCGACCCATCCATCACCGTGGCCAGCAGGCGACTCCCCTCTCGCTGTCCCGCAACGACACGGTGATTCGCCGTCAGTTCCAGCCCGACCGCCACGGCGTTCAGCCCGCAGACGCGAACGACATCGGCCGCGCGCAGCCGTAACAATGCCGCCGAGGGGCTCTGCTCAGATGTCGCCATGCGTATGGTCTCTCTCTGGTGCGTCTCTCAGAACTCCTCCATGCCTTGCTCAGCCCTCTCGCTATCGAGTATGCCCATGGCTCAGGGCGTTCGTCAACCATTCACCAAGCAGGCGCACCCAAACACAATAAGCCTCACCCGTTCCGGCGAACCCGGATAGGTGAGGCGAACATTATGGGCTGAGTGTCAGAAGTGCAGGCGTACAGCCGGATATCGCTGAAGAACGACCGCCCGGCGCGCGCCATTACTCTTCTTCGTCGTCTAGATCGCTCAGCTCCTCTTCATCCCACTCGACTTCGTCTTCGTCTTCTTCGTCCTCGAACTCGTCTTCCCATTCGTCGTCGTCGAGGTCGTCATCATCGATGTCGTCGAAGTCATCATCGAGATTCTCGTCGTCGTCGGGACCGGCGAACAGATATGCGGCAACGTCGGACGGGATCAGCGTCACATCGTCGGTGGACAGCATGATACACAGCCTCCTCTGGGTTCTCAGCGGGTTGTCGGTGTCAGTGAAAGGACGGAAACACGTGAATGGCATGCGGCGTTCGTAATGTCCGTACCTGCGGTATTGTGCCTGCTCGTATCCCGCCGCGTCAAGCGGGAAAAGCGAGCTACGCGCCTGCCGCTCGATGCGCCCGGCGTACCGACCCTGGATTTGGCGATTGGCAGCGCGGACAGCGGTCCTGAATGGGCAAGAGACTGAGTCGGCAGTTGGGACATTCACGCGCGACCGAGTGATGGCAGCTCTGGCAGTACACGGAATCAGGCGCTGTCAGTTGCCCGCATGTCTGGCATACGTGCAATAGCATACTGGTCGGGCCCGCCGTTGCGCGGGAGGCCTCGGAATTGGTGTTGACACTGCTTCGCCGAAATGGGTCATGCCCATCACTACTACTGCCGCTAGTCAAGGGGCCAACGGGCGCGGGATACCCACCGGCGGGAATTGTATCAAACTGTGACGATGCGGTGTCTGCCGGCTGCCCAGCATAACCCGGATATCCGGCAGCCTCGGGCGAGCCTCCATAGGAACGTGGGGCGTACCGCCGACTGTAGTCGGTGGGCGGCGCGGGTACACCCATACCCGGTGGAATGTACAGCTGTTCATCATCGGCAAATGGCGAGCGTGGGCGCAGCATGTCGAATACGGACGGTGCGGCGGGCGGCTCAACCGGGACAACTGGGGCAGTCGGCGGTTGTGGCGGGCGGATCGGCGGAGGGGCGCTCGCGGCAGTCGAGATTGCATTCGATGGCGCGGCGCCGTCGTGAAATGTGAAGGAGACGCCGGGCGCAAGCAGGAGCACATCGCCGTCGCCGAGGTGATGCTCGCGCACGCGCTTGCCCTTCACATGGAGGCCATTGGTGCTGCCAAGGTCAAGGACGCGCCATGCGCCAGATGCGAAACGAATCTCCGCGTGCTGACGCGAGATTTGCGCGTCGCGCAGCACAATATCGTTGTCCGCGAGCCGCCCTATTCGCAGGTGGTCGCGATCAAGCGAGATACAGCGAACGTCCTGCCCGATGCGAATTTCCAGATAGGCCATCGCGCCCTCCAGCGCAGTACCCCGTCAGCTCTGCTGATTCCCCCCCGACACTGTTGTCGGCGTATGCGGCGCCACACTGCTACGGAGACGCGCCATCCCGCAGCCAGTATAGCACTATCACCGCGCGTCGTTGAACACAGAACCTCTGCCATATAGTACTGATGGCCGTTTGTGGCGATTTCAAGGGCAACAGCGCAGGGCATGCGGCGCGACCTATTGTTGCCTGTCCCGCACATCCTGGCGGGCGAGCGGTAACTCTGCCAGCATATCGCCCGCCAGCAGGCCCGCGTCGCCAAGATGCGCGCTAATCCGCCGCCCCGCAAGCGAGTGAAGGTAGACAGCGGCGCAGGCTGCATCGAATGGCGCCATCCCTTGCGCCAGCAGCCCCGCTGTTGTACCAGCCAGCACGTCGCCAGTACCGGCTGTTGCCAGCGCAGGGTTGGGCGTAGCGTTGATGCGCACAACGCCTTCGGGTGAGGCGATCAGCGTACAGGCGCCCTTCAGCACGATGATATGGCCCCAGTCGCGCGCCGCTTCACGGATGACGGTCAGCCGATCAGGGCCACCACCCGACACCGGGCCGCCGCCGCGCAACCGCGCCATCTCGCCTGGGTGTGGCGTTAGAATAGCGCCGGGCGGTAGCCGTAGCCACCAGTGATCGAGCTTCGCCAGATTGTTCAGCCCGTCGGCGTCCACCACCAGATGAGGGCGCTGTTCAGGTACGAGTGCGGACAGCCCCGCAAAGAGGCGTTCGAGTAGCGTGGCGGTCGCCTGCGATTGCCCCAGCCCCGGCCCGACGACCAGCGAGTGGTAGCCATCCAGCTGATCGAGGACGGATTGTGCGCGCGCCTCTGGGGTCGCGCTGCCGGGTGGGAGCAGGGTGTAGGTGATTTCTGGTAGCATGGTGGCGTAGAATGGCGCTAGCTCGGGCTGCGTCGCCAGCGTCACCAGCCCCGCGCCGATGCGCGCCGCCGCCCCGCAGACGAGATACGCCGCGCCGATGTAGTGGGGGGAGCCGGCCAGCGCCAATACCTTGCCGAATGTGCCTTTGTTGCTCTCCAGCGGCCGCTTCAGCAGTGTTGGGCCAACCAACTCGTCGTCGAGCATTTCAAGCCCAGCGGTGACGGGCATGGTGGCGGGCAGGCCGATGCTGCCCACTTGTAGCTCGCCGATGTAGGATGCGCCGGGGAAGAGCAGCAGGCCAACTTTCGGATAGGCCAGAGTCACCGTCAGGTCGGCGGCCAGCGCGCCGGGATCGACAGCGCCTGTATCGGCGTTGAGCCCGCTGGGCAGGTCAACGGCGACGACATAGAGGTCGGGCCGCCGCTCGCGCTCGTGGGCGACCAGCGCACATGCCTCTGCCATCGTTGGAGCGAGTGGCCGCGCGTGGCCGGTGCCGAGTAGCGCATCCAGTACCACATCCACCTGCTCGATTACGTCGTGTAGCCCGGCAAGGTCATCGCCCACGGAGCCGGTGCACCCATTAGCCTCGATCTGGCCGCTCTTCCAGTCATAGATGGCGACGTGCGCGCCCCATTCGCCGAGATAGCGCGCTGCGACCCGCCCGTCGCCTCCGTTATTGCCCGGCCCGGCGAGCACGAGTGCGTTGAGGCCTGTGACATCACCCTCCAGCCGCGCCTGTATTGCCTCGGCGACGCTACGCCCAGCATGCTCCATGAGTGTTGGCGAGGCCAGCCCATATTCATGCTCAGCCCGTTTCTCGACCGCGACCATTTCCGCGACGGTAACAACTTTCATGGTGTGCCTCTGTATCGGCTACCAGCGCCAGAACCGCTCGATCATGATACCGGGCTGCGCCTTGCGCATCGAGCCGCCGTAGCTGTTAATTGTTTTGATCATCGTGTCTTCTGATCCAAACAGGCTTGGCACCTGGCTGCGGTATAAGCTGATGGCCTCTTCTTTCTGGCGAACCGTGCCAGAAATCTCGACCATCTCGGCCTCCATGGTGATGTTCAATTCGCGCTGACGGGCGGCAAGGGCGCCGCTATTCGCCACATACGGGAAATCTTCGTAGAACTTGACGTTCAGCTTACGCTGCGCCAGGCGGTCCGCCGCAGAGCAGCAAAGCTGGTGATCTACGTGATGTCCGACACCCAGCGGCGCATACAGCGCGGCGAGCGGGGCGCGTTCGTAGATGGCGAGGAAGACACCCCCAAGCTCTTCGTCTAGCGAGAGGTCGGCGGGATTCACGCTGCCGAAGAGCGCGTCGTCGCCCTGGTAATAGGCTGGATCGCCCCGGAAGATGGCATCGAGGTAGTCGAGGCGGAGCACATCCGCGCCGAGCGATCCAACCGCTGCCTGGTCCTCCGCGCGCCGCTGACGCACCGACTCGGCCGGATTGGTAGACAAGCCCATTTTCTGCAGCGTCTGCGAGGCGAATGCGCTGATGCGCGCGCTTTCCGCTGGAATACCGCCGAAGACCGTTACGACCAGGACGCGGTTGCCGGTTGCCGTTTGCAGGGCAATCGAGCCGCCACACGAGAGCACGGCGTCGTCGAAATGCGGTTGGAAGTAGACCTGACGATACTGCTGGTTGACCTGGTCGAGTGACGTGAGTTCCATGTTTCCCCCTTTAGCCATAGCGCGGGCCGTTATCAATCGCTTTCGTCGCGTGAAGTCCGCGAAGGCGCTAGTAATACTTCACTGTCCAATCCAAGTGTAGCGCACGCGGCGCGCATATCCGCTGGAACCGGCGCACGTATCGTCGTGCTGGCGCCGGTCGCTGGATGGCGAAAGGCCAGCTCCCAGGCATGCAATTGCACGCGCTCGATGCCGACTGCCTGCGCCGTCTCGGTCGCTCCGCCATATGACGTGTCACCGGCCAGTGGCGCGCCAAGAAACGCCAGATGCGCGCGAATCTGATGCGTGCGACCGGTCAGTGGCTCGGCAAGCGCCAGCGAAAAGCCATTCCCGACGGCGAGCGTTTGGTAGCGCGTGCGCGCGGGCTTGCCCGCTGGCGAGACGATCACGCGCCGACGGTCGAGCGGGTCGCGGCAGAGCGGCGCATCGATCGCGCCGCTGTCGGTCGCGAGACAGCCGCCGATGATCGCCAGGTAGCGCTTGACGATCCGGCGCTGCTCAAACTGGCGCACCAGACTCCGCCGCGCCAGCTCTGTTCGGGCGAAGAGCACGACGCCAGACGTTTCGCGGTCGAGCCGGTGGAGCAGCCACGGTCGCGGAACGCCACACTGATCGGCGTAGGCAAAGACGGCATCGGTGAGCGTGCCATCGGGATGGCGATATGCCGGATGCACGACAAGCCCGGCAGGTTTCGACACCGCCAGGATGTCATCATCTTCCGCGAGTATGGCGATTTCGAGCGCATTACGAAGAGCCATCATATGACTACTATAGTATCCTTTGGAATGGACACGAATGCCCAGCCTACTCAGTTCGCCTTATTGAAGGGCAGGCTGACCACAACAGCCACTACTTCTTAGCCGCACTTACGGCGTGGAAGCTGCTTGCTCCTGTCCTGACGTCGGTCAGGCAGGCGCAAAGGCATGGGATGGAGTTGGAACGCGCTCACGCCCTGGGCTACGATGTGGGGCGCATAGCGCCGTAGAATATTGTAACTCGCATTGATGTCGGCATGGAGGGTTTGCCCCGTGCTGGCGATGAACAGCCCACGCTTGACCCGCCTGCCCAAATACCGGGCGTGCTGCTGGAGCGGTTCGAGATCAAGAAAGCTACATTTGGAGGTGTGGCTCTCCGCGATGGTGACCACCTGAATGCCCACCAACGCCGCTTTGTAAGTCAACATCTCGATGAAGCGGGCGTGCGGAATAAAGACAAACGCCTGATTGTTCCGTTTACCCAGGTTCACCCCTTGCTTCCAGCCGACATTCTTGCCAATTACCAGCGTGCCAATGCCCTCACGGACCAGCAGGTCGATGATGGCCCGACTGGCGGTATGCAGGTACGACTGGATACGGCGGTGACGGACATCGGCCATCGCCTCCAGCGTACGGGAGGTATACTGCTCCAGTGGCAGCTGCGCTTGGGCCTTCGCGCGTCGCTTATTGTATGATTGGTTACAACTCTTGAGCGGGCGACCGTGAACAAGAAGCGGCGTGAAGCCGGGCTTATTTGAAGTTATCGCAGCCAAGATGTTGACGCCAATATCGACGCTGGCGATGAGAGCGGGATCAAGCGCTGGGTGCTCGGGTTCCCGCTCGTACACGACTTCAACCACATAATGGGTGGCTTTCGGCACGAGCCGCACCTGGGCTATCGCGGCAGAGGCCTGTTTCGTTGCGACGTGGATCGGTACACGGGATGGCACGACCCAGCCTGCGTTCTTTGGATCACGACTGATGGCCTGACTGGTATAGACCAACAGATTGCGCCCATTTTTCGCCAAGTACTTGGGCAGTTTGGGATGGCCTTTGAACTTTTCGGGATGGATGTGCCATTCGGCCACCGCCGCAAAGTAGCTATCCCAAGCGGCGCAGACCTGCTTCACGACCCATTGAGCGACTTTGGCAGGAAGTGCGCGATACTCCAGCGTTGGCTGCATCAACTTGTCGAGTTCGGCGTAGCCAATGATGCAGTGGTTCTCAAAAATGTAGGCTTGGCGTGTGCGGTAGAGAGCAGCATTGTAGAGGTTCTTGCTAGCAAACGTCGCAGCATCGATGGCTATAAATCGCGGGTCGTGGCGGTTGATGCGGTGCTGTTCCACCAGGCGCATCTCGTTCCCCCATCCTGCAATTATACCATTGTGCCGCATTCTGGACTGGCACGTGACGGCTCATCTGCAACCGATGACGCAATCCTCTGAGATCTTTGCGTTATGGCTGCTGAGTGACGGAGGCAGTGTACGCGCGAACGGAGCAAGCTGTCAACTAAAGCAAGCCACCAATAGTTGGCCTAACCCGGCCAAACATGGTCAAATTCTGACAAGCACTAGTTATACCTGATGGAAGGATACAACTCGCAAGCGGTCGCCGTATACCACCGTATACCGCCGCATACCGCCGTACGCCACTTGCTATGCCATCCGCCAATCGCTTACACTCCATGAAGACGCCGCGCACATTCGACGCTGTCGAGAGCGTGAAACGCTGGCATAGAGAAATTCGGAGAAGATGGTGCGCAATCTGCCCAATATCCTCAGCGCCGCCCGGCTGGCGACAACCATTCCACTCGTGATTCTGATTCTGATCGAGACACCGTGGGCGTTGCTGCTTGCTACCGTGTTGTTTGTGGCTGGCGCCGTGACAGATACGATAGATGGCCGTCTCGCTCGGCGCTATCACCTCGTCTCGAATCTGGGCGTGTTCCTCGATCTGACGGCGGATAAGGTGTTCGTCTCCGCCGCATTAATTGCGCTGGTGCAGATAGGATTCGTGCCAGCGTGGATCGTGATTGTGATTGTCGCGCGCGAGTTTCTGGTCTCGGGGCTGCGTTCGTTCGCGGCGGCGCGTGGCGTGGTGATCCCGGCGGGGCGCTGGGGCAAGCAGAAGACGCTGCTGACGTTGCTCTCGGTGGGTGGCATTTTGCTGGCGACGGGCCTGGGCGGACGGACCGCGTTTCCGCTGGGCCTGAGCACGGGCGGGGCGCCAAACAGCTTCGCCGATTATTTCCTGGCCCTCTCAAACATCGTACTCTTGTTGGCGGTGATCTGGACAATCTTCTCCGCTGTAGAGTATCTGCGCGGCGGCTGGAGCGTTATTACGGCCCCTGCCGCTGAGAGTCACTGAGCGCCGCTGACGATATCTCGATCCTCTAGTTCGCAACGGGCTGCGCTGGCTGGCCCAGTTTGCGTTCGGTCCCTTTGAGCAGGCGATCAATATTGTCTTTGTGCGAGACGATGATCATTGTGCCTGCCACCAGGATGAAGATAAAGTGGGGTAGTGAATCGTGGTGGGTTATCAATAGGATAAGTTCGGTTAGGATACTTCCGACTGCGCCGAGAATCGAGCCGAGCGAGACGTAGCGGGTGATGGCGATGGGGATTGCGGCGCAGAAGAAGCCGATGAGCGTTGTGAACGGTGTCATAATCACCATCGCGCCCGCCCCTGTCAGCACGCCGCGTCCGCCCTTGAAACCAATCAGGACCGAGTAGTTGTGGCCCAGGATGGCACAGAAGCCTGCCAGCGCCTCAGCTGTCGCCTGTGCGGTCACCAGTGCATTGGGATTAATATCGCCGCCGAAGAAGACCAGCCGCGCCAGCAGCACCGCCGCCATGCCCTTGAGCACATCGCCCACGACGACGAATGCGGCTGGCCCCGGCCCCAACGTTCGTAGCACGTTGGTTGCTCCGGTCTTGCCGCTGCCGAATGCGCGCGGGTCGCGTTGGCCAAAGAAGCGCCCAGCCAGCACGCCAAATGGAATGGAGCCGAGCAGGTAGCCCGCCAGCGCTGCCCCAATCATGCGCAGGACGACTTCTGTCGAGGACATACCCTCGTTTCCTCTCTGCCTCAGCCTTTAGGGGCCAGTTGTGATCTCACCAGTGAGTCCACATGACCTTGCCACACCGAACGCGGCGGAATCGAGCATAGGCGAGTATCGCCAGCATGTCAAGTAGCTACAGCGGCTCCTGCCCGCAAAATCCCTGCCCATTTCTGCCTACTCTTGCGTAGCGCTCGGACTATACTGCCATCATACATGCGTCGGAACTGGTTACACAATCCCCCGTTTCGAGATGCATGGGAGATCAGCTTCAGCGGAGGAAGCGGAGGAAGCGCATGGATCCGTTCAATGCCGCACCTAATGCGAGACCCGTTCTGGCCAGCTCCAACACTGGCGATTCGCTACTGCTCGGCATCGATATCGGTGGCACCAAAACGGCGGCGGGCGTTGTTACAGCGGATGGGCGTACGCTCTCGTTTCACGTTGAGCCGACGCCACGCGATTCGGACGCGGAGGCGTTGTTTGCGTTCGTCGTCTCACTGGCCGAGCGCGCACGTGATGGCCATAGGGATCGCGTAGCAGCGGCGGGCGTCGGCTGTGGCGGGCCGATGATCTATCCCGATGGCATCGTCTCGCCGCTCTTCATTCCAGCGTGGCGGTCGTTCCCGTTGCGCGCGCGGCTGGCCTCGGCGTTGACGCTGCCGATCACGCTCGATAACGACGCCAATGCGTTCGCCCTCGGCGAGGCGATGTTCGGCGAGGGACGCGGCGCGCGGTACCTGCTTGGCGTGATCGTCTCGACAGGCGTTGGCGGCGGCATTGTGGCCGACGGACGCGTCTTCCATGGCGCGACGGGCAACGCGGGCCATATCGGCCACACCATAGTCTCCGCCGAGGGGCCGCGCTGTTCGTGTGGCGCGGTTGGCTGCCTCACTGCCTATGCTTCCGGCACAGGATTGGTTGCACGCGCGCAGGCAGGCATCCGGGCTGGGACGCCGACGGCGCTGGCAGCGCTGAGTGAGGGCGCGCTGACGGGTCAGGCTATCGCTGAGGCGGCTCACGATGACGCATTCGCTGCGGAACTGATACATGACGCGGGCGTAGCCATCGCGCGGGGAATCGTGGATGCGGCAAGCCTGCTCGATCTAGATCGGGTGGTGTTGGGCGGCGGACTGATACAGGCGGGCGAGATACTGCTCGATCCGCTACGCAATGAGCTGCGCGAGCGGGCGCGCCTGCCATTCACGCGCGATCTCGACGTACGGATCACCGCAGCGGCGCGTGAGGCAGGTGTCAGAGGTGCGGCGGCGCTCTGCCTGCAAGGGCAACGTAGCGCATAGACAGGACTGCCGCATCTGGCCGGTCTTCCAGGGCCAGCGCGGCAGTCCAACAGCGTAGTCAGACCGATCGACCAGCTGATTGTAGCGGTCAGCCGTCAGACAGAGATGACGGCGACATTCAGGTGATTATCCTGATCGGTACCGGCCCACCCGATTAACACCTGGCGCGTTGTGCCGTCGCCGTTGTAGGCGAGCGCCGGGCTTGAGATCGCGGTCTCGTCCAGCGACGCCGACGAGTTCGTGTCGCTCCAGCCGGGATAGCTCTGGGTGTATTGCACGTTCACGTTGCCCGTGGGCGATGTGCCGTTGCCAGCCCAGGCCAGCCAGTGGCTTGGCAGCGCCGTCGCGTCGAAGCCGATCATGGTCGGCGCCCAGTCGGTTTGTCGGCTCAGCGGCGAGGCGTCTGGCATGATGAAGTTAGCGCCTTCCTGTGCGGTTGCGAAGTAGATGTTGTGGTTGGTTCCCGTCCAGGAAAGAATCAGTCCGTCATTGAGAGACCGGGAGAGATTTGGCCGCGAGATGCTGCTCCATCCCCACAGCGTATGCTTGTCCGTCGTGTCAGAGTTGGTCGTCAGGTGCATCACATTGACCGTGCGTGCGCTATCGTTTCCAGCCCAGGAGAGATACACGTCCGAATAGAGATCGCTATTGACGGTGGCCAGCGCCGGAGCGGTAAAGCTCGTCTCGCCCCAGAGGATGACCTTGCGGGTGACGGTGAAGTCTGGCGTCTTGATGAACTCGACGTTGAGTGTGTGATTCGCGTCCGTGCCGGTCCAGGCCAGCACGATCATGCCATAGGGTGCGCCGCGACCGCTGTCGACGAACGCAATCGCTGGGCGCCAGAGCGATAATTCGGGCAGGATGTGTTTGTTGCCGTAGTGCAACCCATCGCTGCTCGTCATGATATTGAGATGGTGGCTCGCGTCCGTGCCGACCCAGGCTAGCGCCATCGCGGGCGCATAGGTTGTCGCCATGGCTGGCCCATCGATGCTCGTGTCATCCAGAATGACCTTTGTTCCCTCGGTTGGCTGGCCAAACGCGGTGCGTGGCGACGCCTGGGCGACGCCTGTCGTGCCAGCCAGGCTCACTACGGCGGCGAACGCTACGATGAATGTTCCAAGAATGCGACGCCAGAACATATCAAATCTCCTCCACTCCCCATAGCGAACAGACGAAGAAAAAAAGGTGATTCCATAGATGTAGATTCACTTTGTATCCCAGGTGTTCCCGCTTGAGATGCTAATTCGGCGAACTGTGAAGACGATCACACTGGCGCCTGCGTTTTGTACTGTCGAATCACAATGGCAGGCGCCACTTCATTTGAGATGATTATCCGTAGCGATCTGCGAATCGGGTTCACACCGGCATGTCCAGCAAGAAAGCGTTGCTTCTCCAATGACAGATGACACGGCACTTCCTACGCCGACGAAGCGCGTACTTTACCGACTTCTCTTCGATGCACTGATCGAAGTTCGGCTCCTGGGATATGAAAACGACAATAGGGCGGTATTTGTCCTTGCTGACCTGTTACATAATCTGCCGCTACAGTTTGACAGACTAGACCGCGGCGAGATCCCTGTCGAAGATGTTATGCATGAGCTAGAGGCGCGCGCCCACCGCCTTGGCGTCGAACGATGGCTACATGGGCGCTTGGGGGAAATCGCCAAGCATAATCCGGATTTGCTGGCGCACGACGATACGACGACATGAGCGGGCGAACCGTAGCGGCTGGTATAATCAGGGCGACGCGCGCATCCGACGCCGCAACATTTCAGCCAGCCAGCGAGGAGCCATACGTGCCTGCCGATATGCCTGCCCACAAGCCCGATGATCTTGCCGCCGCGATTGAACAGCGGGCGCTGGATGAGGTCGCGCTCTCCCGCGCCGAGTATGCGCAGATCGTCGGGTTGCTGGGCCGCGCGCCCAACCCGGTCGAGCTGGGGCTATTCGGGGCGATGTGGAGCGAGCACTGCGGCTATAAAAACAGCCGTCCACTGCTCAAGCGCTTCCCAATCAGTAGCCCGCGCATTCTCGTCAAGGCGGGCGAGGAGAACGCGGGCGCGGTGGATATTGGCGACGGGCTGGCGGTGGTGATGAAGATCGAAAGCCACAATCACCCCAGCGCCATCGAGCCATATCAGGGCGCGGCGACCGGCGTCGGCGGCATTGTCCGCGACATCTTCACGATGGGCGCGCGCCCCATTGCCCTGCTCGACTCGCTGCGCTTTGGCCCATTGAGCGATCCGCGCAACCGCTATCTGTTCTCCGGCATCGTCGGCGGGATTGGCGGCTATGGCAACTGCCTCGGCATTCCCACTGTCGGTGGCGAAATCTACTTCGATGAGTCGTATAGCGGCAATCCACTAGTCAACGCGATGTGCGTCGGGCTGATCGAGGTGGGCAAGTTGATTCCAGCGAAGGCGAGCGGCGCGGGCAATCCTGTCCTACTGGTAGGCGCCGCCACCGGGCGCGACGGCATCCACGGCGCGACGTTCGCCTCAGTCGAGCTGGATGAGGCGTCGGAGGAGCGGCGGCCTGCCGTCCAGGTGGGCGACCCGTTCACCGAGAAGCTGCTGATGGAGGCCTGCCTGGAACTGCGCGATACCGGCTGGATCGTCGGCATGCAGGACCTTGGCGCTGCCGGGCTGACCAGCTCCACCGTCGAGAGCGCGCACAAGGGGCAGTCTGGCATCGATCTCGATGTCGCGAAGGCGCCGCGCCGCGAGTCGGGCATGACGCCGTACGAGATGATGCTCTCGGAGTCACAGGAGCGCATGCTGGTCATCGCGCGCAAGGGCCATGAAGACGACGTGCGCGCGCTCTTTGCCCGCTGGGGGCTGCGTTCGGATGTGGTCGGCGCGGTCGTGGATGATCCGGTGATTCGCGTGCGTGAGGGGAATCACGTTGTGGCCGAGGTAGGCACGCGCCTGCTGACCGATGAGGTACCTGCCTACGTTCGTGACGGCGAGGAGCCGCCCGAACTGGCGGAGTTGTGGCAGTTCGATCCGGCATCGCTGGCTGATAGGCTGCCATCTCCCCTTGATGCGTTGCTGGCGCTGCTTGGCTCGCACGATCTGTGCAGCCGTGAGGATGTCTATCGCACCTACGACACGATGGTCGGCGCGAACACGGCGCTGGGGCCGGGGAGTGACGCCGCGGTCCTGCGCGTGCGCGATGCCGCCGACCGCGAGACGGGCAAGTATCTGGCGCTCACGACCGACGGCAACGGGCGGTTAACCTGGCTCGACCCGTTCAACGGTGGGGCGCTGGCCGTCGCCGAGGCGGCGCGCAACATCGTCTGCACCGGGGCGACGCCGCTTGCCCTCACCAATTGTCTCAACTTCGGCAATCCCGAGAAGCCGACGGTCTATTATCAGATGTCGCGGGCGATAGACGGTATGGCCGCCGCCGCGCGTATCCTCGAAACGCCGGTAATTTCTGGCAACGTCAGCCTCTACAACGAGAGCTTTGGCGCGGCGATCTATCCGACGCCGGTCGTCGGCATGGTCGGGCTGTTGGAGGGACATGAGCCGACGCCGAGCGCGTTCCAGGCGGAGGGTGACATTGTTGGCGTGCTGGGGCCATGGGTGGTGACGCCCGATACCCTCGGCGGCGGCAGCTATCTGGCGGAGCTTCACGCGACGCGGGCGGGCCGTCCGCCGCAGCTCGATCTGGAGGTCGAGCGCGCGGTGCAGCAGGTGGTGTTGGACGCGAGCGCCGCGAACCTGCTGCGTAGCGCGCACGATTGCTCGGATGGCGGGCTGGGGGTGGCGCTGGCGGAGTGCTGCATCTGGTCGCGTTTGGGCATGCGCGGCGAGCTGCAACTGCCCGAGCAGTTGACGGGCGATCCGCTGGCGACGATGGCGCTGCTCTTTGGCGAGGCGCCCTCACGCATCGTGCTCTCTGCCGCGCCCGAGAACTGGGATGCGCTGACCGAGCTGGCGGAATCGCACGGCATGCTGCTGACGCGCCTGGGCGTCGTCGGCGGCGACCGGCTGGCGTTCTCGCCGCTGCTCGACGCGCCCATTGACGTGATGTATTCCGCCTGGCGGAACGGGTTCCGGCAGGTGGGCGAGACACCGGAAGCGGAGCAGGCGCATGTCCGCACCGATAGAATCGAATAGCCCGACACCCGATGAACTGCGCCAGGCGCTCGTGGAGAAGCTGCGGCGCGATGGTGTGCTGCGCGATGACGCGGTCGAGCGGGCGATGTGTACGGTCCCGCGCCACCTCTTTCTGCCTGACGCGCCGCTCGAAGCGGCCTACAGCGACAACGCGATCCTCACCCACGAGGAGGATGGCGTGCCAATCAGCTCGGCCTCGCAGCCCGCAATTGTCGCCATTATGCTCCAACAGCTTGCCGTCGAGCCTGGCATGCGCGTGCTGGAGATTGGCGCGGGTACGGGCTATAACGCGGCGCTGCTGGCGGAGCTAGCCGGGCCGACTGGTCACGTCACGACGGTGGATATTGGCGAGGAGATCGCCGCCGAGGCGCGCGCGCATCTGGACGCCGCCAGGTATGGCCGCGTGCGCGTGATTGCGGCGGATGGGGCGGCGGGCTGGCCGGAGGACGCGCCCTACGACCGCATCGAGCTGACGGTGGGTGCGACGGATGTGACGCCCGCATGGTACGAGCAGCTTGCCGAGGGCGGGCTGCTGGCGTTGCCGCTCTGGCTGGGGATGTCGGATGCCAGCGTCGCGTTCCGTAAGCATGGCGGGGCGTTGCATAGCGAGTCGCTGGCGCCGTGCGGCTTCATGCGGCTGCGCGGCGCTGAGAAGAGCGCGATGCAATGGATTTCGCTGGGCAATGGCCTGAGTCTGGGTAGCGACGACGCCGAGCGGCTTGCCGGGCCAATCAGGGCGCTGCTGGCCGCTCACCCCCGCCGCAAGCTGCATTTTATGACCGACCCCAGCCTGGTCCCCTGGCTGGGCCTGCGCGGCCTGCGGCTGGTGGTGCTTGGCCCCGACGCGCATCGCCGCTCGTTTGTGCGCCCACGGATTCGCTATGGCGTCTATGCGGAGGGCGCGGATGGCCCGTCACTCAGCATCTTCGCCGCGCGTCTGCCGATGCTGGTCTCGTTCGGCGGACGCGAGGCCGAGCGCCAGATTGTAGCGGCGGCGGAACAGTGGCAGGCGACCCGGCGCATCCCGCTGGAGCAGTGGCGCATCACCGCCTGGCCGCATGGGACGGACCGTGGGACGGGTATCGAGCCGCCACCGCTTCAGCCGGGGACGTATCGCCAGGTACGCCGCCACTTCACGTATGACATAACCTGTGACGTGGCCGCCGAGGGCTAGCGCCGCGCCACGACGCGCAGCGTGACCTTCGCTTCAGCCTCCTGTGGCCCATTGTTGGAGAGCCGGATCAGCCCGACGCGGATCTCGGCGCCGTCGCTCAGCCGCTCTAGGTAATGGCGCACATCTGTTGCGGTGCCGACGCTGTGATTATCCAGTTTGTAGATGATGTCGCCCGGCTGGATGCCCGCGCGCTGGGCCGGGCCGCCGTTGACGACCTGCACGACCTGGACGGCCATCTCTTTCTCGGTGTGGAACTTGTTGCGGAGCGACTGCGGCAGTGTGCCTGACTGAAGCGCGACGCCCATGACGGGGCGACGCACCTCGCCGTCTTTCATCAGGCGCGACGCGACCCAGTTCACGGTATTGATCGGGATGGCGAACGAGAGGCCCTGCGCCTGCTGGACGACCGCCACGTTGATGCCGATGACCGCGCCGGAGGAGTCTACGAGCGGCCCGCCAGAGTTGCCGGGGTTGACGGCGGCGTCGGTCTGGATGATATCCTCGATCAACTGGCCGCCGTAGCCGGGCAGGGTGCGGTGAAGGGCGCTGACGATGCCAGCGGTTACGGTGCTTTGCAGGCCGACCGGGCTGCCAATCGCAACGACCAGCTGCCCTACCCTGAGTTTGTCAGAGTCGCCGAGCCTGGCCGCCTTGAGTCCGACACCGGCTGGCGCGGAGATGCGGACGACGGCGACGTCGGAGTCGGGATCCTGCCCGCGAACCTCGCCGCGCACGTCATGCCCATCGGCCAGTGTGACCATGACCTCGCGCGCGCCATCGACGACATGACTGTTGGTCAGGATGTAGCCGTCGGGCGCGATGATGACGCCCGACCCGGCGCCCTGGGCGAGCTGGCCGCCGCCGAAGGGTGAGGAGCCAACGACCTTGGTGACGCCTATCTGTACAACGGCCTGGCCGACGAGGTCTACGACGCTGATAATGCGCTTTGAATAGTCGTCAAGCGTCTGTAAGTCGCGGGCGGATAATATATCATCGGCGCGCTGTTCGTCGCGTGAATGCCCGAAGAAACCCATGCTGAACATCTCCTTATCATGATGGTTGAGGCGGAGGCTCTGGCTCTCTGCTCGCTATTATGTATACGCATTGTTTGCTACCGCGTTGGAGTATGGCGGTAGGTTCGCTGATAGTGGCTGGCGGGCTGTCTATGCTCGGTGCCTCAGTGTATCACAGCGCGACGAGCGAGCGGTGGCGCGCGCTGGCCTTGCGGCACGGCTGGCGGCGTGCTATGCTACAGGACGTGCGCGTTGGCGCCAGTGGCCATTGGCCATTACCTGCGGGACCGTAGCTCAGGGGCAGAGCAGGGGCCTTTTAAGCCTCGTGTCGTGGGTTCGAATCCCACCGGTCTCACCCATTTTTCGTCCTGGTTCTTCCTCTCGCCGCGTAGCGTTCTAGTTGCCCCACCGCCCTCTCCCTCAGCCCCGCCCTACAAGGGAGGGGAGCCAGCGATAGACTCGCCCGCCGACGAAATAGTCATCCTGACCCTCTCTTGCAGGGGGATGAGGGCCAGAAGCGCTCCCCAACCGCTGCGGTTACCGGGCATATCGGGAAAAGTCCGTCCGCGCGCTGCCGGCGTTGCCTTGTAATACACGTACATGTGTTCTATGTTTGTTGCTATAGCTGACGTTATTTGTTGCTATAGCTGACGTTGAGCGGGTGAGCCGGAAGACGGCGCCACGCTGTCTGGTGCGCATAGAATCGTGCGCGCGGGATGGTGGGGCGCCGTCTTTTCGTGGGTGGAAAGTGGAGGATGACGATGGGCGCGGCGGTGGACAAGGACGATGGAAAAATCGATGGGAACGAGGGAAACGATGGGATGCTGGCGGCGGCTCGGGCGTATACCCGGCGGGGGTGGCGGGTCGTGCCGGTGAGACCGAGCGAGAAGAGCGTGGCGATTGTCCGGTGGCCCGAGATGCGCTTGGATGAGGGCGACCTGCCGAAGTGGTTTCGGGGCGCGGCGGACAATAACATCGGCATCCTGACGGGAGAGCCGAGCGGCGGGCTGGTGGATGTGGACTGCGACGCGCCTGAGGCGGTGCTGGCCGCCTTCGAGCTGCTGCCGGAGACCGGGCGTATCTCAGGACGGGCGGGCAATCCCACCAGCCACTACTGGTATCAGATCGAGGGGGAACTGCCCGCGACGACGAAGTTTGGGGATGTGGGCGCGGTCCTCTCCCCCTCTCCCCTAAAAGGGAGGGGGGACCAGAGCAGAGGCAGACACGCCGTCGCTTCCTTATCTCCTCGTGAGAGGCGGGCGCGAGAGCCATCGAGAAGCATCCGGGGCCACATCTGGTTGCCCCTCCCTTGCAGAAAGAGGGGCGCGCGCTACAATTCAACAACCACACATCACCACGACACATCACCACGACACATCACTACACACTATGAAAGCGAGCAACATATGAGCAATCGGGAGGAGATCGTCGCCGAGGCCGAGGCGTTCGCGCGCGACGTGCTGACGGGCGAGAGCAGCGGCCACGACTGGTGGCATATCGCGCGGGTGCGCTCGCTGGCGCGGACCGTCGCCGAGGCCGAGGGGGCAGATACCTTCATCTGCGCGCTGGCCGCCCTGCTTCACGACATCGCCGACCCCAAGATCGCGGGCGACTGGGAGAGCGGCCTCGCCCGCGTCCGCGACTGGCTCACTGCGCACGATGTTCCCTCCGACGAGCGCGAGCACATCCTGGAGATCATCGGCGCCATCTCCTTCGCGGGCGGCTCCAAGCCCACGCCACGGACGCTGGAGGGCCGTGTCGTGCAGGACGCCGACCGACTCGACGCTATCGGGGCTATCGGCATCGCCCGCGCCTTCGCCTATGGCGGCTCGCACGGGCGCATCCTCTACGATCCCGAAATCGCCCCGCGCGCGACGATGACCGCCGAGGAGTATCGCACCCACCTCACGCCCACCATCAACCACTTCTACGAGAAGCTGCTGCTGCTGAAAGACCGCATGAACACCGACTATGCCCGCCAACTGGCCGAGCAGCGCCAGCGGGTGATGGAGACGTTCCTCGACGAGTTCTACGCCGAATGGGACGGGACACGCTAGCGGAGGGAGACCCTCTCCCAGCCCCTCCCCTAAAGGGGGAGGGGAGCCAGAATCCCTCGGCGCGCATTCGCCTTGGTCTGGGTCTGGTCCCCCTCCCTTTTAGGGGAAGGGGTTAGGGGGAGAGGGCCGGGGGATGCCGTGCGTGCCTACGTTGTGGCACACTATACTGTATGGCAGATGCCCATCATACCGCCATCCGGTCGTGGGTGGCCGTTCTCGAACGAGGTATAACGTATGGCCCGCGCCGCGCACACCCCAACCACGCCCACCACCATCGCCCGCCTGGACGCCGAACCGCTGGATATCCCCCTCCACGAGCCGTTCGTCATCGCGACGGGCCGTGTCGAGGACGCCCGCAACGTGCTCGTGCGCGTCACCCTCGCCGATGGCACAGTGGGACTGGGCGAATCCGCGCCGTTTCCCCCGAGCGGCGGCGAGACGCAGGAGACCGCGCTGGCCGCGCTCCACGGCATGGCTCCCCTGGTCGAGGGCCACGACGCCACCTCCTGGCGTCCACTCTCGGAACTGCTGCTGGCCAGCTTCGAGCACCAGACGACGGCGCGCGCGGGCGTAGAGACCGCCGTGCTGGACGCGCTGACCCGCTCATGGGGCATCCCGCTCTACCAGTTCTTCGGCGGCGTCCAGTCGCAGGTCGAGACCGACGTCAGCATCCCCATCGTCGCGCCCGCCCGCGTGGCTGAGCTGGCCAAGCTGCACGCGCGCCAGGGAGCGGCGACGCTCAAGCTCAAGGTTGGCTCGAATGTGGATGACGACGCCGACCGCGTGCTGGCGTTGGTCGAGGCCGCGCCCGACTGCGACCTGATCCTCGATGGCAACCAGGGCTACACTCCCACCGAGGCGCTGGAGCTACTGCGCGCGCTGAAAGAGGAAGACATCGAGCCGGTGCTCTTCGAGCAGCCCGTCCACCGCCACGACCTCGAAGGGCTGCGCTTCGTCACCGAGCGCGCGGGCATCCCGGTCGCCGCCGACGAGAGCGTGCAGACGGCAGCCGACGCGCTGCGCATCGCGCGCATGGGCGCGGCCAACGTCGTCAACATCAAGTTGATGAAGGCGGGCATCGTCGAGGCGCTGGCTATTGCGGCGGTCTGTCGCGCCGCCAACATCGACCTGATGATCGGCGCGATGATCGAATCGCGGCTGGGCATTGCCACCTCCGCCCACTTCATCGCGGGCCTTGGCGGCTTCCACTACGTCGATCTCGATACCGCGATGCTGCTTGCCGACGACCCCTTCACCGGCGGCTACGCGCAGTCCGGCATGACCTTCACGCTCGACCCTACCCAGCCGGGCCACGGCGTCCAACTGCGCGAGGCGGCGGAGTAGCACGCCAGATCACAGAGTAATCCCAACAGAATCAAGGTGTCGCCTGCGCCCCTGCTCGTGCGTCCTGACATGTAGGCGAGAACGACGAGCGCGCGTCATCTGGCCTGGAATGTGCGACGAAGCGCGCCAGGGGCGGATAGCCCCGTGCAGACAGAACAGGAGGCAACCACGATGGAGGGTTCAGTCTCACCTATCAATCCCGCGCAGCCTGGCGTCGCGTCAGAGACGATACACGATGAAAACGAGATCGCCGAGGTGCTCGACGAGTCGCAGCGCGCCTACACACGCACGGCGACGCACCCGGCGACGCCCGAGATGACCCAGCGCCAGCCCACCACCGCACCGGGCGCCAGGACCCCGCTCTCCACCGAAGGCGGCCGCCTCTCGTGGCTGCCAGGAGTCGCGCTGGCCGCGCTGATCGTCGGCATCGCCGCCTGGTCCGTCTCGCGGTCAATTCGCCGTGGACGCAAGCGAGCCGCCAAAGCCGCCAAGGCCGCGCGCGCCAGCGTCCGCAGCTCCGTGAGCGACGCGCGCAAATCGGCTGCGACGCTCGCGCAGACGATGCGGGCGAGCGCGAAGGAGGCGGCCGCCAGGCAGCGTGATACCGCTACCGACACCTTCAGCAACCTCTCCGCTGACGTGCAGGCGCGCTATCGCTGGTTCCGGCGCGGCATGCGGGTCGGCGCGCAGACCGCCCGCTTCCAGCGAAAGTGATTCGGCCAGAATCTGGGGCTTGCTCAGGACTTGCCCAGCCATGCGATACTAGTGTATGCAACCTCTGCGGATATGGGGTATTACACAATGGTATCCAGGCAGTTCGAGGGTGAGAATAAGGCTCCAGACATCTTGCGCGATGAGAGAGATGCGCACACGTTGGAATCTCCAGAAAAAGCAGTGCCTGCCGACTCACCCGCCGCGGCGGCTGAGTCGGATGCGACGCTGGAGTATGTACTCATAATCACTCGCTGGGTGACAATTGCGTCATTGTTCCTGCTCTCCATCGCCCAACCGCTGATTGGGCGCATTGGACTCCCTACGTGGACTCTCATCCTCGGCTTTGCGATCTATAGCGCAGTCCTAATGCTGCTTCGTCGTCGTTTTGCTTGGCTACGTCCGTATTCGGGGGTCGCCACGCTCGACCTGTTGGTCGTCAGCGCGCTATACTCCATTGCGGCCAGCCCAGGTGGCCCCATTTTTGTGCTGTTCCTCCTGCTGACCGTTTCCGCTTCCTGCACCACCACGATGCCTCGGAGTCTTCTCTATACGGCAGGTGCCCTCGCCATTATCACCATCGTCTCCCCCACGCTTCCGCAGTGGACACACGATGCCAGAGCTATCCGCGATTTAGTGGGGCGTTTGATCGTCGTTGTGCTTGCGAACGCTGGAACGATACTCCTCTTCTACCAACTCAATCGCGAGCGCGCCGTCGCGCTTGAAACTGCGCGTTCAGCTGAGCGTCAGGGTGAACTTCATCGGATGCGCGAGGTCTTTATCGCGTCAATATCACATGACCTCCGCACGCCGCTGACCGCGTTGCAGGCAGGACTGGGTATGCTCCAGTTGAGTCTGGATGATCGCATGCGTGGGGATGAGCAGCACTTGCTCGGCACCGCACGCCGTAACAGCGAGCGGCTCAGTTTCCTGGTAAACGACCTGCTCACCTATAACCAGTTGGAGATGGGCGCTCTGCAATTGGACTATGATCGCATGGACCTGAGCAATGTTGTAAGGTGTGCGGTTTCAGCCATCACACCGTTGCTGCAGCAGAAGAGCGACACCGTTGAGATGCAGATTAATGACAGCCAGCCCTACATTGGAGATACACAGCGCATTGAGCAAATGCTGATCAATTTGCTTGCTAATGCTTGTGAACATACCCCGATGGGCACTACGATTCGCATTGCCAGCGAGGCTACTAGTGAATGCGTGTTACTCTCGATCTCAGACGACGGTACTGGAATCCCACCTGAGCAACTAGAACACATATTTCAGCCGTTTCACCGGATCAATCTGAGCCATCCAGGATCTGGACTCGGACTGGCCATTGCCCGCCGCATCGCCGAGCTCCATGGGGGTGATATATGGGCAGAGAACCGGCTTGATGGGACGAACGCGCACGGAACGACCTTCTCAGTAACACTTCCGATCCGCACGGTGGAGGACGCCCAATGCCCGTGAAACTACTGATCGCCGATGATTCACCTGATATTGCCGAAGTAGTGGCATTTGGCGCGCGGATGTCGTGGCCAGACTGCATCGTGGGTACTGCCGCCAACGGTCAGGAGGCGCTTAATGCTTTTGCGCGGGAACAACCGGATCTGGTGATTCTCGATGTTGCTATGCCCCCGCCAGATGGATTCGAGGTCTGCCAGCGCATTCGCGCGGTCTCCCAGGTTCCAATTCTGATGCTTACCGTACGTGACGCTACCCCGGACAAGGTGCGTGCCTTCGACCTGGGAGCCGACGACTACCTCGCTAAACCGTTCGATCATTCAGAGCTACTTGCGCGGCTAAAAGCGCTGATGCGTCGATCATCCACTATCCAGATACCCGCAGCCAGTTCTCATGGCTCGTTCAATGGAATAGCTACATGTGTTATCGGTGCATTCGTACTGAACTATGCCTTGCAAGAGGTGCGCGTGGACGGT
This sequence comes from Ktedonobacterales bacterium, assembly GCA_036273675.1. Lineage (GTDB taxonomy): Bacteria > Chloroflexota > Ktedonobacteria > Ktedonobacterales > JADMIN01 > DAHUXT01. Next base: position 72,849 of record DASUHD010000079.1, on the reverse strand, counting down.
ACTCGTCTATCGCTCACGAGTACCGAGTATCGGCTGTTGGAAGAACTTGTGCGTAACGCCGGTACGGTGCTATCGCACCATCAACTCCTCGAACGTGTGTGGGGTCCAGAATATGTCAACGACATACACTATTTGAAAGTCTTCGTGCAGCGGTTGCGGAGCAAACTGAATGACGACCCGCACTACCCTCGCTATATCCATACCGAGTGGGGACGAGGCTACCGATTCACCACAGTGACCGAGGTGCCCCAACCCTTGCTGTAATGTGTCCAACGCCACCCCGGCCTTTGAGAAGTCTCCAGAATTCATCTCCTGATCTCGCCATTCCCAACCCTACCACTCGCCGCAAATGGCCGCAAGAACTTCCTGCACCTTCCAGACTTGTTTACGAATGTTTACCTCAAAACGATCAGCGGCAAGAGTATCCTTGAGGCACGCGCATATCCGGGACTCAGCAGACTGCGTGCACACTATAACCCAGGAAGATCAGGGTTGGCTTCGGATGTGACGCGGAAGAGCATGTCGCGTTATAGAGGGGGAGGAAGGCAATGCGCGCAACTGTAACAGAGCAGGCGGAGAGGCTTCTGAACGCTTATGCACAGGGCCAACGCCGTTTTTCACACTGGAATCTGGAGGACGCCGATCTGCGCGGCGCTCAATTGGCTGATATTGATCTGCGTGGCGCGCACCTGGTAAAGGCGAATCTCCAGGGGGCGCAGCTAGACCACGCGGTTCTTGCTGGAGCTAATCTGAGCAACGCAAATCTGTCCGGTGCGAGCTTTCACGACTCCGTGCTTGCCTATGCCGAATTGACTGGAGCAGTGTTACATGATGCGTCGTTGACATCAGCCGATCTCACAGGTGCTTCGTTTGTCCACGCCGATCTCGCTGGAGCAAGCTTGGAGTGGGCGTACGCGGCGGCGGCCGATTTCTCTGACGCAACACTGGATGGAGCGGATTTCACCTGTGCTGATCTCAGCGACGCTCGCCTCGACGCGGGGTATGCTGAGTTAGCGATGTGTCTGGATGATCCAGAAGAATACAGACCTTCACAGGGCTGAAAGACGATGCTTCACCGCAAACGTCTGGGGAAGCCAACTGGCCTCCCCAACACGTAACTCAATGGCCAATCACGGATACGATACAAACACCGTCTTTGTCTCGCTGAACTCCTCGACCGCCTTCCAGCCCAGCTCGCGGTGGCCGTTGCCACTCTGCTTCGTCCCGCCGAAGGGCATATGCGGCTCCGCGCCGGTCGTCCCCGCGTTGATGTAGACCAGCCCCGCGTTGATATCACGCATCGCCCGGAAGACCGTCCGCGAGTTCTCCGAGAAGATCGCGCAGGAGAGGCCATACATCGTCGAGTTCGCGGCCTCAATCGCCTCGTCGTAGTCCGCGACAGGCACAATCGAGACGAACGGCCCGAAGACCTCCTCCTGCGCGATGCGCATATCCTTCGTCGCGTTCATAAAGACCGTCGGCGCATAGAAGGCGCCCTCGGCCAGTTCGCCCTCGCTCAGTGGATGCCCGCCTGTGAGCAGCATCGCGCCCTCAGCCTTGCCAATCTCCGTGTATTCATGCACCGCGCCGACCCGCCCGCGATTGACCAGCGGCCCCATCGTCGTCTCTGGCAGCAGCCCATCGCCCACCTTCAGCTTCTCTGCGGCGGCCACCAGCTTCTCGGCGAACTCCTCCGCCACCGCCTGATGCACGATGACGCGGCTGGTCGCGGTGCAGCGCTGACCGGTCGTGCCGAAGCCCGCCCACGCCACGGCGGCGACCGCCTCATCCAGTTTGGCGTCGTCCATCACGATGACGGCGTTCTTGCCGCCCAGCTCTAGGCTCACCCGGCGCAGGTCGCGCCCGCACAGCTCGGCGACATGCTTGCCCACCTCGGTCGAGCCAGTCAGCGAGATCATCGCCACGCGCGGATCGGTGACGAGCGCGTCGCCCAGCGAGCCACCCGGCCCCGTCACATAGTTGAGCACACCAGCAGGCAGCCCCGCCTCGATCAGAATCTCCACCAGGTTGGCGGCGGAGAGCGGCGTATCGCTGGCGGGCTTGAGGACGACGGTGTTGCCAGCCAGCAGCGCGGGGAAGGTCTTCCACGCGGGGATCGCCATCGGGAAGTTCCACGGCGTGATGATGCCGACGACGCCCAGTGGCTGGCGGATGGTCATGTTCATCTTGTCGGGGATGGCCGACGGCACGACATATCCCTCAGCGCGGCGTCCCTCGCCCGCGATGAATTTGCCGACATCGATCGCCGTCTGCACATCGCCCTGCGTCTCGTTGAACGGCTTGCCCATCTCGCGTGTCATCTGCCGGGCCAGATCGTCGCGCCGCTGCTCCAGCAGCAACGCCGCCCGCAGGATGATCTCGCCACGTTGCGGCGCGGGCATCTTGCGCCAGGCGGGCAGCGCCTCCTCAGCGGCGGCGATGGCATCGGTAATATCGGTCGTGCTCGATCGCTGGAACCGCCCCACGATCTCGCTGGTGCGCGCGGGGTTGGTGTTGTCGAACAGCGTACCCGAAGCGGTCGCCCGCCACTCCCCGCCGATATAGTTCTGATATGTTCGTGGCTGACCTGCGCCCGTAGCGGTTGTATCGCTGGCTGATGTCGTCGTCGTCATCGTCGTCGCCCTCCGTTGTGGCCCATGTGCGCGTCTTACTACACGCCAAAGCGCCCGCGGCAGTTGACATACGGCTTGCGCGCGGGCATATACCGACAGTATAGCACGCCACGCCCGGTGGAGATGGCTACTCTTGTTCGTCGGCGCCTGCTAGAATAGACGCTCGATATCGGCACAGGGGAGAGACGGGAGCGAGAGACTATGACGCGAGAATCAGGCATACGCCTGACCGCCATCCAGGCCACCTGGCTGTTGGCCGTGGTCATCGGCGTGCCGCTTGGCATCCTGACCATGCGCGACTTTGGGGATGAGGTGGCGCTGCGCTTCGCGGCGTATCTGGTGATCGCCTGCCTGCTGTGGACACTCCTCCTTGCGGCGTTGCGGCGGCGCGCTGGCCCAGAACCGAATCGCTGGGCGACGCTGCTGACGCTGAGCCGTCTCGTGACGGGCTGCGCGCTGGCGGCATTCGTCCTCTCCGGCGCGCGCGACCGTATGCAGACGGCAGCCATCGTCATGTGGATATTGGTCGTGCTGACCGCGACGCTCAGCGACTGGTTCGATGGCGCGCTCGGTCGCCGCGAGGGACCAACCCGCTTCGCCAGTTCGCTCGACATCGAATCCGACTCCTGGCTCACGCTCTGGAGCGCCATGGCGGCCATTCTGTTGGGCGGTCTGCCATGGATCTGTCTGCTGCCGCCGGTGGTGCGCTACATCCACCCGCTGCTGGCCCTCAGAGCGGGCAAGCTGCCGGTCGGCGGCGGTCCCTGGTGGAGTCGCGTCACGGGCATGACGCAGATGGCAGTGCTGATGGCAGGGTTCGCTCCCATCGCTGGCCCCGCGCGCGACGCCATCCTCGGCATCATCATCTGGCCGGTCAGCCTGGCGCAGCTAGCCACCATGCTGGCGCTGCTGGCCCTCCGCCGCGAGCGTCAAGAGCATCGATAGTGTCGATAGCGTTCTTTCAGCGCGAATTGGGGGAAACGCCTTGCGTGCGGGAAACACCCTATGTTATACTAGTTCGGTGCGCGGCGTTCGGGCGGAGATGTGTGGAGAGTACCGGCCCAGTCGCCAGAAGGCGCCCTGTATGCAGGGCCGGAGTAAAAACACATGAAGAAATACAAGCTCAAGACGCATAAGGCAACCGCCAAGCGCGTCCGCATGACCGGGGGCGGCAAGTACTTGCACCTCAAGTCCGCTCGTACCAAGTATCGCCGCAAGAAGGATCCGACGCGCAATCGCTCGCTGAGCCAGCCAACAGTGCTCGCGAAGGGCGACACGCGCAAGATGACACGATTGCTGCCGTATAGCTAAACACTGGCTGTAGTCTGGCAGGCGGTGTGCTGTCCGGTTATTCGCCGGGCGCCGAGGTGGAGAGAAACAATGCCACGAGTAAAGCGGGGCGTAACATCCCGCAAGAAGCATAAGAAGGTCTTGCAGCGTACCGAGGGCCACTGGGGCGCGCGGCATCGCCTGATCAAAACAGCGCGCGAGTCGATGTTCCACTCGCTGCAATACGCCTACCGTGACCGGCGCAATCGCAAGCGCGACATGCGCACGCTCTGGATCACACGCATCAACGCGGGCGCGAAGCTCTATGGCATGAGCTACCGCGACCTGATCCATGGCCTGAAGCTGGCGAACGTCGCCGTGGACCGCAAGATTATGGCCGACATGGCTGTCCACGACCTCAAGGGGTTTGGCGCGATCGTCGAGGCGGCGCGCACCGGACTGGCCCAGAAGGCCACAGCCTAGACCCCACCACACGAAATCAGGCGCCGCGCGACAAAACTGTCCGTGAGGCGTCTTTTCGTGTTTACGGCTATTCGTGAATGTGAGACGGCGAGATGCAGGATTTAGGCGATGATTAGCAGTTCATCCAACCGGCACGTGCAGGAGCTACACGCGCTACATACGCTCAAGGGGCGCGAGACAGCGGGAGCCTTTCTGATCGAAGGGCCGCATCTGCTGGACGCCGCGCTCGATGCCCACGTCCTGCCGCGGCTCGTCCTCTACGATCCCGAAGCGCTAGAGCGCACCGCGGCGGGTCGGCGTACGCTTGGGCGCATCGAGGAGGCGCGGACGCACGGCGTCGAGGCGCTCGAAGCGTCGGGGGCAGCTATCGAGCGCGCCAGCGATACACGCACGCCGCAGGGAGTGGTGGCCTCGGTCGCCCTGGCGGATGTCACCGCCGACAAGGTGCGCGCGCGACGGCGAGGACGCGCCCGGCCGCTGCTCGTCGTGCTCGACGCCATCTCCGATCCCGGCAACATGGGTACGATTCTCCGCTCAGCGCTCGCCGCCGATGTGGATGAGGTGCTGATCGCGCCGGGCTGCTCTGATCCGCTGGCGCCAAAGGTCGTGCGGGCAGGCGCGGGCGCGCACTTCTACCTGCCTGTGCGCACTGGACTCAACTGGGATGGGATAAAAACATGGGTTCACGGCGCGCCATCCGTGCGACAGATATTGCTGGCAGAGGCCGAGGGTACGCGCGCCTACGATAGCTTCGACCTGACAGTGCGCACCGCGCTGGTCATCTGTAATGAGGCGCACGGCGCATCACCCGAGGCAGCGCGGCTCTCGAAGCTCCACGTCAGCATCCCAATGTGGAACAAAGTGGAGTCACTCAATGCAGCGGTGGCCGCAAGTGTGATACTCTTTGAAGCAGCACGCCAGCGTCGGGTGCGTGAGTCGGAAAAGGCCGAGGCATTAGACGACACCGGCGAACCGGATTTTGACGAGCAATCATAGCAAAACCACATAGAGAGGCGACGACGGAGAGAGTAGGCGGAGACGACGATCAGGGAGCCAGGGTCAGCGACTGAAAGCCCGGGCGCGCACGAATCCGACCGAAGTTCACTCCCGAGCAGGCGGCTGAAGTACGACGCACATGCGCCGTGATGAGTAGGCCGCCCGGTAGCCCACCGTTATCGAGGCAAGCAGAGGGGAGCGTGCGGCCATCCGCGACGCTCAATGTGGGTGGTACCACGGAGTATACGGCAACTTCGTCCCGAGACGAGGCTGCCGTTTTTGTTGTGTTGGGAGGCGAACTATGGCGACCGATGAGGAACGCCAACTTGAGGTGATGCGCGAGCGGGCGCGCGCCGAACTTGAGCATTTGGATACCACCGAGGCGCTCGAAGACTGGCGCACGCGTTACCTGGGACGCGAGCGCGGCGAACTGACCGCGGTGCTGAAAGGGCTGGGCAAGCTGCCTGGCGAGCAGCGCAAGATTGTCGGGCAGGCGGCCAACGCCGTCAAGACGGATCTGGAGGCGCTGCTAGAGGCGCGGCGCCAGGCAGTTCAGGCGCAGGAGCGCGCCGCCATCCTGGAACGCGAGCGGGTGGATGTCACGCTGCCAGGCGCGGCGATGCCCGTCGGACACGTACATCCGCTCTCACAGGTGATGCGCGATATCGCCCGCACGATGAAGGCGATGGGCTTCCAGCAGTATGACGGGCCGGAGGTCGAGACCGACTACTACAACTTCCAGTCGCTCAACCTGCCGCCGGACCATCCCGCGCGCGATATGCAGGATACCTACTGGATCGTGCCGGGGCAAATCCTGCTGCGCACGCAGACCTCGCCGAATCAGGTGCGCATCATGGAGAGCATGCGCCCGCCTGTGCGCGCCTACGTCATGGGCAAGGTCTACCGCAACGAGGCGATTGACGCCAGCCACGAGGCTGTCTTCCATCAGGTCGAGGGCCTGCTGATTGACGAGACCTGCACCATGGCCGATCTGCGCGGCGTGCTGGAGCGCTTCGCCCGCGAGATGTTCGGTGGCGAGCGCAAGATTCGCTTCCGGCCAAGCTACTTCCCATTCACCGAGCCGAGCGCCGAGTTCGACGTGGACTGCATGAGCTGCAAGGGCAACGGCTGCCGCGTCTGCAAATACTCCGGCTGGCTGGAAATGGGCGGTTCCGGCATGGTGGACCCGCGCGTGTTGCGTGGCGTTGGCTATGACCCGACCATCTATCGCGGCTTCGCCTTCGGGCTGGGCATCGAGCGTATCGCCATGCTGCGCTGGGATATCGACGACATCCGCCAGTTCATGAGCAACGATCTGCGCTTCCTGCGCCAGCTCACCTAGGGAGAGGGGATTGTGTTCACCATGCATCTGCGAATCGCGCTGCTGGGCTATGGCAACGTCGGGCGTGCTCTAATTGCCCTGCTCGCCGAGAAGGCAGACGTCCTGCGAGACCGGCACAACCTGACCGTGGGCGTCACAGGCATCATGACCCGGAGCGCTGGCGGCTGGCTCGCGCCCAAGGGCAAGGGTATCAGCCCGGCGGACGTCCAGGCTGCCGGCTGGCCCGGCGATGGATTACCTGTCGGCGCTGAGGCGTTTTCCGGAGGCAGTATCGCCTTTGTGGGGCTGGCCCCGTGCGACGTGTTGGTCGAGCTAACAACGCTGGACGCCCAGACCGGACAGCCCGCGCTCGAACACGTGCGCCGGGCGCTCGCCGCCAGAAAATCGGTTGTGACGGCCAACAAGGGGCCAATCGCGCACGCCTGCCGCGATCTGCGGGCGCTGGCGGAGCAGCAGGGCGTCGCACTGCGCTTCGAGTCCACGGTGATGGATGGCACGCCCATCTTCAACATGGCCGCCGCCTCACTGCCAGCGACCACCATTGCGAGCTTCCGTGGCCTGCTCAACAGCACCAGCAACTACGTCTTGAGTCGGATGGCGCAGGGCGAGACGCTAGATGACGCGGTAAGCGGCGCGCAACGGCTGGGCGTCGCCGAAGCCAACCCGGCGAACGACCTGGAGGGGTGGGACGCCGCCGTCAAGACGACCGTGCTGGCAAATGTGCTCATGGATGCTGACCTGCGTCCCGCCGATGTGCTGCGCGATGGGCTGGGCGCGGAGGCGATGCGTCAGGCGCAGGCGGCGCTACTGCCCGGACAAATGCTCAAGCAGGTAGCCGAGGCCGAGCGCAAAGGCGACACCGTCACCGCCCGCGTCCGATTGGAGGCGCTCTCGCCGGACGATCTGTTGGTCCATCTCTCCGGCATGGAGGCGGGGCTGACGTTGCGCACCGACACCATGGGCGATCTGACGATCATCGAAGGCGAGGGTGGACCCGGCCAGACAGCGCACGGCGTGATGGCCGATCTCGTGGCCGTGGCGCGCCAGATAGCGTGATTCGCCGGATTCCAAAGGCTCCGGCAGGCTCGATAGAAGTGGATAGGAAATGCTATGCGCGTACCCTACAACTGGCTCAAAGACTATGTCGATATTACGTTCTCGCCCGAGGAGCTAGCCGAGCGGCTGACGATGGCCGGGCTGGAAGTGGACCGGGTCGAATATCCCTGGCCGGGGATCGTTACTGCCCAGATCATCTGGCTGGAGCGCGTCAAAGGATCGGACCACCTGAGCGCGACCCGTGTCACCGACGGGACGCATGAGTACAGTGTCGTCTGCGGCGCATCCAACATCAAGTTGCACGACAAAGTGCCGCTGGCGCGGCTCGGCGCGCGCGTGGGCGATATCGTCATCGCCGAGAAGATGGCTATGGGTGTGCTCTCGCAGGGGATGCTCTGCTCGCCGCGCGAGCTTGGCCTGAGCGACGACCACAGCGGCATCTACATCCTGCCCAAAGATACGCCGCTCGGCATCCCGCTGGGCAAGCTGCTCGGCGACGCGGTGATTGACCTCGACATCAAGGCCCACCGTGGCGACCTCTTCTGCGTGGTAGGCGTCGCGCGTGAGGTGGCCGCGTTCACCAGCGAGACGCTACGGTTTCCTGAGACCGCCGTGAAAGAAAAGGGGAAGGCCGCCGACAAGCAGGTGACCCTGGAGGTGCGCGACGCCGACCTCTGCCCGCGCTACACCGCTCGCGTCGTCCGTGATGTGAAGATTGGCCCCTCGCCGCAGTGGATGGCCGACCGGCTGACGGCGGCGGGGATGCGGCCAATCAACAACGTCGTGGACATCACCAACTACGTCATGCTGGAGCTTGGCCAACCGCTGCACGCCTTCGACTACGACAAAGTCACCGATCACACCATCATCGTCCGCCGCGCGACCCCCGGCGAGCAACTCACAACGCTTGACGACGTAACCCGCACCCTGACCAACGAGATGCTGCTGATTACCGATCCTGCCGGGCCAACCGTCATCGCGGGCATCTTCGGCGGCTCGCGCGTCGAGGTCTCGGAGGAGACAACGAATATCCTGCTAGAAGCAGCACACTTCGCTCCGGGCAATATCCGCCGCACTAGCCAGGCGCTCGGCCTGCGCACCGAGTCATCGGGCCGCTTCGAAAAGAATCCTGATATCAATCTGACCGCCATCGCGATTGATCGGGCGGCGCGTCTGCTCACCGAACTGGCGGGCGGTATCGTCGCGCCGGGGCGGGTGGACTTCTACCCAAAACCCGTTGAGGAGCATGAGATCGAGTTCGCGGTGAGCCAGGTCGAGTGGCTGACCGGCATGCAGGTGACGCCCACCGAGGTGGAAGTCGTGCTGCGCGCCCTCGGGTTCGGCGTCGCCGAGGGTAAGTCAGATGCCAGCGACGTTACGCTACACATTACCGTGCCAACACGGCGGCACGACGTGGAGGAGAGCGCCGACATTGTCGAAGAGGTCGCCCGCATCGTCGGGTTTGACCGCATCCCCGGCACGATTCCGTCGGGGCCGCTGCCAACGCCGCACCACGATGTCTGGTATGAGCGCGCCGATAGGCTCCGTGACGTGCTGGTCGGCGCGGGACTGACCGAGATCGTTAGCTATCCACTCACCAGCCGCGAGCGCATGGCGCACCTGCTGCGCGGCGCGTCGGCAGGCGAGGAGCAGCTTCTAGGCGCTCCGGTCGCTGTGCCAGAATTACAGACTCCTGCGACCACTAGCGCCGATACGCGCAAGGCGGAGCGACGTCAGCTAGCCGCGCTGGCCGAGCGACTGCCCGCCATCACCCTGATCAATCCGGCGAGCGTAGATGTCGAGGCGTTGCGGCTGACGCTGATGGCGAATCTGCTCGAAACGATTGCCGAGAACAGCAAGCACGAGAGCGCGGGCCTGTGGTTCTTCGAGCTGGGACGACGCTATCTGCCTACCGAGGCGCTACGTGATGGCTCCGGGCTGCCACAGGAACGCCACACGCTCGGCGTCGGCGCGGCTGGCCCTATGGCAACGGCGTGGACCGGCGCCGTACGGACAGCGGACTTCTTCGAGATCAAGGGAATCGCCGAGCTACTCCTGGCAACCTTGAAGGTGGCGGACTATCGCTTCGTACCCAGCGCTCACCCCACTTTCCATCCGGGCCGCTGCGCCATCCTCGAAGTCGGCGTATCTGGCACGGCGCTTGCTGATGCTGCGGAATCGACCAAGGGGACAGATGGGCTATCGCTGCCTGCGGCGCGTGACAATCTAGCATGGGTAGCCGCCGCCGTCCTGGGCGAGGTCCATCCAGAGGTCGCGGAGCGCTTCGACCTGACGGCGCGCACCTGCCTGATGGAACTGGACCTGGAACGGCTCTACCTGGCCGTGCCTGAGGAGGTGTTCAGCCAGGCTATACTACGGTATCCAGCGGCCCAGCGCGACCTGGCAGTCGTGGTCGATGCCAGCATACCCGCCGCACTCGTTCTCGATACCATTCGAGCGGCTGGGAGCGCGCTGTTACGTAGCGCGGTGCTTTTCGACGTGTATACTGGGAAGGGCATTCCAGAAGGCAAAAAGAATCTGGCGTATGCGCTCACCTACCAGTCACCAGAGCGGACGCTCACCGATCAGGAGGTCGAGCGCACGCACGCGGAGATCGTGAACGCGTTGGGAGCAGCGTTTGGCGCCGAGTTACGCGCATAGCACGGAGATACACGGCTATCTTAGGGTCGGAGGAGAGGCAAGAAGATTCGTCAGGGTACGCCTCTCCTCATGAGTGTAGTGCATCAGATAGTCTAGGGGAGACGCCGGATGGAACACGATCAGGATGAAGAGGAGTCGCAGCGCGAGTCTCACATGCGCACCCACTTGTTCAACAAGCAGGTGGTCACCATCGGTGGCGGAACGGGTCCGTTCGCGGTACTCTCCAGCCTCAAGCGCTACCAGTGTGGGATTACCGCTATCGTCACTATGTCGGATAGTGGCGGCAGCTCCCGGCGACTGATGGACGAGTTCGGGCAACTTCCGTTCGGCGATCTGCGCCAGGCTCTCGTCGCGCTCTCGCGAAATGGCGCGCTCTGGCGCGATGTCTTCACCTTCCGATTCCAACCCGGCCACGGCAATTCCAAGGCGGGAGAGCGCCCGCCCGAGCCAGAGGGCTATCCGGGAACGCTCCGCAGCGCCGAGGATGATGCGGGTAAGCTGCAACGGGTGGCGGAGGCTGCGGGAGTGACAGGCCACAGTCTAGGCAATCTGATCATCTCGGCGTTGCAGGAGATCAACGGGGGCAACCTCCTCTGGGCCATCCGCGATGCGCAACGCCTGCTGGGTACGGCTGGCGATGTGCTACCTGTCACGCTCGACCATGCGACACTCTGCGCGGATCTGGAGGACAACACAACGCTCTGCGGCGAGACGGATATCGACACGCGCGGCGAAAAAGTCTCCGGCGATCTTCCGGCGATCCGGCGCGTCTATCTGCAAGAGCCAGCCGAGGCATGTGAGGATGCGATTCACGTCATCCGCCGGGCGGATATGATCGTACTTGGCCCTGGCGATCTCTATACCAGCATCGTACCCAATCTGCTGGTCAATGGCGTTGCTGAGGCGATCCGTGCGGCGGAGGCCGAGGTGGTCTATGTCTGCAATCTCATGACCAAGCATGGCGAGACCGATGGCTTCCGCGCCTCCGATTTCGTGCGCGAGATTCAGAACTATCTCGACCGACGGCTCGACCGCGTGATTCTGCATGATGGCTCGTTCCCCGATGATCTACTAGCCGCCTACGCCGCCAAGCAGCAGTTCCCGGTCGAAGCCGATATATCGGCGGTGCGCAAGTTGGTGCCTGAAGTGATCGTCGAGCCGGTCATGGCCGTACACAGTGAATCGTTGGTACGCCACGACGCGCGTAGGCTAGTCCGCGCGATCTTCGCGCCTCCGTCGATGGCGCTCTGACCTCATCCCTAACGTCACTGCCATAGGAGAAGACCCATTATCCGCCATTCAATGCAATGTCGGTCTGAGGCCCCTCCCCGCTGTGGGGAGGGGGAGAGGTCTCCTACAGCACGACGCTGGTGATGGCGAAAATGCCATCGGCCTCGTCGATACGCTCAAGCGCATCCTCGGGTACCGGGCCATCAAGCGCGAGAATCATCAGCGCCTCACCGCCGGCCTGGCGCATGCGTCCACCGGCCATGCTCGCCACCGGGCCAACGTCCATGTGTGAGATATTGACGCCCGCCTCACCCAGTATTGTTCCCACGCGGCCAACCATGCCGGGGCGGTCGAGATTGCGCGCGATGAGGATGTGTCCGCTGGGGGCAAAATCGGTGGCATAGCGGTCCACGCGTACCACTCGCTCCTCACCCCAGGTAATCGTGGCCGAAAGCACGCTGGATGGCGTCTCTGGGCCGTCCGCTGCCACACGAATCGTCACCAGATTCGAATACTGCTCCGCCGCCGTCGAGCGGCTTTCGACGATTTCCAGCCCCCAGTCGCGCGCCACCACTGGCGCATTGACCAGATTGACATGCGCCTCTGAAACCGATTCGAGCAGCCCCTTCACCAGCGCGGCAGAGAGCGGACGGGTGTCGTAGCTGGCGATCTCCCCGCTGATGCTCAGCTCGGCGCGGCGCAGAGGGCCAGGATGTAGCTGGGTGTAGAGCCGTCCAAGCTTCTCCACTAGCTTCACCCACGGCTGCAACTGACGCATGGTCTCAGGCAGAATCATCGGCGCATTGACGGCAGCGCGCGCCGCTCCGCCCCGCAGAATCTCCTCGACCTGCTCCACTACGTCCACGGCGACGCTGATCTGCGCCTCCTCAGTGGATGCGCCAAGATGCGGCGTGGCGACCACATGCGGATGCTCAATCAGCGCGTGCAGTGTCGGATTTTCGCCGGGCGGCTCTTTGCTATAGACATCGAGCGCGGCGCCAGCCAGCGCGTCCGATTCCAGCGCCGCCAACAACGCTTCTTCATCTACAATACCCCCGCGCGCGCAGTTGATGATACGCGCCGTCGGCTTCATCAGCGCCAGTTCATCGGAACTAACCAGGCCGCGTGTGCCTCCGGTCAGCGCCGTGTGGATGGTGACGAAGTCGGCCTGCGCCAGCAACTCTTCGAGCGGTATCAGCTCGGCGTTCAGTTTGCGCGCCGTCTCTGGCGAGGCATACGGATCAGAGGCGAGTAAACGCATCCCCAGACCGCCCTCGCCCGCGCGCCGCGCTACCTCCGCGCCGACCTTTCCCAGGCCGATAATACCCAGCGTCTTGCCGCGCACCTCAGTGCCAACGAAGCGTGAGCGCTCCCAGCGGCCCTCGCGCAGTGACGCGCTGGCGGCGGGGATATGCCGGGCCAGTGCGAGCAGCAGGGCAACAGTGTGCTCGGCGGCGGCGGCGATATTGCCCGTGGGCGAGTTGATGACGATGATGCCATGGCGTGTGGCCGCGTCAACGTCGATGTTATCCACGCCGACGCCAGCGCGCGCGATGACACGCAGGCGCGCGCCCGCCGCGATCACCTCGGCGGTAACGCGGGTCTCGCTCCGCACCACCAGCGCGTCGTATGCGGGAATCGCCGCGGTCAGCTCGGCGGCGCTCAATCCGGGTCGCTCGTCAACGTCGGCGAAGCCGCGCAGCAGCGCCATCCCTTCGCTGGCAATCGGGTCGGCAACCAGAATATGAGGGCGTTCTATTTCCATATCTGACACGGTCTCTTCAGCAACAGTATCGGCGGCGATAGCGGCAACAGGTGAAATCTTATCCTGTGGTTCAGCAGTCACGAGGCTCTCTCCTCAGCATAACAACGGCATCAAACGGAACGCGCCGCCGTCCAATGAGGACGACGGCAACGAAATGGCAACGGTACGATTGTCGTCCTTGCGGCATGTGAGACTACGCGCCCATCGTACCCGTCGGCACGCGATGGCCGAGCGCCGTCAGTTGCCGCTCCAACGCATCCATGCAGGCGGTGAGATCGGCCTCGCTGAAGTAGCCAAGATGACCGATGCGGATAATCCTGCCTTCCAGGTGTTCCTGACCCCCAGCGATGACGACGCCCTCGTTTTCGCGCAGCGCCTTCGTTAAAGCCTTGCCATCCACTCCTTCGGGCACATCAATCGCGGTAACCGTATTCGAGGCGAAGGTGGGATCGGCAAAGAGATGCAGACCCATCGCGCGGGCGCGCTCGCGTACCAGGGCGCCCCCAGCGGCGTGCCGTGCGAAGATCGCCTCGCGTCCCTCCGCGCGCATCATTGGCAGCGAGACATCCAGCCCGAAGTAGATGCTGACGGGCGGCGTATAGGGGGTCTGTCCCTTCTCCAGCGACTTGCGTGCCGCGCGGAAATCCCAATAGGCGCGTGGGAGCGTGGCGCGTTCGGTGGCGGCCCAGGCGCGCTGACTGACGCCAATCATGGCCAGGCCGGGAGGTACCATCCAGCCCTTCTGTGAGCCGGTGAAGACGACATCGAGGTCCCATTCGTCCATGCGCAGATCAATACAACCCAGTGAACTGACCGCATCCACCAGAATGAGCGCATCAGGCTGCTGCCGCCGGATCGCGCGGGCCAGCGCCTGAATGTCGTTTGTGATGCCGGTCGAGGTCTCGTTATGTGTCAGCAGCACGCCGCGCACGTTCGGGATCGCCGCCAGCGCCTGCGCCACGGTCTCAGGGTCGGCGGCATGTCCCCACTCCACCGCGTGGCGTGTGACGTTCAAGCCAAAGGTCTCCGCGATTTTGGCGAGGCGATTGCCAAACGCTCCGCAGGTGACCGAAAGCACCTCATCGCCAGGCGAGAAGCTGTTGACGATTGCGGCTTCCATCGCGCCCGAACCCGAGGCGGGAAAACCGAGCACTGGTTGCGTCGTTTGAAAGAAATGTTGAAGCCCCTCGCTGACACGCGCAATGATAGCGGCAAACTCTGGGCCGCGATGGTTGATCATTGGCCGCGCCATCGCTTCGGCGACTGCGGGTGGAATCGGCGTCGGGCCGGGAATGCGCAGATTCTGTTGCATACGGGCAAGCCTCTTCTCGTCAGAATGGACTCGGACGAACATCAGGAAAAGTCGGCCCGCAGGCGTTGCGGCCCCCTATCGGCGATGCGGCGCTGCATCCATAGTGGAGCGCGTACACACGCGCTGCTTTAAGGATAGCAATGACTCTGGAAACGTGTCAATGCGATGGGAGGGAGAAGCGGCGCAAATGACGCATGCGGCGTGTTGTCCTTAGCAACGAAACCCTGGTCGATATTCCGTGTATAATGAGTCGTTGAGGCACTCACACTGCCCGGCATGCAGGCACGAGAACAATGAGTCTGCTCGTGTTACCGACTCCTCGCCGCACGATCACGGAGCGGGCTATATGCAGCAGTGAGAGAATCACGAGCCTTTATGAGTGGGAGCAGATGCGCCATGAGTGGACATACAAACCGCAACAAACGCAACGGGGGTAACCCCAAGTCGCGTCACGGCCCGCCACGCCAACGCGGACAAGAGAATCGTCCAAGTCAGCCCAAAAACGCCAGTCCGCCTGCTTCAGCGCGAACGCCGCAGGCAAACGAAAAGGCGTCTGAACTGAAGCCGGAACTGAAATCTGAACCGACGCCACAGGAGGAATACAGGGAACCGCGACACGAAACACAGCCCCCAGCACAGACCACAAATAACCAGCCAAATAGTTCGGACGACGCGACTGGGACTGTGCAGCCGCAGGTTGCCAACGATACCCCAGCGCGCGACGAGCCACCGATGCTCCCCGGAACCCCAGAGAACGCCCATCCTCGGGGACGCGCGCCGTTCGCGGCAGCCTCGCGCGTGGGACATGCCTATATCCCGGCCGACGGTTCGCGGCAGGGCATGAATGGGCAAAATGGACATCATCATGGCAACGGCTTCACACCGAACGAGCGTCGCGCCGACCCCGCCAGCGCTATGAACGACTATGACGGCGGCGAGAGCGATGGCGTTGGCACGATTCCGGCAACCTGGCGTATCGAGCGCGTGAACGGAGGTACAGATTCTACGCCGCGCGAGCCGTTTCGCCCGGAGTCGCGTGGCGAGGTCGGTTCGCTGATCGATTCACTCCATGAGCTTTTCTCGCAGGATCGCGCGGTGGCAAGCCAGGGGGATAGCGCGCGTTGCGGAATCTGCTATCTCCATTTCCCGCTCACCTCGCTGGAGTATCGCGAGGCAGAGGGTTTCTACGTCTGCGCCACGTGCAAGCGAGCACTGGGGCATAATCTGCTGCTGATGATTCGCCGTCAGCAGCCGCCACATTCGGGGTAAAGATTGCGTAGTGCGGCGCATTTTCGCTGCTGGACTGTGCGCGGACGCCAGTCTATGATACAATGAACAGCTAGTGGCGCATGACATTCGACGATGCGCCTGATGACCAGTCAGATCACAGCCACCAAGAATCTGGCGCGAACTGATGTGGTAATGATAGTCTGGCGTGCCTGATCGCATTGTGCGCCCTGGAGACGCAGCGGTCGGGCACGTACATTGATGTTCGCAGTTGTGCGCAGATGTTCGTTGAAGCGGAGCGAGATGGCTCACCCGCGGTGCAGCATGCTGTGCGATGATGAGGATGAGGAGAAGAGTGTGGGCGCGCTGCCAAAGAAACGCCAGACCAATTCGCGCCAGGGCTTCCGGCGCCAACATCACAAGATCAAAATCCCGCAATTGAAGATTTGCCCACAGTGCAAACAGGCGCGGCTCTCGCACCACGCCTGCCCAAACTGCGGGACCTACCGTGGCCGACAGGTAATTCCGGTTCGTGAGCGCCGTGCCGCAACGGAATAAGTCATCACTGGTTCGATAAGTGAGAATAGGCATGGAGGGGGCGATTGAGCCAGCGCATTGCGTTCGTATTCCCGGGTCAGGGAAGCCAGACGGTTGGGATGGGCGCAGATATCTTTCAAGCATCTCCTGCTGCGCGGTCAGTGTACGAGATAGCCGATGATGCGCTGGGTTTTTCACTCTCGGCCCTCTGCTTCCAGGGGCCAGAGTCAGCTCTCCGTGAAACGGTAAATACCCAGCCCGCTATCGTCGCCACCAGTCTGGCGCTCCTTGCTGCGCTGCAAGAGGCGGCTGGCGCGGAGCCCGACAACGGTCCGGTTCTGCATGGCCCAATTCAACCGGCATTTGTCGCGGGGCATAGCGTCGGCGAGTATAGCGCGGTGGCCGCGTCTGGCGCGTTGGGTGTTGCGGATACGCTGCGCCTGGTGCGCGAGCGCGGGCGTCTGATGCACGAAGAGGGTCTGCGATGCTCCAGTGGCATGGCAGCGGTGCTTGGTGTAGGTGCTGACGCGCTGATGGTCATCTGTGCCGAGGCGACCGACAAGACGCGAGCCGGTCTTTCCGCGGACCAACTGGCCGAGCATCCAGGCGTGGGGCGCGTGGTTGTCGCCAACGTCAACGCCCCTGGTCAGGTCGTGATTTCCGGCGCGATGCCTGCACTGGAAGCCGCGATGGAGCTTGCGCGCGCGGCGGGCGCAAAGCGGGTCGTACCGCTGGCAGTCAGCGGCGCGTTCCACTCGTCGGTGATGGTTCCCGCCGCAGAAGCGCTGGCCACGGCTGTTCAGGCAGCTCCTGTGACCGCTCCTGGCGTTCCGGTCGTCGCGAATATTACCGCGAAGCCGCTCATCACTGAGGCGCAATTGCGCGAAGAACTGGCGCAACAGATAGTCTCTCCGGTACAATGGACGCGAACGGTGGAATATCTCGTCGACCACGGTGTTGAGACATTTGTGGAGATCGGGGTCGGCCAGGTGCTCGCCGGACTGATCAGACGCATCGCGAAGGGCGCGACGATTGTATCCGTGGGCGCGGTGGCGGATCTTGCATCCGCTGCGGAGCGGTTGCACACCTGAGCCTTGAGTCTGTCGTGGTGCGGATTTACGGAGAGGGGGCGTTGGCATGACGACAGCACGGAACGGCGTGCCGGAGGGCCAGGCTGGCGCGGAGCCGGTCGAGACGCCATTGCTATCAGCCCACGACTACGCGTCGGAGAACCTCGGCTCGGTACGAATCGCTCGCCGGGTGCTGCGGACGGTCATCGAAGAGGCTGCGCTGAGCGTGCAGGGTGTCGCGCGGCTCGCGATGAACGTCAGCCAGTGGCCACATCTGATTGGTCGCTCCTTGCCAATTCATGGCGTTGCGCTGGTCGTGCGCGAGGATGTTGTGTCCATCGATCTCTATCTGATCGCGCAGCCAGACGTCAATCTCATCGGGGTTGGCGTGGCGGTTCAGGAGGCGGTGGGGCAGGCTGTTGACCACATTCTCGGGATGCAAGCCAGTGAGATCAATGTGTATGTCCAGGATGTAGCATAGACCTATGCGCACAACACTTCGCCGTCAGGCTCGCATCACGGCGCTACAAACGCTCTACGAGTACGACACTGCTCACCATGACGTGGAAGATGTCATCCAGCGTCATGTGGAGGAGCGGCGGCTCTCACCGCGTGTGGCCGAGTATGCTGGCGAATTGGCCCATGGGGTGCTCGAACATCTCGATGCGATTGACACCGCCATTCAGGAGGTGGCTCCCGAATGGCCAATTGCGCAGATGGCTCGAATCGACAAGAATGTCCTGAGGCTTGCAATTTACGAGATTCTGTTTAATAATTCTGTGCCAGCAAAGGCTGCTATCAATGAAGCGGTGGAACTCGCCAAGTCGTTTGGCAGCGACACGTCAAGCCGCTTTGTGAATGGCGTGCTAGGCACGATTTTCAACCGTACACAGGGATTATCAGGATTGTCGGCATCAGGTGCCGGAAGTGAGGTTAGGTAATGGCGTCAATGTCCAAAGAAG
The DNA here is from genome assembly GCA_036273675.1 of Ktedonobacterales bacterium. Taxonomy (GTDB): domain Bacteria; phylum Chloroflexota; class Ktedonobacteria; order Ktedonobacterales; family JADMIN01; genus DAHUXT01. The sequence goes on along the minus strand of DASUHD010000079.1, from coordinate 54,306 downwards.
AGATCATGGCGAAGCTCAAGCCCGTGATTGCGGAACAGCTCGGCGTAGACGAGAGTGAAGTGACCGATACAGCCTCGTTCACTGAGGATCTCAACGCTGACTCGCTCGACCTGGTCGAGTTGATCATGTCGCTGGAGGAGCAGTTTGGCCTCCAGATTAGCGACGAGGACGCCGAGAAACTCACCACGGTTGGCGAAGCTGTAGACTATATCTACGAGCATACCAACTAACCACGACCCTCGTGGTCGTGCGGCGCAATATGCCAGGAGACGTGACGCTATTTAGGCGCACACGTCTCTACTCCTTTTCCTAAGTCACTCCTCATAACCTCCATCGGATGATCGACGAAGCCATCGTCTCTGTATTGCTCTCTTGGCCACATGCGGCTCGCAGGGACATCTTCCTGGTGCTCATGAGTCGCTTCTAGCCATAGCACAGATGGCCATGTTGTTGGCGCCCCACAAACACTTCCAGCGTATAATTGCAAAATATGCGAACTCCGGTGCTTTGATTAACCACAACACTACGGCCACGAAACCGTGCGGCGCTTATATCTAGTGGTGGCCGCTATGTCAGTGGTTGGACATGGGATGTGAAGACGACAGGTGTGGAGGAGTGCGCAGTGGGCGACTTTCGACAGCAACCACAGCCCAGCTTGCCTAATCGCTACAGCACATATGCTGAGCGGGTTGGAATGACCTGGCCTCCAGCGACCCCCTTTGAGCAGGTGCTCATACGAGCCAGGAGCAACGATCAGCCTGCGATTGGCATGCTCTACCGTCGATTTCAGTCTGCCATCTTCCGCTATGTCGTTTCGCGTGTCGCGGATATACCTTCCGCTGAAGACATCACATCCGAGACCTTCGTCGCCATGATTCGCGGGATTGGCTCGACGCGAGCAACAGATGAGCTGGGCTTTGCCGCCTGGCTGCTAGGCATCGCTCGCAATCAGGTTCTGGTGCATTATCGCCGGACAAAGTCACATCCCCAGGTGGAGCTGACGAACAAACACAACAATGAAGCGCAGAGTGTCGCCGAGGAAGGCGATCCGCTGCTTGTGCTTATGGCGCGTGAAAGCTGGACCGAGACGGTGAACGCCCTCAACCAGCTTCCCCCAGACCAGCGCTCCGTCATCCTGTATCGCTGCATCCTTGGCTACCCGCTTGACGAAGTGGCAGAGTTCATGTCAAAGAAGCCGGGTACTATTAGCGCCCTGCAGTTCCGGGCGCACCTCTCTCTGGCACGGCGTCTCGATGCCCTCGCCACGGCATGCGGACAAGAGCAGCAACGAAGCTACGGATACGGCCGTTGACTTCCCCGCGATTCCCACGCTGGTCGATGCTACCCATTCATCACTTTAGGAGAAGCCGAGGTCTCGCCTGGCGCCGATTTCGGCGGAGTCGCCCAAAGCGCGGCGCTGTCCCACATCGGGCCAAACGCGTGTGGCAGCGGTTGCGGCTGAATATGGCGCAGTCCGAACTGTCGCAGATGTTCGCGAATGCAGGCGCGAGCGATGTCGGGCGTATTATTCGTTCGGCTCAGATGCGCCAGCCAGAGCCAGCGCGGCCCATCATCCAGAGATTTTTCCAATGCGAGTTTCGTCTGGTCATTGGAAAGATGGCCCGTTGGGCCGAGGATTCGCTGCTTGAGGTACCAGGGATAGGGGCCGTTCAAGAGCCGCTCGTGGTCATGGTTCGCCTCAACAATAATCAGGTGCGCCGACCGCATCGCTTCGAGCATCGCATCGGTCACCACCCCCGTATCGGTCGCCACGAAGACGCGCCAGGCCGCGCTGGAAAGTAGATAGCCACACGGCGCGACGGCGTCATGCGAGACTGGAAAGCTTGCGATCTCAAGTCTGCCCCATGACAGCGCGTGTCCAACCGGCATCTCGACACGCTCCGGTGGCGGCGCGCCTGGCATGCCGCGTTCTGGCGTCGCGAAGAGCGCATTGAGGGTGCGCGGATCGGCAATCAAGGGGATGCCAAGGTGACGCGCTAACGTTCGCGCGCCGCCAGCATGGTCGGAGTGCTCATGTGTAATCAGAATTGCGCTGATATCCTCTTGCTTGACGTGCGCCTGGTTCAGGCGGCTTTTCAGCTCTCTCAGTCCGAAGCCATCGTCCACCAGAACAGTTGTGGTGTCGTTCTGCACGAGGATGGCATTCCCATCGCTGCCGCTGCCAAGGGAGACTACCCGCACAACACACCACACTTTCGCCTGAGAGCGCACATGCTGAAATACAGCGCAAAACCGACACGACCAAGATACCTGCCAGATTCATAACACTGACCGTCTCCGCCTATCGTATCCCGCTCCCCGTGGGAACGCAAGTCACTCATCCGTTGGTGGGCTACCGGTGAGCGCTGCGCCAAGCAGTGTGGCGGCGTTGCCACCGAGCGCCAGCGCCAGTTCGGTATCAGATAGGCCCGACGCGCGCGCGTAGTCCAGCATGCGCCGCTGGCCCAGCAGTGGAAAGTCGCTGGCCCACAACAGCTTCTCTGGCCCGGCGATCCGTGCGACGATAGCAAATACCTCGGGCCGGTACAGATAGAGCGAGGCGGCGGAATCATACCAGAGCTGCGTGGCTGCAGCGTGAACCTCTGGCATCAGCTCATAAAAGGGATATCCCCCTCCCCAATGCGACGCAACAATGCGTAGATCGGGAAACGCCGTGAGAAATGCCTGCAATTCGGCCGGCGTCACATCGCCTTTACCAGCATAGAGATGGCCAATCGGCTCGCTTGTATGCGTCAGGATAAACAGATTGTAGGCCCGCGCGACCTCGGCAAGTGGCTCGAAGTGCCACGTCTCGCTCAGCCGATAGCCCTGGCCATGCGGCATCAGCTCGCCAATGCCAGGCATGCCCGCACCCGCGCAACGTTCCACCTCGGTGACTGCCCGCGCACCTGCCAGTGGCTGCGCCGCCGCCAGACCGATAACGCGCCCGGGATATCGCTGCATTGCCTCGATCACGTAGCTATTGCAGTCCTCGATCAGCCCTGGATCGCTCCAGCCGAATGGGAAAGTCACTGAGCAGTCAACGCCATCAGCATTCATCGAAGCCACCAGGTCATTCGCGTCAGCCATTTTGGCGCGAGGGTTACCATACAGCTCTGCGAACCATGGATCGCGCGCAATAAATCGCTCTCTCTGCGCGATGATTTCCGGTGGAAAGATATGGGTATGGAAGTCAATAATCATACGTCTGGCTCCTTGCAACAGCGGGCTTCCTGCAGCGCCACATGGGCTGGAGCAGTATAGCATGCGGTTTTAGATACACTGTGCGCCTGTCCGTGTCGTGAACTGGCCGGACATGGCAGGATTTCCAAGTTGGGAGCTATGGTATACTGGTGACAATCCCGGCGCCCGGTATGTAGGTATGTGTGGGTATACCCACTCTGGGTCGGCCCATGAGGTACAATATTATACTGAGGCGCTTATGGGTTGGCACAGCGAGAGCCCAGTACACCTCTGCGCATCTCGCAAGCGGCCGGAATTGGATTCCGAAAGGAGCCTGACACTTGGATTCTACGAAGACATCGCACGGCGCGCCGCATGGATGGCTGCCTGCCGAGCAGCCTGCACTGGGCGACGATCCCGAACTCTCCGAGAGTGACGAGTTTACGGAGGAGTTGTGCGAGGCAACGATTGTCCGACTCGATTCCTCAGCGTTCGAGGCGCTCTTCCAGAAGGCTCGCGCCTGAAAAGCCGACCAACCCTCTGGCGTTTCGCCATCCTGAGTCTCGCTGGCGCAATAGCGTCGTATCAAGACTCAGAAAGCGAAAGGTGATACGGTTTCAATGGACGTAATAAAAGTCACTCCACGCGGTTACTGCTATGGTGTTGTGGATGCAATGGAAATCGCGCGGAAAGCGGCCAGAGATCCCTCGCTGCCGCGTCCTATATATATCATTGGCCTCATCGTTCACAATCGCTTTGCTGTTGAGGAGCTCAACCGGCTTGGCGTCCTCACGCTCGATGGATCAAACCGGGCGGCGATTCTCGACCAGGTGGCTGAGGGAACCGTCATCTTCACCGCGCATGGCGTCTCGCCTCGCGTCAAGGAGCGCGCCCACGAGCGCGGCCTACATGTGATCGACGCGACCTGCCCTGATGTGACCAAAACGCATAACCTCGTGCTTGATTTCGCGGAACGAGGCTATCAGATTCTCTATATCGGCAAAAAGGGCCATCCCGAACCTGAAGGTGTCGTGGGGGAAGCGCCCAACGCCGTCTACCTGGTAGAAACTGAGGCAGACCTCGATGCGCTGCCCGAGCGTATCTTGCATGCCGAGAAGCTGATGGTGACCACTCAGACAACGCTCAGCCAGTGGGACACGAGACGGTTGGTCGAGGCAATATGCAGGCGATTCCCACACGCCGAGGTCTTCAACGAGATATGCAAGGCGACGCAGGACCGGCAGGAGGCAGTCGCGCGTATGGCGCGCGGCGCGGATCTGACGATCGTCGTCGGCGACCCACGCAGCAACAACACCAACCGGCTCGTCCAGGTGGCTGAAGAACTGGCTGGTAGCCCTGCGATTCGCATCGAGTCGCTGGCTGATCTTCCGCCAGGCATCCTGGAGGGCAAGCAGCGCGTGGCAATTACCGCTGGCGCATCCACTCCCAGCCAGGTTGCCCGTGAGGTCATTCACTTCGTGCAAAACTTCGGCATATCCACCCGTATACTTCCGCAGTATGATGGAGAGGAGCCATCATCCAAGTCCGCTAAGTCCACGACTGTACCCGCAATGAGGGAAGACGTCTAGCCAGCGCGGCTGGCGCTTCTTTCCTCATGTGGGCTGTGTAGCGGACTAACTCCGTATATACGTGGCCTGTTTGTGTGAAAGGGCGCCGGTACTCGCCTGACGTTATCCTGACGTTCTATGGAGGAATGGAAGTGTTCGTCAACCGCTGCGATCTGCCTGTAGCGTGTGCTCATCGGTAGCGCCGATGGCAGGAAAACAGGTTGGTCGCATGGTGAGCGCTTTCGGAGGGACCGGCACAATGAAAAGCCTGAGTGTTATCCTCGCAGATGAATCACTCTGCTCCCTGCGCGAGTTGGCAGGATGGTGGGGCGCTGAGCCGCCTGCCACCGATACCGCCGAAGCGCGTCAGAAACTCGAACGAGCGATGCGTGACACGATTGCCGCTCGTTTCGTATGGGAGCATCTGACCGAGGATGAGCGTCGCGTCCTCTTTGCCGTCGCTGGGCCATCCGCGCGAAACTGGTGTCTGGTTGAGAGCATCGCCGAGCGTACTCACCTCGATGAGGATGAGGCCGAGGCTACACTCAATCGCCTGGTCGAGCGCCATTTAGTCTTTGTCGAAACGGCGAAGGTTCAAGGCACCGAGCTTATCGGGCAGCGAGTAACCTTTTACGGGTACTCAGCGCCGCGCAATACCCAGGCAGCCATCGAAGAGAAGCTCATCGCCTACGTGCCTACAGAACTGGTGACCAGTCTGTACGCCAGTGGCCGCGAGCTCTACATTTCTCATGCCGATCGCTCAGACAAAACCATGGATGAGCTGCTCATGCCCTATCGCCAGGGCGATCTTGATCAAATAGGGCGTCGATTCGGGCTTAGCGTTCAGGCGTATTATTCGCGCAATGAGGTGCGCGCCGCCATCGCCGAGAATCTGACACAGGCTGAAGCGGTACGCTATGCGCTGGCGCGGGTGGATGCGAGGGTGCAGGTGACCTACGACTGGCTGCGAAGCCGTGGTGGCCGAGTCACCGTCAACGCCTTGCGCGCGCAGGTGCATCTCACCGAGTGGGAGCTTTCCGCGCTCATCCATACCTTCGAGGAATATGCGCTGGCGTTCGATACGTTCAGCGAGGGCGAGCGCATTCTCTTCCTGCCAAAGGAAACGCTGGCGAATCTTACCCGCGCCGATGGGCGTCCGCATGCGATTATTGGTCTTCAGACGTCTGATTCGCCCCAGGCCGTGCGCCCCGCCGATACCACCTTTATCTGGGATATCGCGGTACTGGTTGCGGCATCTTATGGGCAGGAGATCGAACTAACACGATCCGGGACGCTGCCGAAGCGTGCGGCACAGAGGTTGACCCCCATGCTTCTGGGTGAGAGGGCGCGCCGCAGCGAGCGCGAGGCGCTGGACTATGTGGATCTCCTCAAGCAACAGGCGCATGATCTTGGCCTCGTGGAGGCGTCGCCCTCGACCGCACGGCAACGCAATCAGCTAACACCGGGACAAAAGCTTGATTCCTGGGCGCGACACGACCTCGTCATGCAGGTGCGCCGACTGTTCCGCCGCTGGCCAACCGATCGCTGGTGGATCGACGTGCCTGGCGCTGGTTACCACGAGTTCCACTCGTTCTACGTCGAGATTCCGCTGGCGCGCGACCTGGTAACCCGCCTGCTCAAACGCTGCAAGACCGGGGTGTGGTACTCACTCGACTCATTTCGGGCGACACTACAAAGCGACGATCCCTATGTTTTGCGTCCCTCGCAGCGATGCGCGGGAGAGGCGGGTTTCAAGCTGGCCGAAGAGCTACGCGCGCATTGGGACGCCACCGATGGTGAGATTATCACGGGGATGTTCCGCTCAACACTCTATGACCTGGGTATGGTGGCCCTTGGCTATAACCGCGAGGTGGTTCCCACCGCGAACGAGCAAGTCAATCCCGATAGCTTCATGCTCACCGAGCTTGGCGCCGAGGTGCTCGCCAGCGAACAGAGCGCCAGCCAGATGTTCTCCTCACGCGCGCTGGTCGTTCAGCCGAACTTCCAGGTGCTGCTGATGGAGCCATACATGCCCGCGATCTACTGGCTGTTGCGTTTCGCCTCGCTCGATCAGATGGGCCGCGTCAGCCAGTTCACACTTACCCGTGAGGCGCTTCGGCGCGGCATGGAGGACGGTACGACCGTTGACGACGTGTTGCGCTTCCTGCAGACGCACAGCCAGAAGTCGCTGCCACAAAACGTGATCTATACCCTGCGCGACTGGGCGCGTCAGAGCCGTGAGACACCGCAGCCACGGATTACTCTGCTGGAGGTCAACGATGAAGCGCTGGCGGGCGAATTGGTCACGTCGCCAAAACTGCGTGCCTATCGTCTGCGACGCGTCGGGCCAAAGTCTGTGGCCGTACCTCCAGAGATAAGCCTGGGGGATCTCCACCGCACGCTTACACGGCTGGGGTACGCCAAGAAATTGCGCAGCAGTTTGGAGGAGTTGGTGGCAGCAGCCTTGCCAACTCGTCGTCGCTCGCGGCGTGATGACACCGCCGCGGCCGCTGGCGCCTGAGTTGGACGCGCTACTCCGCCAGCGCTGGCACATCTAACGCATCAAAAGACCGGATCGGGATATTCTCCCAATCTGGTCTTTCTGTATAGTGATTATCTCGCGCTCTCATGAAAGACAGTTGTCGCATTGCGGCCAGTGAACGGCTCTCGAGACATGACCAGCATCTGTCGAATGGCACATAACGTGCAGAATCACTTGCAGTGCAATAATCCTGTAGCGCAGTGGTCTGCCGACACTAGACGAACAGTGAGGCGATAACGCGCTTGGCCATCATGTTGATTCGATGACCACGCTAATATTCTCGGACACCACGAACACAAGAACATGTGGGCAAGTGAGGAAGGCGCCTCATCGAGTTGCAAGGATGCCGCGCCGAGCCGCTATCGACCCGTAGCGCCATCGTTGCTCAGTGCAAGAGTATGGCAAGTCTCTTGCATTGTCTCCCATAGATGCGCAGGTGATTGGTTCGCCTACCGCTACGAAAGGCTGCAAGAAAGGGCAACGATGAGCGCTAAAGGCCGGAAGGGGCGGCGCAATACGTCAGAATCGCCGAATGAGTCCGATGCGTCTAAAAGCCACAAGAAACACCAGGAAAGCGCTGACGGTGTTGAGCCAGGGATGGCCGTCGAAGCTCGCGAAGGAGATCTGGGCGAGTCGGATGTCAGCACCGCCAGAGTCAAGGATGTCGAACGCGACACGGCCGGTGATGTCACGAACGTTGTCGTCGAAAAGGGCGTCGTCTTCAGGAAGACCCTCGAAGTTCCTGTTGAGCGCATCGAGACAGTCGAAGACGCGAACGGCAACGGCAGCGCAACCGAACCATCAGCGCCATCTGACGACAGCAAGGAGAATGCCCAGGGTAGCGAGGCTGACGAGGGCAAGGTAGTTCTCAATACGACTATACAGGAGATTAAAGACCTCTCGGCGATCGGCAGTGAGACCCTAAACTCGCAACAACCGCGGGATACAACAAGTGTTAGTCGCCATCGGCGCACGACGGGCAAGCCCGATGGTTCCACGAACAAAAGCGATGCTGCCACTAAGCGTGTCCAGCCGAGCGACTACTTGCGCACGCTCGGCCCCGGTGTCTTGAGCGGCATGGCCGGGAATGATTCTTCGGCGGTCACCTCCTACTCGGTCAACGGCGCTACCAATGGCTATGGCCAACTCTGGCTGATGCTGCTGTCCACGCCGCTCTACCAGGCGGTGCAATATGCCTGCGCCAAAATCGGGCGGGTCACTCAGAAGGGATTGGCCGACCTTCTACAGGAGCATTACGGGCGGAAGATCGCCATCCCCGCGTCGCTTATTCTGGTGGTAGCCAATACCGCTCTGATTGCCGCCGACCTGGTTGCCATTGGCACGGGCATTCAACTGCTTACGGGGATCACCTGGGAATGGTTCGTGGTCCCAGTAGCAATCGGCTTGTGGTATCTGATCGTGTATCAAAGTTTCGGCATTATCAAGAAGATATTTCTAGCGATGAGCCTGGTTTTCGTCGCCTACCTGATTACCGGCGTGGTCTCAGGCGCGCATTGGGGTGATGTCTTGCGGGCGACGTTTATCCCGCATATCTCCCTAGGGTTCGCGAGCATCAGCAGCGCTGTCGCTCTGCTGGGAGCCACTGTCTCACCGTACACCATGTATTGGCAGGTACAAGGTGAAAAAGAACAGAAGCGTCCAGGCACGCGTAAGCAGCAGTTTAGGATGGCGGCGCTCGACATTGCCGTTGGGACAATTGCTGGCAATTTGGTGGCATACGCCATCATCATCTGCACGGCGGCGACGCTCTTCACTCACCACAAAGAGATACAGACCGCCGCCGACGCCGCGGCTGCCCTGGCTCCCTTACTCGGCCCCTACGCCGAACAGCTCTTCGCGATAGGCTTCATTGGCTCAGGGATGATCGCTATTCCGGTTTTGCTTGCAAGCACATCCTATGGCTTATCAGGCCTGTTTGGCTGGTCGGCAAGCCTCTGGAAGAAGCCCTGGCAGAGTGAAGGCTTCTACTTGATTATGACGGGAGCGCTGGTGGTCAGCCTGGTCGTGGCGCTGCTGCGCTTCGATCCAATTCAACTCATGTTCTGGGCAAATGTCTTACAGGGCATTCTCTCGCCGGTGCTGATCGTGTTCCTCCTGCTCGTCGGCAACAACCGCAAGATCATGCGCTCATATCGGCTTAGCCCCATCATCAACGTTGGCCTCGCTCTGACAGCTCTGGTGATGAGCGCTGCAACGCTACTCCTGTTCTATGGATTGCTCAGTGGCGGGGGCGCATAACGGCGCTGCGGTGGCTCAGTCCGGCTCTGGCTCAGGCTTTTTGCTGGGCTGATTCGCCAGGTAGCGATAGAGCGTTGTGGCGATGGATGCGCCGACGAGAGGAGCAAGGAGATAACAGAGGGCGTAATCGCCCCACTTGACCGGAACACCCAGGAGGGTATTGAGGAGATCCGGCCCAAAGGCGCGTGCGGGATTGACCGGGGCGCCAGTGATCGACTCGAAGAGCATCACGATGGCGAAGAGCGCCATGCCGATGGCAAAAGCGGCCCAGCCGCTGGGCGAGCGTGGGTCTTCCGCGGTGGCGCTGATGGTCAGCACGAGGACGAACGCGCCCAGCGCCTCCACGAGCATCCCCTGCCAGATGCTCACGCCGGGCGCGAGCTGCACCGCGCCGAGGTGGCCAATCGTCAGCGCGTCGCGACCGAGGGTTGGCATGATGGCCGCCGCGCCGAGCGTTGCACCCACGAACTGCGCCGCAAGATAGACTGGCACTTCATTGCGAGGAAAGCGGCGACGAATCGCCAGTCCAATCGTCACCGCCGGATTGATCAGGACGCCCGAAATCTTACCGACGATCATGATAATCATGAACAGCGAGAAGCCATCGACGAAGGCGAGAAACGCGATACTCTGTGGCGATGGCGCGGCCTGTGCGGAGCCTGCGATGATTCGTAGCGAGGCCGATGCGCCACCATGAAAGAGCACCAGCAGAAAGGTACCCAATAGCTCGGCGAGAAATCGCTGCACCTGAGTCGTCGATGGCTCCGCAGTCGTCGGCTGTGCAGATGGGGGCTGCTGCCCCGTCGCCCGTTGGTCAGGCTGCGAAGATGCTGATGTTGGTCCGTGCGCTTGTTTATTCGAAGGCGTCTTCCGCGCGCTCATTCCTGATGCCTTGTGCCTGAGCGAAACACCCTTTTCTCGAAGAACAGCATGCCCATAGGATAGTTCGCCGATATGCCTCTCGTATGTCTGGCGTACATCTCTTCCATACGCAAATTGCGAGCCATGCAGCGCCAGCAGCCGGACTTCTCATCACAATTGTGCTTCCACACCTGCTTTTCCCAAAGACCTGCGTGGTATAATCCTAGTTGGCTAGTCGGAATTACGCCGTTCCTGGATTGACAGGGTCGGCGAGTCATACCCACAGGTCAACGGCAGCCGTGCTGTGCAGGCCGCGGACACTCGTGAGGATGCTGCTGGGAGAAGACGCATGGCAGTTGAGATAGCTGCGGACATGATTATTCACGATGTGGTCTCGCAATATCCGCAGACCGTGAAGGTTTTCCAGGGGCATGGACTGCCCTGCACCGCCTGCCAGATTGGCGCGAGAGAGAGCGTCGCCGCTGGGGCGCGCACGCATCGGCTGGATGTCGAGGCACTGTTGAGCGATCTCAATCGTGTGGCGAATGGCCAGGAGGCCGAGGGCATCAAGCCCGCGACGAAGGCGCCTGTTGGCCGTGGCATTCCACTCCAGGTGATGGGTCAGCCCCAGGATAGCAAAATTCGTCATATCGTGGCCGTGATGAGCGGCAAAGGCGGCGTGGGCAAGTCGCTGGTGACGGGACTGCTCGCTGTCGCATTGCAACGTCAGGGGCTGAAGGTGGGTGTGCTCGATGGCGATATCACCGGCCCGAGCATCGCCAAGGAGTTCGGCGTGCGCGGGCAGCCACGCAAGACCGATGCGGGCATCGAGCCGCTGCGGTCGGTGGGCGGTGTCAAGATCATGTCGATGAATATGTTCCTGCCCGACTCGACCGATCCCGTTGTCTGGCGCGGCCCGATGGTCTCAAGCGCCATTCGGCAGTTCTATAGCGACGCCGACTGGGGAAACCTCGATTTCCTGCTGGTGGACCTGCCACCAGGCACATCCGACGCGCCGATGACGGTGATGCAGTCGCTGCCGGTGGATGGCGTTATCATCGTCTCTTCGCCGCAGATGCTGGCGACGGAGATTGTGATCAAGTGTATCAAGATGGTGCAGACGCTCAAAGGGCGCATTCTCGGCGTCGTCGAGAATATGGCCTATCTTACGATGCCTGACGGCAGCCGCAACGAGATCTTCGGCCCGAGCAATGGCAGCGACCTCGTCTACATGACTGGCGCGCCGCTGCTGGCGCAGATCCCGATCGATCCAGAGATTGCGATGCTCTGCGACGGCGGCAAGATCGAGGACTACAATAGCGAGTCGTTCGATACGCTGGCCGAAAACTTCGTCAAGTCGCTAAAGGTTCCCGCCAAGCGCGCATGAACGTCATTCGCCATGAGTGTCCTGGCTCCCCTGGTCGAGAGATCTTCAGGGGAGCCATTCTTGTCTACACGGTGGAAAGCTACGAGGCGCCGCCGATGAAGAAGCTCCACGTCCACCAGGAGAGCAGCGCCACTGTCGCGGCGAGCGTGAGCAGTTGCGCGACCAGCGCGGCGCGGCTGGCCTGTGGCGCGGGACGTGGGTGGCCGGTCTTCTGAGCCTGCGCGAGCACCAGCGCTACCTGCTCCACCGAGACGGCGTGCTCCGAGAGGCGCGATTCACGCTCATCGGCGGCGGTGACGGCGCGCACGTAGAGCGGATCGTCGCGCATCCACTGGAAGCTATCTGGCTGGGTGAAATACCAGAGCACATACGGCTCGTTGCGCTCATAGGCCTCGGTCAATAGCGCAAACGCGCGCTCTTTCCCCCCGGCGGCGGTCGCCTCGCGCTCGGCCTCTTCGACCAGCGCGAACGCCTGCAAGGCGAGCACATGGCGTGGGGCTTTCTGGAGGGCTTCAAATGCCTGCGCGGCGGCTTCTGTGCGCTTGAGGGCGCGTTCGGCGCGGCAGAGCACTGCCAGGCAGGCGACATAGTGCTCGCGCCGGGCAAGCGGGAGCAGCGCTTGCACATCGTTAAAGCCCGCCAGCGCCAGCGCCTCCGCCTCGGCGGGCAGGCCGCGCGCCAGCATCGCGCCCGCCAGCGCCGCGTTGGCGCTCACCGAGCGTTCGCGTGAGAGAGATTGCGCCAGCCGAGCAGCACCGGAGACCTCAGCATAGCGGTTCAAGGCGAGGAGCACCGCGGCGCAGTTGCCGAGCGTCTCAGGATCCGACGAGATCGTGACCGCTTCGAGCGCTGCGCTGAGAGCTTCATCAGGTCGTCCCAGCATCCAGAGCGCGGTGGTGTAGCGGTTGAGCCAGACCAGGCGGCGTGTTCCCGTCCATGCCCCAGCTCCCTGCACCGCCAGCGCGCGCTGGCACCGCGCACGCGACGCCTCATAGTCGCCACGTCGCATCTCGGCATCGGCACGCACGGCAGGCGAGAGCGCGCGCGCCACCCGCAGCCCGGCGAACCAGACGACGACTCCCAGCAGCGGCAGGCCATACCAGGACTTTTCCAGCCGTACCGAGACGATGATGGGCAGCGCCACGACCAGAACCCACGAGATGGCGAGGCCAATAGTGAAGATACGGCTGCGGTCACCCGACACTCGTGGTGTCTCCCTCTATCACGTCAAAAACAATCTAGCACAGGCGTCGTGGCTATCGTGTCGCTATGGGCGCCGAATTCGAGTTAGCGCGACGCAACGCCCGGCCGCTCTCACCGTCCACCGGTTGTGATGCTGGCTGCCGGTGAGGCCGCCGCAACATGGCGCGCAGCGTCGCATACAGCAGGAGCAGGTTGCGCGCAGCGATTACCGGCATGAACTGCCAGCTAAACGGCGAGTCCCAGATGGGCGCGCGCAAGCCGTAGACGATGGGAAAGTCCAGCGTTGTCAGAAGGCCAATGGCAACCCAGAGCAGACTGAAACCCTCCACCGCCGCGACGATTGGCAGCACCCAGATGATGTACTGCGGGCTGAAGATTTTGTTGGTCACCATCACCGCGCAGAGGCAGGCCAGCACCGCCTGACCCACCGTCAACCGGCCGCGCAGCTGACTCCAGTAGACCACCAGGCACCCAACGACCAGCGCCACCGCTGAGAGCGGTTTGAGGGCTACGTCGAGCGGTCCCACCATATTGAGTGAGACGAACGAGAACTCGGGATGCGCTGGAATGCCGACAAGCGTACCAAGCCAGAGGAGCGTCGCCGGGGTCGATTCGATCTGAAGTGGGCGGTCGCTGGCATAGGTGAAGCCGGAGAGCGCCGCGCCGCCAGCGGTGGCAACTGCCGCGGCAAAGACCAGCGCGACCGCGCCCGCGCAGAGCGCCGCCCCCAACGCAACCGCGCGCACCGCCGGGTCGCGCCTCACGAAGCCAACGAGCGCGCGTAGCCCGTCGCGCCAGTGGACGGTCGCTGGATTGGCGGCGCGGACGGCCTGCCAGTGGGCGATCATCACGATGGGCAGCAGGAACGCAGGATAGAGCTTGAGCAGGATCCCCGCCGCCAGCAGCAGGTAGGCCAGCACAAAGCGCTTGCGCTCGGTGGCCCAGAGGGCGGCCAGGGTGATGAGCGCGGGAACGATGTCGAAGCGCGCGGTGAGGACAGCGTTTGAGCCGACCAGGAGATAGAGCAGGTAGATCAGGCCGCGCCTGCGCGTTGAGAAGCGGAGAAAGCCCGCATAGCCCACGACGACGACAGCGGCCATCCAGAGCGAAAAGACGGTCTGGATATCTTTCAACGGCGGGAGCAGCGTCAGCGAGAACGGGATGATCGCCAGCGGTGGATACTCGACAGGGAGCTGGTGGAGTGGCGGATGACTGAGCCAGAAGGCCTGCGCGTAGGTGTTGTACTCGATCACATCGCCTGAGGTGAGCTTCCAGTGGGTGACGGCATACATCCGGCCAGCGACGACGAGGGCATAGACAGTGGCCAACTCAACGATCCGGAAGACGACGCGCCAGAATCGTGGTGAGAGTGCGCGTGATCCGGACACGATGTCTATCCCTCCGTGATTGTCGTATATATCCGCCAGCAAATTCTAGCGGAACTAACGCTCCTGACGGGTCGCCTCGTATCGTACCACGGCACGGCTTATCATGACGAACATCCCACCGGACTTGCCGGACCGCCTATCCAGTTGACCCCAAATCACTCAGGCAGGTATGCTTCTGGACATGCGCATCAGTTTTTCGACCGCTACCTTCTATGCACGCAGCCTCGCCTACAGCTTGCGGCTCGCACGCGACGCGGGCTTCGATGGGGTTGAACTTGCCCTGGGTGTTGGCTACCAACTGACCGGCCCGCAGCATTATCTGCGCACGATTCGCGCCGATGGCGTGCCGGTGCTCAGCGTGCATCCGCCGTTCCTGCGTCTGCGGGCGCTGGGCTGGCCGCTCGCGGTGACGCGGCGCATGACCAACCTGACCGCCGCGGCTCATCTCGTCGACGCCCCGATCTGTGTCGCGCACGTGCCGGGCCTGCGCAGCATGAACTCGCGCCGCGCCGTCCTCTTCGAGCGCGCGATAGCGTTGGGCTACGACGCTGTGCCGGGGGATGTCATAATTAGCCTCGAAAGCACCCAATACTCCGGCGGCGCCAAGCTCTTGCTGGACCACATCGCCACGCTGGTCGACTACGCTGGCGCGCACAATTGTGGCGTGACGCTGGATACCTGCCACGTCGGCGCGAATGGCGAAGACCTGCTGGCGGTGTATGAGGTCGTGCGGCCCCTGCTCAAAAACGTGCATCTCAGCGACGCCCGCCATAACGGCCAACATGCGCGGACGCATATCATGCCTGGTGAAGGTGAGCTGCCGCTGCGGGAGCTGCTGGCGACTATGGCGCGCGATGGCTACGACGGCCTCATCACGCTGGAACTGCACCCACGCGAGGTTGGCTTCATAGGTAGAAAGCGCAATCTGGAGCGGCTGCGTCAGGCGCGCGAGTTCGTCCAGTCGGCGATTGGCGCGGAGGCGGCGTCACTCTCCGAGCGGTAGGCGGCAGACAGCTATACATCCCCGTCGGAGAGGATGCGCGCCGGGTGCGTATAGATGTTCATTGATGCGCCGCGTAAGAAGGCGACCAGCGTGACGCCGGACTCGCGCGCCAGGTCCACCGCCAGGCTCGATGGGGCGGAGACGGCGGCCACCAGCGGAATGCCAGCAGCCACCACCTTCTGCACGATCTCGAAGGAAAGTCTGCCGCTGACCAGCAGCATCGTCTGCGCCAGCGGCAACGCGTGGTCGAGCAGCGCGCGCCCGATCAGCTTATCCACTGCGTTGTGGCGGCCCACGTCCTCGCGCAGCGCGATCAACGTTCCATCGGGAGCGAAGAGTCCCGCAGCATGCAGGCCGCCGGTCGAGGAGAAGACACTCTGCCCAGCGCGCAACTGGTCGGGCAGTGCGGCGAGCGCGCTGGTGGTCGTCAGCGGCGAGCGGGCGGCGAGCGGCGGGAAGGCGGCGCAGACGGCGGCGATGCTGTTGCGCCCGCAGACGCCGCAACTGGCGTTCACGGCGAAGGCGCGCGAGACGCCACCAGCGCGCACACGTTCCGCGATATCCGCCTCGGGCGTGGGGATAATGTCAAGGAGGTTGGGTGAGGGAAGGCCGTCGGCGTCCTGCCCGGGGGAGATGGCCCGCAGCTCGTCGGCGCTGGCGAGTAGCCCTTCGCTGTAGAGAAAGCCGACCGCCAGTTCTTCATCAGTCCCAGGGGTGCGCATGATGACCGCTATCGTCTCGGTCGCGGATGAGTATTCGCCGGGACGCAGCCGAACCTCAAGCGGCTCCTCAACCGCTAGCTCGTCTTCCGATGCGGTTGCGACGCCAGCGCGCCATCGGACCAGTGTGGTCGTCGCCTGACGGAGCGGGTCGGCCTGGGAGCGGCGGGGCGAGGGCATGGGGCTCGTCCTGCCAGATGAATCCACTGGTTCAGCCATGGATGCGCCCTCGTTTCGTTGTTGACCATTCTTCTATCGCAGTATACGCCACGAGGCATCCTCTCTCAGAGATACGCAGGGAGATGGGAGGAGAGGTGAGGAGATTGCGCGGGAGAGTGGCGCAACCGCCTGAGTTCATGCTATGGTGCGAACAGCGGCGAATGGGAGCGCCCTGACCACCATCTACTGCCAGCTACTGCCATGCCACCGTCGTTGCTTTCCGTGTGCTTTCCGTGTGCTTTCTGCCCGCTTGTCGGCTGTCTATGGCTGTGAGACAATGCGTAGCGGAATCCGAGCGAAATCGTATCGGTCACGGGCATGGTGCGCGGGACAGCGCCTCTCGGCAGCGCATCAGGGATGGGATGTTGCGCAGTGGCGCAGTTGTGTCACACATCGTAGCAAGCAGCGTAGCAAGCAAGTGAGGGATCGCATGGGGACACTGAATCCAGAAACCGTAGACGCCCTCAACATGCTCCTGGAAGACGTGCGCGCCAGCGTGGAGATCGAGGTGGCGCTGTCCAATGGCGCGACGGAATACCTCGAACGCGAGGCGCTGTCCCAGATGGGTGTTGAAGATACCTTGATCGCATTCCTCCTGCGCGACTGGCTCGACGCCCTCAATCTGCCCGTGACACGCCGCATCAACGGCATCGTCTTGCAGGCGCTGGACCTGACGCGCTACGATGACCGGCTACAACTCTTTGTCCATCACCAACTCGCTTCATGTGACCAGGCCCGACAACTGCTTGAAGACGGCGCGTTAGATGACGTGGAGGGTGATGGCGAGGGTCAGGCGATTCTGCGCGCTCTGGCCGATGCGCATACACGCCACGCGGCCTGGTGTGAGCAACGCGCCCGAGAGTTCGCTAAGACGCGCCTGCTCGACTTCCGGCGACCACCCCACGATCCACCCGACCAGCCCCAGGGCGCCGGGGAGGGCGATCCGCTGCCCGATACCTCTGGCGAACACAGCTCGCCGCGCCGGGCGGCTCCGGTGATGGCCGAGCTGGGGATGGAGAATGGTGTGGATGCTGATGTGGATGCTGGTGTGGATGCTGATGTGGAGGAGAGCATCGAGGAGCGTGAAAGCCCGCCGGTGGAGTGACGCGGCCCGTCCTCTCCCCCCAGCCCCTCCCGCTGGGACGCAGCCGCTGCGCGTGCTTGTCGCACGCTCCGAGCCTCTCGGCTCGCGCGTCTGCCCCTAACAGGGAGGGGGGACCAGACTCCAGAAGCAGAAGCAGAAGCCAGAACCAAAAGCAGAATGGAGCAAGCGATGCGTGTGGCGACATTTCGGAGCGGTGGCGACGAGCGGCTGGGCGTCGTGCGGGGCGAGGAGATCGTGGATGTGGCGCTGGCGGCGAACCGCCTGGGCGTGGGCGATCTGGCGGGGGCGGCGAGTGGCATGCTGGCGCTGATCGCGGGGGGCGATGAGGCGCTCCGGGCGCTGGCGGACGTGGTCGCGCGTGCGCCTGATGCGAGCGTCATGCCGCTGGCCTCCATCGAGTTGCTCGCTCCGATACCGCTTCCGCGCAAAAACGTCTTCTGCGTCGGGCGGAACTATGCCGAACATGCCGCCGAATCGCTGCGCGCCATCGGGCAGGAGGTGAAGCTGCCGCCGTCGCCCAACATCTTCACCAAAGCGGTAACGGCGGTCACTGGGCCGTTTAGTAATATTCCCTTCGACGCGACGGTCAGCGAGCGAATCGACTGGGAGGTGGAGCTGGCGGTCATCGTCGGACCCGGCGGGCGGCGCATCGCGCGCGAGGATGGCATGAAGCACGTCTGGGGCTATACGGTCCTTAACGATGTGAGTGCGCGCGACATCCAGAATCGCCCCGGCGTGCAGTGGTTCCTTGGCAAGAGTCTGGATGGGTCGTGTCCGATGGGGCCGTGGATTGTGACGGCGGACGAACTGCCCGATCCAACGGATGTACGCCTGCGCTTACTGGTGAATGGCGTCGTCAAGCAGGAAGACACAACAGCGCACATGCTCTTTGATATCCCGGCGCTGCTGGCGGAGATCTCGCATGGCACGACGCTGGAGCCGGGAGATATCATCGCGACCGGCACGCCCGCCGGGGTCGGTTTCGCGCGCACGCCGCCGGAGTTTCTGCGCCCCGGCGATGTGATGGAGTCGGTGATCGAGGGCATCGGCGCGCTCCGCAATCGCATTGTGGCGGTCGAATAGCGAAAGATGGTGGTCGTCTGCTGGGGCCGTTCCAGTATGATCGTGGACTGTTGGCTCACCTGCTGGCAAGCGCTCCAGTGCTGAGGCGTGTGATATGCGCCCTTAGTGATTAGAGGGAGAAGGCTGGACGATACTGTCAAGGTCACCCATCGCCATGAACACGGCTGAAGACCACCATATCGTGCCAGCGTCCGCCGCGCCAGGCCGCCGAGCGCGCCACGCCCTCGCGGGTGAACCCCGCCCGTTCGAGCGCCCGCTGCTCCGGGATATTCTCACGATCGGTGCTCGCCTCAACCCGCCCCACCGGGAAGGTAGCCAGCAGATAGTCGGCGAAGAGCCGCTGCGCCTCGCTGCCGTACCCCTGGCCGCGCTGCTCCGGCTCGATCTCGATGCCGATATTGAACGCGGGCGAATAGATGCCGTACGAGACCGGATGACAGCTCACTGTCCCGACCGGAGCGCCATCCTTGCGGACAATCAGCAGCGCGCCGCCCTCCGCCGTCAGCGCGCGGTTGTCTCGATAGCGGCGGCGAATGTCGTCGAGCGAGACCGGCCTCAGGACATCGTACTCGCCGACCGTCGCCGGATCGTTGGCCCAGCGATGCAGCGCTGGGTAATCAGCCTCCTCAATCGCGCGCAGGTCAACGCGCTCTCCCCGCAGCAGCGGCCTCTTCAGCTCGGACACAGATAGGCTCCTTCGGAAGACGATTCGGAAGACGATACGGTGGGGTTATTGATGTGGTAACCGGTTTGGCAACTGCCTCAGTGGAGTATCCCACGTCGGTCAGAGCGTGGCAAGCGTATCTCACACCTCACTCAGCCAGCCAGCCCCTCCGCGCGCTCCCAGAGTGACGGCTGCACCCATCCGTGGATGACACGCGACCGGCGCGCGATCTCCGCCATATCATCGGCCGGGCTGAGCCCGCTCAGCGCCAGCCCGAGCAACCGGATGGCCCGCGCATCATCGCCATCGAGCAGTGGCGCGATCTCCTCCCGCAGCAGCGCCTCGGCGGCGTCCGCGAGCGGGTTGGCCTGCGCGGTTGGCGTCGCCAGGGGCTGCTGCCGCGTCACGATCTGAAAGTTGGACCACTTCACCTTGAGCGTGACGGTCCGGCCCACCATGCCCTTGCTCTCGGCGCGCCGGGCCACCCCTTGCGCCAGTTCGCGTAGATGCTCGACGGCGCGCTCGACA
The DNA here is from genome assembly GCA_036273675.1 of Ktedonobacterales bacterium. GTDB lineage: Bacteria > Chloroflexota > Ktedonobacteria > Ktedonobacterales > JADMIN01 > DAHUXT01. The sequence continues at coordinate 34,594 of DASUHD010000079.1, read as the reverse complement.
TCGGCGATATCACGCTCGTAGGTGTTTTCATGCGAGATGCTCTTGGGCGGCTCATGCTCCGTCTCGACGGGGCGATCATCCTCGCCATGCGCCAGCCGCCAGAGCCATGCGCCGTGCTTGCCGAAGAGCGCCTCCATCTCGCGCAGCTCCCGCGCGGCCAGATCGCCGACTGTCCGCAATCCCAGGCGCTCAAGCCGCTCGCGGGTATGTGGCCCCACGCCGTTGAGCCTGCCCACCGGCAACGGGCGCAGAAACGCATCTTCAGCGCCGGGCCGGATCACCAGACACCCGTCGGGCTTCGACGCGTCGCTGGCCAGCTTCGCAATGGACTTGTTACGTCCGACGCCCACCGAGATGACGAGGCCAGTCTCGTCACGCACCCACCGCTTGATGCGCCGGGCAATCACCTCCGCCCGCTCGCAGCCCGGCAGCCCCGGCGGCAACTCGCCGAATGCCTCGTCAACCGACACCTGCTCCAGCGCGAGCACCGATTCTTCAAGGATTGCCATCACGCGGCGAGAAAGCTCGCGGTAGCGGTCAAATCGCGGGCGCAGGAAGATGGCCTGCGGACAGAGGCGACGCGCATGGGCGGCGGCCATCGCGCTGGCGATGCCGAAGCGGCGGGCGGCATAGTTGGCCGTGCTGACCACCCCGCGCCGTTCAGGGTCGCCGCCGACGATGACTGGCTTCCCGCACAGCGAAGGATTATCTAGCTCCTCGACCGCTGCGAAGAAGCAATCGAGGTCGGCATGGAGCACCCGGCGAAACCCTCCGGCTGGAATCACCACGTTCGCTGCCCTCGTTATCCTCTTCAACTAAGCGCGCCTCTCTGTCTGATAGTATACCGGATAACGAACAAATGGTCTAGTAGTGGGGTTGCGGATTGTCGTGGATTGTTGTGGATATGTGCGGAAATGTCCCGGCGTGGCGGGCTTCACATGGTATAATGAGGGGGTGTCCAGATGGATCGAGATGGGATCGAGATGGGATCGAGATGGGATCGAGATAGCGGCATGAGATGTCCTGAAGTTGGAGATTTTTTGCGTCTCGTGCGTATACATCTACGTGTACATGAACCGCATATAGGGCGGGAAGCATCCCCAGACAACCAGAAGAGCTACAGGGCTAAAGAGCTACATAGGATCAGCATGACGAAAGACCGGGATCGAAGATGAACTTAATCACCAAGGTATTCGGTGACCCCAACGAAAAAGAATTGAAATCGCTTCGGCCTATTGTCGATCAGATCAATGCCCTCGAAGACGACATGAGGGCATTGACCGATGAGGAGTTGCGCGAGAGAACCGCCGATTTCAAGGAGGAACTGGCCAACGGCGCGACGCTCGACGATATTCTGCCCGACGCCTTCGCCGTGGTGCGCGAGGCCAGCCGCCGCGCGATTGGTATGCGTCACTTCGATGTGCAGCTCATCGGCGGCATTGTCCTGCATCAGGGCAAGATCTCCGAGATGCGCACTGGTGAGGGCAAGACGTTGGTCGCCACGCTGCCCGCCTACCTCAACGCGCTGACAGGCAAGGGCGTTCATATCGTCACCGTCAACGACTACCTCGTCCAGCGTGACCGCGACTGGATGGGTAGAATCTTCGAGTTCCTGGGCCTCTCCGTCGGCGCCATCGTCTCCTCCCTCCCACCCCAGGGGCCAGAGCGTCGCGCCGCCTACGCCGCCGACATCACCTACGGCACGAACAACGAGCTGGGCTTCGATTACCTCCGCGATAACATGGTACCGGACGCGGTGTTCTGCGTGCAGCGGGAGCTGAACTATGCCATCGTGGACGAGGTGGACAACATCCTGATCGATGAGGCGCGCACCCCACTCATCATCTCCGGGCAGGCAGAAGAGTCGGCTGAGATATATCAGCGGTTCGCGCGCGTCGTACCGCGGCTGAAGGAAGAAGAAGACTACACCATCGATGCCAAACAGCGCACCGTCTCGATCAATGATGCGGGCATCGACAAGGTCGAGCAGGCGATGGGGCTGCGCAACATCTACGAGGATATGGAGCTGACGCGGCACCTAGAGAACGCGCTGAAGGCGTCCGTGCTCTTCAAGCGCGACAAAGACTATATCGTCCGCGATGGCGAAGTGCTGATTGTGGATGAATTCACGGGCCGCGTGCTGGTTGGCAGGCGCTATAGCGAGGGGCTGCACCAGGCCATCGAGGCCAAAGAAGGGGTGAAGATTCAGAACGAGAATCGCACCCTGGCAACGATCACCTTCCAGAACTACTTCCGCCTCTATAAGAAATTGGCGGGTATGACCGGCACGGCGCTGACCGAGGCCGAGGAATTCAACAAGATTTACAAGCTGGATGTAATCGTTATCCCGACAAACAAGCCCATCAAGCGCACCGATAATCCAGACTTCATCTATGGCTCCGAGGAGGGCAAGTTCCGCGCGGTGGTCGACGAGATCAGAGAGCGGCATGAGGTCGGCCAGCCAATCCTGGTCGGCACCACCTCGGTCGAGATTTCCGAGTACCTATCTGAGATGCTCAATCGCGAGGGGATTGAGCACAACGTCCTCAACGCCAAGCAGCACGCGCGCGAGGCTCAGGTCGTGATGCAGGCGGGCAAGAGCGGCGCGGTCACCATCGCCACCAATATGGCGGGCCGTGGCACCGACATCGTGCTTGGTGGCAATCCAGAGGCCTACGTTGATGCGATTCTCGCCAATCGTGGGATCGACCTTGAGTTCGTCACCGACGAAGACCGCGCAGAGGCGCTCGAAGAGGCGAAGAAGCGCTGCGATGAAGACCGCAAGAAGGTGCTCGATGTCGGCGGTCTCTATATCATCGGCACCGAGCGCCACGAGTCGCGCCGCATCGATAATCAGCTGCGTGGCCGTGCGGGCCGTCAGGGCGACCCCGGTGAGTCGCGCTTCTTCGTCTCGTTGCAGGATGAGTTGATGCGGCGATTTGGCTCAGATCGTGTCGCCGGGCTGATGAGCAAAGTCATCGACGACGATATGCCACTGGAAAGCCCCACCGTCTCGCGCATGCTGGAGCAGGCTCAGTCCAAGGTCGAGGGCGCCAACTTCGATATCCGCAAGAATGTCGTCGAATACGACGATGTGATCTCGAAGCAGCGCGAAGTGATCTATGCCGACCGGCATAAGGTGCTCGAACATGCCGATATGTATGATCGCATCGTCGAGATGATCGAGCATGATGTCAAGCGCCTTGTGGCCGAGCATACGCGCGCCAATCTGGCCGAAGCGTGGGACCTGGACGGCATCGTCAAGCAGTTCGAGCTGTGGGGCATCGAGGTGCCTGACGACATCTTCCCCGAACAACTCAACCGGCTCAAGCGCGACCAGCTTAGCCAGGATATGGTGGCCCTTGCGCTCGACAACTACAGCAAGAAAGAAGACAAGGTCGAGGAGGGCGCTAAAGAACACAACTCTCCTCAGCCGGGCAGCTATTACATGCGCCAGTTCGAGCGGGCGGTCATTCTGCAGGTGGTTGACGCCCTCTGGCGCGATCACATCGATCACCTCGACGAGATGCGCAGTGGCATTGGGCTGCGTGGGCTGGCCCAGCGCGACCCGCTCAACGAATTCAAGTCCGAGGCGTACCGGGCGTTTGAACGTCTCAAGGTAGACCTGGAACACTACATCGTGGACCTGGCGATGCGCGGGCTTGTGCATATTGAGGCGCCCGCCCCGCCAGCACAGGCGCTGCCGCGCAACCTACAAACAAACGCCCAGGCGTTGGATGCCGCCAGCGGTCAGACGAAGTCCGCCGGTCTGCCCCTCCCGCTACCGAAAGCTAAAGGCAACGGCGCGCGCCCGATGGGAAGCGTTCCAGGCAGCGGCGCCGCGAAGGTGATTGGGAGCAACGGCAATGGCGGGAAGCCAGGTAGCGGCAAGGGCGCCAAGGGCGGGGGCGCTCGTCCCAACGGGCGATCTCCTCAGCCAGCGCATGTCAACCTAAGCGCCTCGTCGTCTTCGGCCAGCGGCAAGATTGGCCGCAACGACCCGTGCTACTGCGGCAGCGGCAAGAAATACAAGATGTGCCACGGCCGCTAGTGTCTCGTCTCGCACAGTGCCGAGAGAAATCCCCCGCCGGAGCGATTCCAGCGGGGGACATTATGTGGTCTGTTCTGTTCTGTATGCCAGCTATGCGCATTACACGCCGTACTGTGTCCAGTTGGTGAACGGCTTCGGCTGCACATTCGGGCTGTTGTACAGAATCACAATTGTCTCGTGTTCCGCCAGCCCAATGGCGCGCGGATCGCTGGTGACCTGAGTCAGCTTGCCCGAGGCGTCGAATACCTCGAAGACCAGCTTGTGCGTGCTATCGGCCTTGTTCCCCATCATCTCCGTGGCGCTGAGCGGCTGTCCCCAGATGTCGAAGAAGTTGCCGAGGGTATACGTCTTCTGGATCGGCGACTCGATGTGAATGATGTTTGGCTCGGTGTCGTGAACGTGCAACGGGTAGATGCACGTCTTCAGCCCGTTCGATGCCAGCGCGGTCTCGCCAGAACCCTCAGGCGCCACGATACCTGCGCCCGGAGGAACAGTCACTGGCTTGCCATCTACGTATATTTCCAGATACGAGTGGATGTGGAAGACAAGCTGCTCGCTGGATGTACACTGCATGCCGTCCACCGTCTGACCGCTGGCTGGACTTAGGCCGGTCGAGCTCGCGGGAGACGGTCCCTGATGGGTGGCGACCAGCAAGACGCTAATCAGCGCTACCAGAAGAATTGGGACGCCAATGAAGGCTGCCAACCGCAGCCGTTGATTGCGAATCTTACGTTGTCGCTCGCGTTCGCGGATCAGTTGTCGCTGCTGTAATTGCTGGCGTCGCGCATCGCGCCGCTGATCCCGTTTCGTGGTCGAACCCCCTGGGCCACTCATGTAATACTCTTCTCCGAATGATCGCCTGATAACTATGTTCAGGCTGTCCGCCTGACTTCTCACAGATCTATACGTGAGAGATGACAGTTCAGTATGCGTCATCTGCAGCTGTGAGGAATTGACGACACAAACGCGGTCAGTATATGGCGCGGCGGGGGGTATGTCAACGAATTTCAGCCCATTGACGTAGTGACGGTGAGATGTGGCTGATGAAAAGTCCGGGAGGTCAGGCGCCAATCGTCGTCAGATGGCTAGTCGCTGAGTACAAACTCGCCCTCGGCAAGCCGTCGCCCGTCCTGGTTCTCGCAGTAGGCGAGAACCCGTACCGATTGCGCGGCGTTGTCCCGGTCTACCACCTGTGCCGTCGCGGTGAGGGTATCGTCGGTATACGCTGGCTCGGTAAAATGAATGATCTCGCTCAGGAAGCGTACCGTATCAGGGCGCAGACCATGCTGTGCGGCTGCTCCCGCGAGCATGGCCGCGATCATCGCCATCGGCGCGATTTGGCGTGTGCTTTGCGATGGTATCGGAATCTGATCGGGCGTCACCGTCGTCAGGCCAGTTACCAGGTTGAAGAGCGCCACATCGGCGTCGGAGATTTGCTTCGTGAGTGTTGTCACAGCGCCATCCTGGTGTGAGGTACTCTCGTTCACTGCTCGCTCCGTCCTCTGGTTGACCGCGCGTTCGCAGACACGCCTTGCGCGAGTATAGCATGTGTCTGGCCCAGAGGCAATGTATCAGCGCCGAGTGGGCGATTTTGCCGCCTTTCGTGACCATTTAGCGCGGCTGATTCGTTCTGTCATGCATCAGGCTGGGTTAGGCGGCATGGCGTATAATACGGTGTCACCACAACGTACCATCGAAGTGGGCGGGCGGAGCGATGAATGAGGCGGTGGAGATTTTATGGATGCGAATGATACCGGACACATCTGGCTGCGGCAGACCGTAACGTTTACCGTGGATGGGCAGACGCGGACGCTGGAGATTGGCATTCCCGTCCCGCGTGACGCTACCGCGCAGGATGTCGAGGCGCTGCTCGAAGTGAGTGACGCGGGAATGGACGCACTCTCGCGCCGCCTCGATACGCGCATCGCCGAACTGCTGGACGGCGGGCCACACGTTGACGCGTCAGCCTTGCCAGCGCCCGCTCAGGAGTCTACGTCCGCGAACGGGCATGTACCCCCGGAACCGGTTGCTGCGCAACCAGCGCTTGCCGCCGATCAGCCCGTTGCACGCCCCCGTGATACAGGTGACACCCACGCTCCCACGCCAAGAGCGCCTGAGCGGGAGACACGCCCGACGCTGCCACAGCCAGCCGCCGCCGCTCCCGAGCGGCCAGGTGCAGCGCAGCCGCAACAGCGACCTGAGCCGCCTCGCGCCAAACCGCCCGTCGCCGCGCCTGCCACGAGCGCTGAGATGACCCGACCAGAGTTTCTATCCGCCGCCGCTGAGCTTGGTCTCAATCCGCGTCTGGCGATGGATCGCTTGGGCGTGCGCTCGCTCGAAGGGCTTAACCTGCGTGAAGCGCTTGAGTCACTCCGGCGGCAATTGCTCGGAGCCTCGTCTCACGCCGAGCCGGAACCAGACCCAGAGCCGGATGTCGCGCCCAAGCCGTCCACTGAAGCCAGCCCCACCGCCATGTCGTCGGCTGCGTCACGATTCGAGGAAGAGGATGACGAGACCATCTTCTATGCACTCGACGAGGACGACGAGGATGGCGAGCTGATCGAAGATGAGTTTGCGCCTGCGCCCACTGGCAATGGCGCGAATCCGGTGGCCAGCGATGACGCGCTGGATGAACTTGATGACGATGACGATGACGATGAGATAGATCTTGACGATGTGCCTGATCTCTCGTCACCCCCTGTGCCTGCCCGCGCGCGCGCGACGTCCGCAGGGCGCAAGACCGCAAGCGCTGCCCGCGAAACGTCCGCTCCCGCCAAGGATGTGGTATCCGCCAGCAAGGCCAGTGGCGCGCGTACGCAGGCGCTACGGCAGATTGGCAAGCTGCGCTCGGCGACAGGCGGCGGGACCGCCAGCGACTATCAACGGAACGCCTATCGCAACATCGTCGAAAATGAGCTTGGCCGGTCGCGCGCGGTGGCGCTGGTGCGCGGTCTCTGGCGAACGACCGCCGACCATCTGACGGCTGGGCAACTGGATGCGCTCATTCGCTGGGGCAAAGAAGAGGTGTTCGCCGAGGAAGCCGAACAGGTGCTTGCGGCGCTCCGGGCAGAGCAAGAGCGCGCTGAACAAGAGGCGGCTGCCAATGACACCGATGCTTCAGCCGCGCCGCGCCCAGCGCCGCGAGGGCGACCCGCCGGGGGATCGCGGTAATGCGCGTCATTTCCGGCAGCGCTCGCGGGCGGAAGCTGAAATCGCCGAAGTCCAGCGAGACCCGTCCCATCATGGACCGCGTCAAGACGGCGCTCTTCGACATTCTCGCGCCAGAGATTATGGACATGCGCGTCCTCGATCTGTTTGCTGGAACGGGAGCCGTGGGCATCGAAGCGTTGAGCCGGGGCGCGGAATCGGCGACATTTATCGAGCGCAGCCCGGAGGCCTGGCGGCTGGTGCGCGAGAATCTTGCGCTCACCAATCTCAGCGATCGCGCCGAGGTGTTGCGCACTGATGCCTTTGCCTACTTACAGCAGGCGGCGGCCACTGGCAGACGGTTCGATTTGGTCTATGTCGCGCCACCGCAATACGTGAACATGGCGACGCAGGCGCTCACCCTGCTTGACACCACGCCTCTGACAGAGCCAGATGGCCTGGTGATCGTACAAATCCACCCACAGGAGCGCGCCGAGTTGGACGCGCTTACGCTCAAGCGGCTGCGTCGCTATGATGAGCGGCGCTATGGCAGCACGTTGCTGCTGTTTTACACGCACGATGAGGAATCCCATGCAACCGGCTAAACCATCACGATTTTCGTTTGTGGATGAGGGCGAGGCGGTCCGCCGCCTGAATGTTGACCGCGAGACGCTGCTCGAACTGGTCGCCAGCAAACGGCTACGCGCCTACCCTGGGGTGGGCAAGGGCAACTTCTTTCGCGTCGGTGACCTCGAAAAGCTCGCCGAAGAACTACATCCGGCCCCGGCCGAAGCACCCTCACTCCAGGGCGTTGACCTGCTCAATCCGACGAATCAGCGCCGCCAGCATGATCCGGGATACAAGGTGCATTTGCGACTTCAGGCCGATCTGAAGTGGTATGACCTGACCGACGATGACTTGCAAGCCTACGTGCGCGAGTTGCATCCCGCCGCCTATGAGAAGCAGCGGTCGAACGTCACTAGCGTCATCGAGCGACTGGAGCGGCTGGTCGCGCTCATGGATGAGGCGGCGCAACGCTGGCGGAGTCAGGGCAAGAGCGCGCAAGAGAACGCTGCACAGCCGCATCCCACGGATGCGCCGTCCGGCAACTAGCGAGGTTGGGTGACAGGTAGCACACGAGGGCGGATAGAATCTCCGCCCTCGTTCTCTATGGTTCTCGCTATGGATAACGCTGCGGCATGCCAATCAACTGTTGTGGGTGATCGTGTACTCGTTGTAGTTGTAGTAGGGCATGGGGTCAACCGGCTCATTGTTCCATTCGACCATGAAGTGCAGGTGCGGTCCCGTCGACCAGCCCGTTGAGCCTTCAAGCCCAACCACATCACCTACGAGCACGATCTGCCCTACGGTGACCTCCAGCTTATCCATGTGGCCATAGACCGTCGAGACGTGGTTACAGTGATTGATCTTCACCGACCAGCCCAGACCGCCGACATCCCACCCAGCCCAGATCACCTGACCCGATTGCGCCGCGTGGATAGGATTCCCCTCATTCGCCGCGAGATCCACGCCGTTGTGATACCACGTGAAGCCGCGCACCCAGTAAGCGCCCCAATTCGGAGAGTGAAGCTGGTAGCCTGCCGGATTGCCATTGCCATTCGGGGCGCAAATGACCTCCGAGTCTGCCGCTGGCTCGCCCGCAATCGACGTCCACGGGCTATTGCCGAAAGTTGTCGTGCCGTCTCCGGCGCTAGGAACAAAGGAAAGTGGGCGATAATCTTTGCCGTAGGTGGTATCGCGCGGAATCTTGTACGCGATGCCAACACTGATCTCTTGCCCCGCCAGCAAGTTATTCAATTCATAAATTCCACCGACCTGCACGCTAAACTTTTGCGCGATGGATTCCGGGGTGTCGCCCCAGACAGCTGTATACCAGAAGAAGGCGGGATCCTTATTCAAAACAATCGCCCCAGATATTGCCTGGAAGGATGACATCGAGTTGCTGGCGTTGGCCCCAAGCGGGGTAATGGCAAACAAGCCTGTGACGAGAATGCAGGTTATCAGGCCGACGATGGTCAGCCGCATCGTCAGCGGACGTTCGCGCCGCTTGATGAAGGGATTGCCCATCGAGACGCCATCGCCAGCGATGATGACCGGGCCAGTCTCGTCCTGCACGACCGCGGGCAAACGGTCGCCAGTCTCGTCGTATGGGACCAGCATGCCGCCATGCTCGTATTCGTCGTCTTCATACATATGCGAAAGGGGGATTGTGCGACGTGGGTTTCGCCCGCGTTGCTCTCCGCCACTGTTGCGATAGTCACCCTCGTAGTAGCCGTCGTCCTCTGGGAACCCTCCACGACCTCTGGCCACGTGCCACCCCTTCCACAGCGTCGAATACCACTCGCCATCCGCCCACCAAGCCAGCCTACGCCAAAGTACTTACTCCACTCTTACCACTCTAGCACTCGCTCTCCGGTTGTCAACTGGTATCATGCTCAGCAGTGACTATCGTACTGGGAAGCACGCAGCGGAATCCTCGCTTTCTGATGCGCTACAATCTAGGATGTGCGGAAATCGTCTCGTTGAGGTCGTCTCCCAAGGGGTTCTTCGCACGTTAGTCTGCTGAAAAGGGACACGTATGAGTTCGTCTGCCAACGGCGCAACCGAGAGCACACCGATTCGTCTGGGCCACAGCCCTGACTCTGATGATGCGTTTATGTTCTACGGCCTGGCGGAAGGCCATGTCGATACGGAGGGTTTGCGGTTCGAGCATATCCTGCGTGATATCGAGACATTGAACCAGTGGGCGCTCGAAGGGCGGCTGGAAATCACTGCCATCTCCGTCCATGCGTATGCCTATGTCGCCGACAAGTACGCCATCCTGACGCATGGCGCCAGCATGGGCGACAACTATGGCCCAATGGTCGTCACTCGCGAGGAAGTTGGCCCAGAGTGGCTGGCTGGTCGGCGCATTGCGATCCCTGGCACGATGACCAGCGCATATCTGGCGCTGCGCCTCTACCTCGGCGACTTCGAGTATGACATCATGCCTTTCGACGAGATCATGGAGGCGGTCAGCTCTGGCAAGGCCGAGGCTGGGCTGTTGATTCACGAGGGCCAGCTGACCCATGGCGCGCTTGGTCTACATGCGGTTGTGGACCTGGGTAAATGGTGGCATGAGCGCACTGGCGGACTGCCACTGCCTCTCGGCGTCAATGCCGTCCGGCGCGATCTTGGCCCGGTGCGCATGGCGCAACTGTCGCGCATTCTCAAGGCGAGCATCGTCTATGGCTTGGAGCATCGTGCGGAGGGGCTGAACTATGCCATGCGATTCGCCCGTGGTTTGCCTGCCGATACAGCCGATCAATTCGTGGGGATGTATGTCAATGACTGGACAGTTGATATGGGTGATCGCGGTCGGCAGAGCATCCGCCTCTTTCTGACGGAGGCTGTCGAGCGCGGTATCATCTCGCACGATGTGCCAGTCGATTTCGTGCAATAAGCTGACCGCTGGCTGCTACCGTACGCTGGGAGGCGTGGTGACCTGCGCTTTCCGGCATGCCACTGTCCGTATCTTCGTCCGCACCGATTATCCTCCGCGCGGCATGCAATTCAGGCTATCCAGAAGGGCGCGCGCGCGATACAATACGGATGTGTGTCTGCGTGAAGGTGGCCCGCGGGAGTGTCCATGATTTGCCCGAACTGTTCGACGGTGAACCCAGTAAATGCGCGTTACTGCATTTCCTGTGGTCAGCCGATGCCACGGATATGCTCCGTCTGCGGCGCTGTCAACCCGCCAAACGCGCGCTTCTGCAATCAGTGCGGCTCGCCGCTTGATGGCGCGCCATCTCCTGTGGATGACCGCCCCGCCGAACTACACGGAAATTACACGAACGGAGTTCTGCCGCCGAACGCAGCAACCCCCGTGGAAGAGGCTACCGAGCAGCGGCGCGTCGTCACCATTCTCTTTGCCGATCTTGCCAGCTCTACAGCTCTGGCGGAAGACCTTGACCCCGAAGATGCCCGCGCCTTGCTCGCGGAATTTTTCGGCATCATGGCGCGCGAGATCCATCGGCACGGCGGTACCGTCGAAAAGTACATCGGTGATGCGGTGATGGCGGTCTTTGGCCTGCCAGTCGCTCATGAGGACGATCCGGTACGAGCCGTGCGCGCCGCGCTGGATATGCAGACGGCGCTCCGCCAATTCAACGAAGAACGTCACTCCGCCGATCCCGCCGCGGCCGAGCTACAGATGCGTATTGGCATCAATACGGGCGATGTCGCCGCCGCTGGCGCCGCGACGGAGGGGCGCGATTTCCTGGTGACGGGCGATGCGGTCAATGTTGCGGCACGGCTCCAGCAACTGGCCACTCCTGGTACGATTCTGGTTGGCTCGCGCACCTGGCGCGCCACCCAGGGAGCGGTGCAATATCGTGATCTGCCTCCCGCGAACGTCCGTAACCGTGCGCGGCCTGTCAAGATATGGGAGGCGCTGGCGATGACAGACCAGAGCGCCGTACCCACCCCACGCCCGCGTGGCGTCGCGGGTCTCAAGGCGCCGATGGTTGGCCGCGACGTCGAAATGGAGTTGATGCATGCGGTCAGTTCCCGCGTGTTGCACGAAAACTCCCCCCACCTCGTCACCATCTTCGGGCTGCCGGGCATCGGCAAGACTCGGCTGGCCCGCGAGTTCCTGCGCCAACCCAGCGTGGCAACCGCCACCTCGGACCCAGCGCTAGCGACGAGTGGAAAACGCCGTACGACGCGTAGAGTACGCCCCCGCTCCCGCTCCCGCGTAACGCAGACTTCCAACCAGCCGGTGATTCTTGAAGGCCGCTGCCCGCCGTATGGCGAGGGGATCACGTACTGGCCACTGGCCGACATGCTGCGAGCATATTGCGGTATCCAGGCGTTGGAGTCGCCAGAGGCCGCACGCGCGCGTCTGGTGCAGTGTGTTACGAGAACGCTGTCACGCGCTGGACGCGGCGATGATCCTGCGCTGATCGCAGCCTACCTCGGCTATACCATCGGCATCGAATCCAGGTCGCGGCACAATTCGTTGCTGCCCGCCGATGTGCAGCAGAAGCAGGAGGGGCTTCTGCGCGCATGGAAGACATTTTTCGAGGCGCTTGCCCAGCCGACGGGGTTGATACTCCTCATTGAAGATATACATTGGGCCGATGACGCGCTGCTCGACTTGATCGAATTCGTCGCCGAGCGCGCGATGGATGTGCCGCTTATGCTGCTCTGTACCGCTCGGCCTGAGTTGCTCGACAAACGTCCCGAGTGGGGAGGTGGCAAGCGCAACTACGTCACCATTGGCTTAGATGCGCTCTCGCCCGTTGCGACCCAGCAGTTGATGCGCGAGCTGCTTCCCGGCGGGACGGTGCCTCAGAGCCTGCGACAGGGTATCGTGCAGAAGGCCGAGGGAAACCCATTTTATATTGAAGAGATCGTGCGGATGTTTGTTGATCTTGGCATTCTGGTTCGCGCCAACGCGCCGGACGCTGGCTGGCAGGTGGCCCCGGAATGGGCGGGGCAGAGCGAGGTCTACGACCCTGGGATTCCAGATACCGTTCAGGGTGTCTTAAACGCGCGTCTCGATCTGCTCGCGGCTGAAGAGCTTGATGTCCTGCAACATGCAGCGGTCATTGGGCGCTACTTCTGGCCAAGCGCGTTAGTTGCGCTGGCGCCGCATCTGGAGCGCGCGCGGCTGGATGTCACGCTGCAATCGCTGATCGAGAAGGAACTGTTGATCTTCGCCGACCACAGTGCAACGAGTGTCGCGCCTCCCAATGAGCCAATCTACAGCTTCAATCATGCGCTGACTCGTGAGGTCGTCTATGGCGCAATTGCGCGGACCCGGCGGGCGCACGAGCATGAGCGCGTGGCTGCCTGGCTGGAGACCCTGGCGCAAGGGCGCGAAGAGGAGTTCGCCGAATTGCTGGCGCAGCACTATCGCCAGTATTACATCCAGGCGAATCTTTCGCGCACACGCAATGCCCCGCGACGCCAGGCAGTGCTGGCGAAGGTGGTCCACTACCTGATGATGGCGGGCGACCAGGCTGCGGCGCGACACGCCTCCGGTAAGGCTGACGGATATTATACCGACACCATCCGCCTCATCGAAGAAGAGGGTCGCGCGGATGATGCGCCGCTACGACAGGCGCTGTTCACCAAACGTGGGGATGCGCGCTGGGCTGCCCTTCGCGCCGACGAGGCATGGGCAGACTATCGCACGGCGCTGCAACTTTGGGCAGGCTACGAAGCGCCACAAGGGGAGTCGGGGGAGAATGCTGCATCGAAGTCCGCAAGCAATGGACAGGCGCACCTCGACTGGCTTACCCAGGGTATGCGTCTCTACCGGTTACTCGTCGCGCTGCCGACACGGTACTCCCCCTATTTTCAGCAGGCGCCAACCCATGAAGAATTGAAGAGCTACCTCGACCGCGGACTCAAACTGGCCGATGCCGCTGGCTGCCATGACACCGCGGAGTATGCGGCGCTGCTGACGGCGACCAGCTTCTTCTGGATGTCCGCGGCGGAGCATCGTGGCGAGCGCGAGTTGATGGAGGCGTTGCGAAGCGCGCGCGAGGCTGTGCGTATTACGGAAGCCTTGGGTGATGATCCGCGTGGCGCGTCGGAGGCGCTTGATGCGTTAGGCAACCTGCTTGCCATTACTACCGACTTGCGTGGATTCCTCGAAACAATGACTCGCCGCCTCCAGTGGGCGCAGCAGATCGACGATCCCAATGAGCTAGTTGATATTCATACTGAGGTAAGCCAGGCGCATCAGGCTGTTGGCGAATATGCCGAGGCTGTGACGCACGCCCGCGCCGCACTGGACATTGCCCGCGCCGCCGAGACCGAGGCGCTCCAGGCGCATGCGCTCCGAGCGCTGACATTCGCGTATTATGAGTGGGATCACTGGGCTGATGCGCTCGAAGTGGGTGAGGAACTGCTGCGTGTTTCTGCGCTTGCGCAGCCTCGGCTGTCACATCGGCAGCTTGCGGCAATACTCGCAATGGCCACCATACGCGCGCGCACGGGGGACCGTGACGGCTCGGATCGCCTTGCGCGTCTGGTAGCCGAGAGCAGTCAAGCGTGTGATGTGCAGTACCTTGCCGTGGGGCGCGCCCGCCTCGCGCTGGCTGCGGGCGCAATGCGCGAGGCGCGCCAACTGCTGCTCACTGGGCTGGAAGACCGTGAGGGACGCGTCGGTATGGCGATGTTGCTGGCCGAGCTTGCGGAATTGCTGGCGCGCGAGGGCGATCTGGCGTTGTATGATCGCTATGGCCCGCAGGCGCTGGAGCTTGGCTGGCGGTCTGGCGCGCGCAAGGCGCTAGCGCAGGCGATCCGCGCGCGAGGCATCGTGGCGATGGCAGCGGGCAGGTGGGATGATGCGCTGGCCGACATGGAAAGCGCGTTTACTCGCTACTCCGACCTTGGTACGGCCTGGGAAGAAGCTCGTACGCGGTACGCGCTGGCTGGTCTGTATCGTCGGCGGGGCGAACCAGGCGACGACCAGCGGGCGCATGATGAGTTGACGCGCGCGCAGGCGATATTTAGCTCGCTTTCCGCCGTGCGTGACCTGGCGCGCACGCGCTCGGCTCTGGCTGGGGGAGACATCCGTCTGCCCTAGGGTTCTCCTGATATACGCCAGACAGGTTGAAACGCTGTGTGATCGTCGGCTATGGAACAGGAGGTGTGCTACGGCTTCGTCATCCGCGGCCAAGCACGCCGCACATTTCTGCCATCTCTGCGGCAAGCGACTTCACAGCCGCTATCTCGTCTACAATGCTACGCTTGTTGTCTGCGCGGCGTGCGACGCATCTGCCCTACGCTGTGCGCGATGCGGCGTGCCTATCGCGCGAACTGCCATCCAGGGGGCGGATCCGCTATGCGCGACCTGCGCACGCGACGCGCCCCGTTGCGCGGGATGTAGGCTGCCCATCACCTCGACGTGGTACACCTTCGAGGAGTTGCTCCCGTTAGGCGCGCCGCGCAAGTTTTGTCCGCGCTGCGTCCAGGGGCGCCCCCGATGCGATCTCTGTCGCGCGCCGGTCGCCGATGGCGCCCAGCCACTTGCGGATGGGCAGTATCGTTGCGCCCTCTGCCTCTCCGAGATGGTGCGGGAGGTCGCCGATGTGCTGACACTCTATCACGATGCAGTCGCCCAGGTGGCGCGAGTGCTTCGCGGGCAGTTGCGCGAGACGCCGCGCCTGGAAATCGTCAGCCGACGCACGATGGGCGAGGTTCGCCGGCGCTATGAACATCGCTCGTCAGAACCAGCCGCCGCCAGCCACCACGTACTGGGCTACTTCGTGCAGGCGCATGGCGCGAGCACTATCTACGCCGAGGCATGCCTGCCACGCGGATTGTTACTCGGCACGCTGGCGCACGAGTTGGCGCATGCCTGGCAGGCCGAGCAAGGGCTTCATCTAAAAGATGCTCTGGTGCGCGAAGGATTCGCTGAGTGGGTAGCATATCGTGTACTCACAGCGCGTGGTCTTTCGGCATTGGCAGAACGGGCCACCCGACGAGATGATATCTATGGGCGCGGCCTACGTCACTTCCTCAATATTGAAAACCGCTTCGGGTTCGCGGGCGTAGTGAAATGCGCCAATGGGCAGGCGCTGTAGCACTCATTCTTAACCCTCCGTTTGTATTACCGTATTAAAGAATGGAAGCTCATGTACTACCACTCATAGGTGGTGCTACCATAACGGTATGGAGAGGACACAGTGATCGCTCTTCATTGGCGTCAGATATACCCGCCAGGGCGGTCTATTTCTTGCATGGCGACAGCATATTTCAGAGCTACGGCTGGGGAAAGGAGACGGCAATGGCGTTAAAAATGTCTCGAAGCATCTGGCGGTACGCCGCGACTGCCGCTGTGCTGACGGTTGGTGGCGCGATGGCTGGCGGCGCAAGTATCGGCTATTATGTTGCCATGAGTCTCACCAAACCCCAGCGCGCCCGCATCACCGACGAATATACCATGAGTCCGTTTGAGACTGGCGCAGACTTTGAGGAGGTGACATTTGCCTCCCGGGCGGATCACAAGCTACGTGGCTGGTGGCTGAACCGGCCCGAGACCAACCGCGTCATTGTCGGTTGCGCGGGCTATCGCGGTAGTAAGGCGCAACTGGTTGGGATTGGGACCATGCTCTGGCGTGCGGGCTTCAATGTGTTCCTCTTCGACTACCGCGGTCATGGCAGCGACCTCGGTGTCCCAGTGACACTCGGCTTCCGTGAGATGGACGACTTTTTCGCCGCACTCGACTACACCAACAGTCGGCTGCCTGGGGCGCGAATCGGCGTGTTTGGTGGCTCCATGGGCGCCGCGATAGCCATTATGGGGTCGTCGCGCCGTGACGATGCGCTGGCGGTCGTCGCCGACAGCCCATTTGCTCGTCACTCGGATGTCATCAGCTACCGTGTTCACCAGCGTGTGCATCTGCCCGGTCAGCCGTTTACGCGCATTTCCGACTACTTCCTCTATCGGATGGCTGGATATCATGGCAGCGACATGGAGCCAGTGCGCTGGGTCTCGCAGCTTGCCCCACGTCCGTTGCTCGTTATCCACGGCACAGACGACACCTCGATTCCGGTCGAGCAGGGCATACAGGTCTACGATGCGGCGTGCGAACCGAAAGAGCTTTGGATTGGCCAGGGCGCAGAGCACTGCGGCACCTACTTCCTGGATCGTGCGGCGTATTGCGAGCGTGTCGCAACGTTCTTCGACCGTGCGCTCAGCGTCGCGCACGACCAATCGGCGGCGCTCACCGCATAGGCTCATTGATTGGCTGTGACTCAACAGCGCGACCATTCGCCCCATACTGTATAGATGAGAGGGGATAACCCTGCCAGTTTTGCGGCTGCTTTCCGGGAAAGTGTAGGCGTCTTCCTGATATGGTGGTGTGGTGGGGAGAGAGCATGGAGCGACGGGAGTTATCAAGAGGTTTACCAATTCGGACATTCCTGCGACGTATCCCACTGATTCGGATCGTGGTGACGCTGGTTGTGGGACTGATCGCGTTTCAGGCGGCGCTCATCACCGTGCTTACGCTCGTATCAAGACGACGCGCGCAACGGCTGCCGCCCGGTGGTTTCCCTCATCTACGACTGCCAGAATTGACCGCGGGCGACAATCGGCTGCAAATATATAGTTACGGGGAGCATCTCTACGAAGCGATGCTCGACGCGATTGACAACGCCCGCGAGAGCATCTACTTCGAGACCTATCTTTGGAAAGATGATGCGATTGGGCGTGCCTTCAAAGATCGCCTCACTGCGAAGGCAGAGGAGGGGGTCGCCGTCTATGTCATCTACGACACGTTCGGTAATCTCGTCGTGCCGCGCGCTTTCAAACAGTTCTCGCCAGCCATGAGCGTGCTCTCGTTCTGGGCGATACGTCGTCCCTGGCATGTATTCGATCCCCGGCGCTACGGGCTGGATCACCGCAAGTTGCTAATTATAGATGGTGTTACCGCGTTTATCGGCGGCTACAACGTGGGCGCCCTCTATGCCACGCAATGGCGCGACACCCATCTGCGGATCGTTGGGCCAGAAGCGCGCGACCTCGCTCAGGCATTTGTAGACTTCTGGAACCGCTTCTGTCGCAAGCGCGAACGTATCGCACGTGATTACCCGCTCCGCTTCAACCCCATGGTTAATGTGTACGGAAACGACATCGCGCGCATGATTTTTCCCATCCGCGACACCTATATCAGCGCGATTGACCGGGCTCAGCATCATATACGATTGACTAACGCCTATTTCATTCCTGACCACATCTTGCTTGAATCGCTTGAAGCCGCGTCTCGGCGTGGTGTCGTAGTCGAGATTCTGCTGCCGTGGCGCTCGAATCATCTCCTTGCGGACTGGGCAGCGCGCTCGTACTTCACGCGCTGTCTCAATGCGGGCATTCGACTGCTGGGCTACCAGAATGCCATGGTACATTCCAAGACATGTACCATTGACGGGCAGTGGTCGACTATTGGCACGGCGAATCTTGACCGCCTCAGCTCGATTGGCAACTACGAGATCAACGTCGAAATCTACGATAGCCGCTTTGCCTGCCAGATGGAGCAACTTTTCGATAGTGATAAGACGAACGCGCTTGCCATTACCGGCGAACGCTGGCAGCGTCGCACACCGTTCATGCGGCTGACTGAGCGCGTGCTTGGGCCGCTTCGCCTCATGCTCTAGCTTGATGCGGTAAGATGCAGACACAGGTGCAAAGGGGCGCAGTTGTATGCGCCTCGGAGCCAGGCGTACATGGTGTGAGCGGAAGCGAGACGGGTAAACGCATGAAAGTGTTCATCTCAACCGATTTCGAGGGCGTCGCGGGTATCGTGGACTGGGACCAGATCATGGTGGGCAGTTCCGACTATGAAATGGGACGTCGCTTGTTGCTTGGTGAACTCAATGCCGCGATCGATGGCGCGATTGCCGCGGGCGCGACTGAGTTCGTGGTCAACGACTCCCATAGCAGTATGCGCAATCTCCCACCGGACCTGGTACACGGGCAGGCGCGTCTGATTACTGGCAAACATAAGCCGATGTATATGATGGAAGGACTGGACGCCAGTTTTGACGCGATTCTCTTTCTCGGCTACCACGGCTCCATCGGCGCAAGTCAGTCCGTGCTGAGCCACACCTACAATCCGCGCGCCATCTGGGAGGTACGCATCAACGGTGAAATCGTCGGCGAGACGGCCCTCAATGCGCTGGTGGCCGCGCACTACAGCGTACCCATCGCACTGGTCACGGGTGACCAGGTGACGGCGGAGGAGGCGCGGCGGCTGAACCCCGCGCCAGTCTGTGTTGAGGTCAAACGCTCGATCTCGCGCTACGCCAGCGAAAGCCTGCACCCAGAGGTCGCGCGTGAGCTGATCCATGCGGGCGCGCGGCACGCGCTGACCAGCCAGAAGCCGACGTCCGCCCCAACGTTCACCATGCCGATACAGATCGAGGTGACGTTCCTGACGGCGGATATGGCGGAGATGAGCGCCTGGCTGCATTGCGTGGAGCTCGTCGGTGATCGGTCGCGCACCGTGTTGCTTGCGGGAGACGATCCCCTCACGTTGTTCCGTACCTTCGTTACCATGGTTATCCTCACGCGCTCGTTGGTAGAATGATACAGCTCGCCGATGCGCGAAATGCCATTACGAACGCTTCACCAGAGAGGACGATGACCCGGAGATGCAGGACGTGACGACAGCGGGAGAACGATTGAGCGCGCCGATCACGCTGGTGACAGGAGGATCGCGCGGTATCGGTGCGGCGACCGCGCTGGCGCTGGCCAAGCGAGGCTGCGATGTCCTTATTAGTTACCGCAACAAGGCCGCCCGCGCCGAGGATGTTGTGGGGCGCATTCACGCTCTGGGGCGGCGGGCGCAAGCCGTCTCCGCGGATATCACAGCGCCGGGAGAACCGGATCGCCTGATTCGTGAGGTGGCAGACTGGGGCCATGGCAGCCTCGATCTGCTGGTGTTGAACGCCTCGGGCGGCCTGGAGCGCGAGCGAGTCGCCGCCGATCCGCTCTATCCTCTGCGCATCAATCGCGACGCGCAGGTGGCGCTGGTCGAGGCTGCCAGGCCAATCATGCCAGCAGGCAGCACGGTTGTCTTCGTAACCAGCCACTGGGCGCACCTCTATGGTCGTGTCGAGCAGCTCCCGGCGTATGAACAGGTGGCCTCTACGAAGTATGCGGGAGAACAGGCGCTACGCGCTCAGCAGGATGCGCTTGCCGCCGCAGGAATTCGCTTGCTTGTTGTAACCGGGGATCTGATTGAGGGTACGATTACGCCAAAGCTCCTTGAGCGCGTGACGCCCGGCCTCGCAGGCGCGCGCCGCACCGCCAACGGACCCTTGCCAACCGCTGACGACATGGGTAGGGCCATTGCTGAGGCTGCTATGGATCCCGCGCTGGTAAGTGGCGAAACGGTAGTCATCGGTGGCACGCTGGAATCCATCCCGAGACGCCCATAAGCAGCCAAAGCACTGAATCCACCGACAACGCTGTTCGCGAACACCCGCGTTCCTACCTGGAGCCGTCTGCTTGTAGAGGCACAGTGGTAAAATACACGCACACTGCTCGCACCATAGTTTGCGTATGGCTGACGGCCAGGTTCTTGCGAATGCATAGGATACGAGCGGAAGATGCTACCATGAGGCGCGAGCATGCAGCGCCAGGGAGGTTATCCACATGACAAAGGCATTGCAGGCGCCACCGCCACAGACGAACGAGCGCGATCGCGCATCGAATGCGACGCTCAAGGCGATCATTACAATGGTCATCGAGATGATCCCTGGTGGTCTAGGACCGTGGGGCATCGGCGATGTCGTTACCGCAATTGAGGCCATCGCAGGTAGAACGGTTGATGGTCTGCGACTCACAGTCAGTGAGCGGATGATCTACCTTGGCGCATCGGCGATCCCTCTTGTGCCGGCGCGCCCTATTCTCGCGCTCTACCGATGGATGACAAGCCCACAGCGATAGACCTGAGAGAGCAGCCGAAAACAGCTCAATGAGACATGAGAATATCCCGAGTGATGCGACGTGGCGTAAGGTAACGCAAGGCAGGAGCGGGAAGCAGGGGCATCTACTATTCCAGCCTTGCGCTAGCGTATCATTTATCCCTGTGCCTGAACGCTCACCTCGTACGTTTCGCGCGTCGGCGGCGCGGTAAACAGTGGCGCAAACTTCGCCAGTTGCTGCTGATAAAAGCCAGACGACTCGTTGGCCTGAAGATCTTCGAGCGAATCCCATGCCGTGATCGACATGCCTTTGCCAGTGGCGCTATCGACCAGCAGATAGGCGGCGCGAAAACCCTTCTGTGCCTGCGCGGCGGGAATCACTGAATCACGAAAGATGCTGTTCGCTTCGTCGATCTTGTCGGGCTGTATCTGAACAGTGGTCACACGAGCATGCATGGCGCTTCCCTCCTGAGAGTGACGTTGCTGATCTTCATGATCCTCGTCGTCGCATTGGGTTGTTCGTGACTTGCACCCAGCTTCCTGGCGCATTGTAGCACGACCAGTATGCGCTCGCCTGCGAAGAGCCAGGACACCTAATTGCGCGCCCCAATTGCGATAGAGATACCGAGATATATGAATGCATCAGGTACAGCTAATAGCCAATTACTACGCGAGACCTCGGCCAAGGAATGTCCTGCCCGTGTAGAGTCCAGGATATGCCCAGGTAGGGCACACCAGGCGCGCGACCTGTTGACTCACCAGCGTGAATGTCATGTCAACCGTGATGTCATTGTGATGCGCAATGCGCGTTTGTGACGCTTGTGTGTGGATATTCTTCTATTCTCCAAGCGCAGAGATCGTGGTGATCGCCTGATTCAACCAATAGCGCCGAATGGATCGGAGAATCTTGGAGGGTGTCATGCATTTGCGGTGGTGGTACAACGCGCCGTTGCTCTGGCTGCTACGCTCACCATTGCACGCCCTGTTGAGCCGCCTCGTGCTGGGCGTCCGCGTTCGCGGACGGGTCACTGGGCGCGTATACACGTTGCCCGTCAATTACCTGCAGAACGGTTTTATCCTTCTCATCCTCAGCCCGCGCAGACGCACCTGGTGGCGGAACCTTCAGCCCAAAGCGCCTGTCACGCTCTGGTTGCGGGGTCATCGCCTTCAGGCCATAGCGCAGGCGCTCACTGAGCCAGAGGATGTCATCAAGGGATTGCTGGTCTTCCTGCGGCGATCACCGCGATATCAACGCACGCTCGGAGTTCGCCTTGACAGCCATGGCGACGCACGTCAAGAAGCTCAGCTCGCGCGCGCTGCGTCTCAATACGCTCTCATTCGCATATGCCTTTCCACAGCTCCCCAAGCGTCCGGCATGGCGCATGCTGCCGAGGAGTACACGGGAGGCAGGATCGTATGAGATCATTGGTTTTGCCACGGCAACGTGATGCGCCTCCCAAGCATGCGGCAGATGCCGCGTATCTCCGGTGGGACATCTGGCGCGCTTGGGCTCTAGCGAACCTCGCAGCCGAGGCGCTGGGATTGGGCGCGACGCTGCTCATTGGAATACTCGTTTTCGGTGGGCTGGAATCGCGCGTTGGGATCATTCCAGTCGCGTTACTGGGCGTTATTCTTGGCGCGCTGTGCGAAGGAAGTATCGTCGGAAGCCTTCAATGGATGGTACTGCGTCGCCCGCTACCTGAGATGCGCTGGCGCGAGTGGTCTGTGGCGACGGCAGTGGGCGCGGGCATCGCCTGGGCGCTGGGAATACTGACCGGTGAAATTATGTCGTCCATGTTCGCGCAGTCATCAGCGGAAGCTGACCAGCAGGTTGGCATAGGATTGCCGATGGTGCTTCTCCTGGCTGCGGGAATGGGTATCGCGCTTGGAGCGCTCCTTGGCGCGGCGCAGTGGACAGTGCTGCGAAATCATGTCCCTCGTGCTGGTTGGTGGATTCCAGCCAACGCTGTAGCCTGGGCCATTGGCATGGCGCTGGTCTTCGCCGGAATGAGTTTTATCCCGGATAGCGGTGTAGTGACTCCAGGTATCGTGGTCGCTCTGCTTGTTTTTATTGTGCTCGCCGGGACAGCGGTTGGAGCCATTCACGGGCTTGCACTCATCTGGCTGGTCCGCGAGCGTGACCGAGCTCAGTTGGTTGCCTGAGCTCAGCTAGTTTGAGACTGAGCGTGGCACTTAGTCTGCGACAAATCGCTGAAGCAGTTGCGCAGTTCTACTGGTACAGGCGAAGCGCAACATTGCTGCATTGACCTATCACGGCAGGGAAAGTATATTCCCGATAGGGGGCTGTACATGATGCCTATTCGTGATTCATGAGCGATAGGCGCTTTCAGACGAAGGGGGTAGCCTGATGCCAAGTCAACAGAGTACGGCTTTTCGGCTCGGAGCGTATGCCATCTGTGTCATCGCTGGGGTGTGGACACTCTTCCATCTCATCTGGGATTTAGGAAAGAACACCGCTGATGATTACTGGGGCCAGGCGCTGCTTGTCCTCTTTATCATTGCGCTCGTCCTGGCCTTCGTCACCTACTTCCAGGAGCGCCCAGCGCTGTTGGCTTCTACACCACGGGAGCAGTTCCCAGAGCCGTCTATTTCTCGCTTCTTCTTCGGTTCAGCAGGGTCGGCGGCGCTGTGGTTTGTGCTTCGCATGAATGTCGGCGCGCAGTGGTTCCTTGCGGGCTGGGAGAAAGTGCAAGACCCAACCTGGGGCACCAGTGGCACGGCTCTGAAGGGCTTTGTCACTGCGGCTATCGCAAAGACTGGGGGCGCTCATCCCTCGGTTCAGGGCTGGTACGGCAATTTCCTGCACGACTTCGTGCTTCCGAATGCGGGCTTCTTCTCGTTCATCGTCAGCTGGGGTGAGGTTGCGGTTGGGCTAGGAGTGCTCTTGGGCGCGCTCACGGGTATCGCCGCTGGATTTGGGGTGCTGATGAACCTGAACTATCTGCTCGCCGGCACGGTCAGCATCAACCCGGTCCTGGGCATGTTCGGGCTGTTCCTGTGCTTCTCGTGGCGCGTCTGCGGCCTCATCGGCCTGGATCGCTGGCTGTTGCCGCTGCTGGGCTTGCCCTGGAAACCGGGTGCGCTTTTCCGTGAGCCAGAGGCAGGCGCGCCATCGTCCACCGTGTCACCCACTACCACGTAAAGCCACCACATGCAGGTGCGCTAAACACCTCACGACATTTCACTGCGGGTCGCTTGCTGATAGGCGTATGACCAAGCGACCTGGAGAGATGTTCGCGTGGAGTGCGGCGATGGAGTGGCCGAGAAAGCCAGGAAAATGGCGCGCCCGAAGGGAATCGAACCCCCAACCGCCGCATCCGAAGTGCGGTGCTCTATCCGTTGAGCTACGAGCGCGTATTCGAAACTGCTTTTATGCTACCATGCAGGTCAGTGAACGTCAAACGCGACGCTCTGGCTCCGTAGACTGCGCGGGAATGTCGCCCATCTCGCGGTCGAGGCCGGTATCCTGCCAGGCGGAAGGATCTTCGCGTGGCTCCAGATGGGTGAAGACCGTCGTCTCGGGCAGGGCGGCGTGAATCGCCATCTCGATCTCCTCGCAGAGATCGTGGCCCTGCTTCACCGTCCAGTCGCCAGGAACGAGCACGTGCATCGAGACAAAGCGACGTGAGCCAGAGCGGCGCGTGCGCAGCGCGTGAAACCCGATGCCCCTCGCTCGGTATGGCGCCTGCGCATCCGCGATGATCCGCTGATCCGCCGCTGGCAGGGCGGTATCCATCAATCCGAGTCCGCTCTCCCGCACCAGCTTTACGCCGGTCCAGACGATATTCGCCGCGACAAGCAACGCGATGATCGGATCGAGAATTAGCCAGCCTGTGACGCCGACAAGCGCCACACCCACCAAGACGCCCGCTGTCGTCCAGACATCGGTTAACAGGTGGCGCGAATCGGCTCGCAGCGCTACCGACCTCAGCCGTTTGCCTGCCTGCCCTAGCACCAGCGCTACACCGCCATTGATGGCCGCCGCGATGACCGCGACCAGCAGGCCCAGGCCGATCTGCTCCAGTGGCTGGGGGTGAATGATGCGCGGAACGGCGGCAATGGCGATGCTGAAGGCCGCCAAAACAATCAGACCGCCCTCGATGCCGCTGGCGAAGTACTCCACCTTTGAGTGGCCGTAGGTGTGTTCTTCGTCGGCGGGTCGGGCCGCGAGCGTGAGCGCCCAGAACGCAATCAGCGCCGCCACCAGATTCACGACCGACTCGAGCGCGTCGGAGAGCAGGCCAACCGACCCTGTCACCGCGAAGGCGACGAACTTGAGCGCCATCGTCAGCACTGCCGCGCCGATGGAAAGCGTGATATATGAACGGGCCGAGCTAAATCGCATGCATTCCTCCAGCGTGCGGCAGCCATGCGCAAGAGCGACCGCTGTGTCGGGAGTTGATGCCCCGATACCATACGGTACCACGTCGGACTGGTTGTAGGCACGCCTGGCCGCGCCTCATCCTATGGCACGCTCTTCTCGGCAGATATCTTGATGAAAAGATGAGGAAGCCGTGCCGTGCGTTGACATCGACTAGTGTAAACTCATACAGTCACATAGTGCATGCGCCAGAGGCATGCCATAGTGTAGGGAAGGGATGAAAGCATGGCTGTGCGCGGATATCTACGTTTCCCGACCATTGCGGGCGAGACGATAGTCTTCACGGCTGAAGACGATCTCTGGCGAGTCGGCGCAACAGGCGGACGTGCCGAACGCCTGACCGCCGACGTTGCCGAGGCCCGCAACGCCCGCCTCTCGCCAGATGGCCGCCTGATTGCGTTCACCGGATTCTCAGAGGGGCCAAGCGAGGTCTATGTCATGCCTGCCGATGGCGGCGACACGCAGCGCCTGACGTATCACGGGAGCGCCACGTCAGTTGTCGGATGGCGACCTGACGGCTCGGCGATCATTTACGCTAGCCCCGCTGGTGAGCCGTCGCGGCGTATGGTCACCCTTCACGAGGTTGCGCCGACCGGTGGGCCAACGACTACGCTGCCATACGGGCCTGCGCGATCCATCGCCTTTGGGCCGCGTGGCGTGGTCGTGCTTGGCCGCAACACTGGTGAGCCAGCGTTCTGGAAGCGCTATCGTGGCGGCACCGCTGGCTATCTCTATATTGACCCGACAGGCGAAGGCACATTTCGCCGGTTGCTCAATCTCAATAGCAACATCGCCGCGCCATGCTGGGTTGGCGACCGCATCTATTTCATCTCCGACCATGAAGGCATCGGCAACGTCTACTCCTGCCTGGCCTCTGGCGAAGATCTGCGGCGCCATAGCAATCAGACCGACTATTATGCGCGTGGACTGAGCAGTGATGATTCGCGGCTGGTCTACTTCGCGGGCGGTGAACTGTATGTCATCGATCCGGCGCAGAACGGTACGACCCGCCTGGATATCACGCTCGGCAGCGCCAGCGCCCAGCGCACACGCAAATTCGTCTCCGCTGGGCGCTATCTCGACTCATGGGCGATTCATCCCAAAGGATATTCAGTCGCCATTACGTCGCGCGGCAAGGCGTTCAGCATGGGCAACTGGGAGGGGCCAGCACTGCAACATGGCTCCCCGAACGGTGTGCGTTACCGTCACATGCAGTGGCTCGCCGATGGCGCGCACCTGGTCGCGGTCGGCGATGATGGCAGCGAGCCGCGGTTGAGAGTCATTACCGCCGATGGTTCAGCACCAGAGAAGACGCTGGACGGGCTGGATATTGGCCATGTCACGGAGCTACGCGCGTCGCCTACCGCACAACAGGCGGCAATGTTGAATCACCGGAATGAACTGCTGCTGGCCGACCTCGAACTGGGTACGCTCCGCCAACTCGATCGTACCGAGTATGGGCGTAGCGGGCTGGGCTCCATCAGCAACGGTATTGCCTGGTCGCCAGATGGACGGTGGCTTGCCTATGCGTTTAGCATCAATGGGCAGCAATCAGCCATCAAGTTGTGCCGGGTGGAGACAGGCGAGGTCTCGCAGGTGACGAATCCGGTGCTGCGCGATATGCGGCCCGCGTTTGATCCCGCCGGGCGCTACCTCTACTTCCTGAGCGCACGCACATTCGACCCCGTCTTCGACAACCTGCATTTCGACGCGGGCTTCCCCAGGGGCGTGCGTCCGTATCTGCTAACGTTGCGTCAGGATCTTCCGTCGCCGTTCATTCCCACGGCCGAGGCGCCAAAGAGTGAGGCTGAGCAGCAACTGGAGCAGGGCAAGAAGGATGAGCAGCCGCTGACGCCGAAGCCCGTCGAGATCGATCTGGATGGAATTGCCGGGCGCATCGTCGCGTTCCCTGTGCCTGAGGGTCGCTACGACCGTGTGATGGGTACCCATGAGGGCGCGGTCTTCCTGAGCATGCCGGTTGAGGGGACACTGAACGAGAATTGGGTGCCTGGTCCTCCCGAGGCTAAGGGAACCATCGAGGGCTATCACTTCGACTCTTACAAGCATGAGCCGCTGATCGAAGGTGTCTCCGATTTCATCGTCACACCCGACGGCAAGACGCTGCTCTATCGCGCGAGCGAGCGGCTGCGCGTGCTGAAGGCCGGGGAAAAGCCATCGAGTGAGGGCGGCAGCGATCCAGGCCGCGTCTCTGGGTGGCTCGATCTCGAACGCGTGAAGATCTCGGTCCAACCTGAGCTTGAGTGGCGTCAGATGTTTGCCGAGGCTTGGCGACTCCAGCGCGAACAGTTCTGGGTTCCCGATATGGGCGGCGTGGACTGGAAAACGGTCTACCAGCGCTATTCGCCACTGGTAGCGCGTCTGGGATCGCGCGGTGAGCTTTCCGACCTCATGTGGGAAATGCAGGGTGAGCTTGGCTCGTCCCATGCCTACGAAATTGGCGGAGAATATCGTCGGCATCCTGAATATACCCAGGGGCATCTGGGCATTGACTGGCGTCTCGACGCGCAAAGCGGACGGGTTGTTATTACCCGAATCGTCGAGGGCGATCCCTGGGATGCCGAAGCTACCTCACCGCTACGAACGCCAGGTGTCAACGCGAAGCCGGGCGACGCGATTCTGGCGATCAACGGGCGGGCGGTCTCGGCGGATGTCTTGCCCGATCAGTTGCTCGTTAACCAGGCTGGGCGCGAGGTGCAGGTACTGCTCCAGTCTGCCGATGGCGGCGAGCCGCGTAGTGTCACCGTTCGAGCGACGGCGGACAGCCACGCCGGACGCTATCGCGACTGGGTGGAGAGCAATCGGCGCGCGGTTCATGAGGCGACGGGCGGTCGTGTCGGTTACCTCCATATACCCGACATGTCCTACGTAGGGTTCTCGGAGTTCCACCGCTACTTCCTGATGGAGTATGACCGCGACGCGTTGATTGTCGATGTGCGCTTCAACGGCGGTGGCATGGTCTCTGGCCTCCTGCTGGAGAAGCTCTCGCGGCGTCGGCTCGGATACGATTTCCAGCGATGGGGGCCACCAGAACCCTACATGCTGCAGTCACCGCGCGGACCGCTCGTGGCTCTGACCGACGAGAACGCTGGCTCAGATGGCGATATTTTCAGCCATGCCTTTAAGCTGCTGGGTCTTGGGCCGCTGGTAGGCATGCGCACATGGGGCGGCGTGATAGGCATCGAGCCGTACATCACGCTGGCCGATGGATCTGTAACCACACAGCCAGAGTTCAGTTTCTGGTTCAACGATGTTGGCTGGGGTGTTGAAAATTACGGGACCGACCCGACGATAGAGGTTGAGTACCTGCCGCAAGCATATGTGGCTGGTCAAGACCCGCAGCTGGAGCGGGCAATCGCCGAGGCCGTCAAGCTGGTCGAAGAGCGGCCAGCGCCCACTCCCACCCCAGGGCCGCGCCCGGAGCGTGGCTTCTCATCGAACGGCCATATTCCACAAGGAGAACAGGTCGAAGCTCCAATCCAGGCCTATACAGCCAGGACAGCGGCCTCGGACAACGTGTGAGTATGCGATGATGCACTAGCCCGACGGTGGATGGCGCTACCATTCGCCGTCGGGTGGTTCACCTGGATAACCATCGCGGGGCGCGCCCCGCG
Source organism: Ktedonobacterales bacterium (assembly GCA_036273675.1). Taxonomy (GTDB): domain Bacteria; phylum Chloroflexota; class Ktedonobacteria; order Ktedonobacterales; family JADMIN01; genus DAHUXT01. The sequence continues at coordinate 5,913 of DASUHD010000079.1, read as the reverse complement.
TCCCGCCGGAGCCCCGCCGAGGGTCGCCTCCAGACCCCCGGCTCCAGGGATCGGGCGGAGGATAACCCCCACCGCGTGAAGCGCCACCATAACTTTGATCTGTGCCGCGTGGTTGCCCCGGCTGATCGTAGGAACTTTCCGGGCTTCCCCAGGGATCTCGTGGCGGATAATTCCCACTCGCGCCCGCGTCAGTATACCCGTCTGGCGCGTGCCATTGGCCTGTCATCGGTCGTGGGCGCCAGTCAGGATCAGGTTCATCGGACTCAGGCCATCCACCGGCGTCATTTCCATAGCCACTCTCATGATAGGTAGAAAGGCCTTGCGTCGGCGCATCCCAGCCGGGGTTTCCCATGTTGTCCACGCCGCCATAGCCGTTGTCCTGATACATATCAGCATAGATATTGCCTGGTGGGCCATAGCCAGGGCCGCTGCCTCCATAATGTCCAGAGTCGTAACGAGCGTCGCCTTCAGGGTTCCTCCGATTGCGCGCCATGAAGAAGAGGATGCTCCCTGTCACCAGTAAGGCCAGCAATATCGCCGCGACTACCACCACGATGACTATGGCGGTTGAGTCACCATTCTTTGGGGTCGGCGCTATGACTGCGGTAGTAGGCGTTTCGCCAGGGGTAGGAGTCAGGGCAGGGTCCACATGCAGTTTAGCCGTCACATCCAGCGCTGGTCGCATGCCCTGTGGCGCGCTCGTAAAGGCCCGCAGGGTCACGTCGCCCAAGTCGGTCGGACGCGGCTGATAGGATAGCTCGAATGCGCCGTTTGCATCTGGTGAGAGTGTCGTCAGCTCATGGGTTACTGCCTGGGCGTTCGTCACGCTCAGGGTCACGCTGCCAGAGCCTAAGAAGTTCGCGCCACTCACGGTCACTATCGAGCCAGCGTTTGTCGTCGGCGGATTCGGCGTGAGTGTTGGAGACGATGCAGTGAGCAATTGATATCCAACATTCGCGACTCCCGCGGGGCTGGACGCGCAGATGGAATAGGGGCTGCCTGTGGCTGTCAGATCGGTTGGCCAGTTGAAGCTAAAGATGATGCTGCCATCGGATTGCGGGCGCACATGCAATGTATGCGCCCAGGAATTGGGGTCAGTGCAGGCAGCCCCCGGGGCCGCTATCCCCGCCAGCACGTCGGATGTTGCCCAGTTGGATCCGATGACGGTAATATGTGTGCCCATCGGACCTTGCCCGGATGACGGCACTGACAGCGTCAGCGTTGGCGGTCCGACGGGTGTGGTTGGGCTTGGGGATGCGTCGAAGTGAGTGATAGGCGCGCCGTACGCGGTGAATGTGTTGCCCTGCCGCGCAATGTCCAGGAGTTGAACGGTTAGCGCAAGTATCAATGTGAGAAAACCGGCGAGCAGTACCAGCCACCGTCCATTGCGTGAGTGAACGCCGGAGGCCTTCCGCCTGCTATTTGGGCGCCGACTTGAGACATCCATTTGCTACAATCCTCACACAGGAATAGCGCCACCAATGCTCCAACATGGAGGTATGCATATTATACGGCCACCACCTGACGCCAGTGCGGTGGCTCGGATTTCACCGAATATGTCGCTTGCGCAACAAGCCACCTAGCCAGCGACCACCGACGCCTGGCAGATGTCATGGTTCATTGAACGCTCGTAACTGTTACATTGAGAAGAGCGTTCCTGATTGCGCCATTCGCAGCAGCAGAATCGCTGCGCCTAACAGGAGCGCCAAAAGAATTGCTACCGCAATCCAGACGCGCGAATTCGACTGACGCGGCAGTTCCTGTGCAATCGGCGACGCGCCCGCCCGCCGAGCCTGCTTGATGGCGGGACTGGAAACGCTGAACGCGGAGGGCTGAAGTGTCTCCAGTTGCTGTGTCGGATCCATACTCTGGTCCGCGCGACTGTTCGAGACCTCACCGGCGCGATACGTCAGCGGTGGTCCCGACTCTTGCGCGGCAGGGAATGAGAGCGGATGCGGACCAGACGCGCCGCGTGTCACTCCGCTATTGTGGCTCGGAAATAGCTGATGCTCAGGATGATACGCGTCTCCCTGAGATTCAGACATGCTTACGTAAGGAGCGGGTAGCGTCGCGCTCAGACTCGTCAGCAAGGGGTCCAACTGGGGCGCGGGACCAGCCAGTATGTCTGAAGATCTATGCCCTGATGCGCTCGTTGGCGCATCGACGATGTACCCAGAGCCTCCCGAATGCGTCGGCGTCATTGGTGTCATCGGCGCCATCTGCGCCTGCGATTGTGACGACGTAATAGGAGGCAGGCTGGCATAGGGTAGCGGCGAAATGGGACTTGCGAAGGGCAGGGGTGACGAGTCCCCCGCGACAAGCGCTGACATCAGCGCCGCGCCCATCTCACTCGCAGTCGCGAAGCGATCTTCGGGTCGCTTTGCCAGCGCCTGCATGATAACCATCTCAAGCGCTGGGGTGACTTCAGGATTCAGCCGTCGTGGCGATTCAGGCAGGCGATAGAGATGCGCTTCCATCACGGCGTTCGACGATGCGCCTGAGAACGGCAGCCTTCCGGTCAGGAACAGATAGAGCACAACGCCTAGACCATAGAGGTCAGAGCGCGCCTCGGTGCGTCCCTCGATCTGTTCCGGCGCCATATATTCGGGTGTGCCTGCATCTGGGTGGTTGCGTGCCGCGGCTGGTTGCGCGCCGCTATCGAGAATCTTGGCCAGGCCAAAATCAGAGAGCATGAGCCGCCCATCGGAATGAATGAGAATATTTGCGGGTTTAACATCACGATGAACGAGGTGGCGTTTGTGGGCATACGCGAGCGCGTCGGTCAACTGCGATCCATAGGCCACTACTTCGCTTATGGACAATGGCGTGCGTGATAGTTGATCCTGTAGGCTGCCGCCACTGACGTAGGGCATCACCAGGAAGAGTACGCCGTTCTCCTCGCCAAAGTCGAAGAGTTGCACGATATTTGGGTGATCGAGTGCGGCGGCCACACGGGCCTCGCGCAGAAAACGCTCGCGGAAGCCAGACCGGTCGGCAAGACGGCGGTCCAGCACCTTGACCGCAACATCGCGACCAAGGCGAACATCGCGCGCCAGGTAGACCTGCGCCATTCCCCCCTCGCCGAGACGCCGTACAAGCTGGTATGCCCCCAGCTTCCACTCTCGCATGCTCCTGGTCCCTTCCTGGCTCACGTTTCCTTCAGATCTCCGCCATCGTTCCCTTGAGACCAGCTGTCGTCGCCCACCCTGGGCGACTTGTGTCCAGCAGGTCTCTCGCATTATACAGCCTTGTGGTACTGCGGCTCATAGTTATGACGCTACAGTACCATTCCTCTAACAATAGGGTACAGACGGAGTGGGAGCATGGTCATGTCTGCGAGGGAGAAGTGGTCTTATCCGCCTCCGGTTCATCGGTAGATCCGGTTGTGGATTCGTCTCCAGGTTCGCCGCCCACAGCTGGTTCACCTTCGCTCTCAGTCGCTTCGGGGCGAGGGCGCAAGCGAGGGAATGCGATGCGCAGGGGCAAAATACGCTCGCGGCGCTGCTCGGCTTCGAGGTTGTGCGCTCGCGCCTTGAGCACATCATGAAGTGATACCATACCGATGACTTTGCGAGGATTATCCCGCTCGACGACAGGCAACCGCGTCAACCCAGTGGAGGCCATACGATAGACGGCGACGCGCATTGGCTCATCTGAATAAGCCACGACAGGGTCACTGTTCATGATGTCGGCCAGGCGCAAGTGCGCTAGGTCGGTGGCGTGGTCTTCAGCGGCCCGTTGTACATCACTCCGCGCGACGACGCCGACGAGCAGACCGGCTTTGTCGGTGATTGGGAAGAGGTATTGGCCGCGTGGGCGGTCTCCATCCTGAATACGTTTCTCTAGATCGCGCACCAGGGTATCCGCTGAGAATGCGACAATGTGCGTCTGTGCTACCTCGCGCACGAACAGAATCTCCAGTGGATCGACCGCGTACTCGCGGCTGAGGTGATAGCCCCGGCGAGCAACTTTCTCGGTGAGGATTGAGCGCTTCAATGTCAATACGGTGAAGCCGTGCGCGATCACGCAGGCGACCAGCAGTGGAAGAAGCGCATTGACGTCGTGCGTCAGCTCGAGTGTAAAAATGACTCCAGTAAATGGCGAGCGCATCGTGCCGCCGAGAATGGCGGCCATTGCGATCAACTCCCAGAAGCCGGTACCCTCGAATGGCAGAATGAGCGCAAGGATACCGCCAAGCGCGCCGCCCATCATCAGCAATGGCGCCAGAACACCTCCAGAGGTGCCAGAACCGAGTGAGACCGACCAGATGATCGACTTCACGATCAATATGCCTAGAATGGTTCCTACCGCGACATTCCCCCGAAGCAGCGCATTGATGGTGGAATAGCCGACGCCAAGCGCCTGCGGGAAGATGAGTCCACCGAGGCCAATCACAACTCCGCCAATGGCTGGCCACCACATCCAGTGGATTGGCAGCAGCCGAAATGCGTCTTCGGCGGCATAGACAGCCAGAGTTAGCAACGCTGATAGCGCCCCTGCCAGCACCCCGACGAGCACACAGCCCATCAGACCGCCGACGCCAATGAACGCGACATGCGCGGGCGTTGGGAAAAGTGGCCCAGCGCCGATGAGATAGTAGCGGGCGGCGTCAGCTGTCACGGCAGCGAGAGCCACGGGAATGAGGCTCCGCGGCTTCCACTCGAACAGCAGCAATTCAACCGCGAGCAGTGTGGACGCGATAGGCGCGGCGAAGGTCGCCGACATGCCAGCGGCGGCGCCCGCCACGAGAAGCGTTTTGCGCTCGGCGCCGGTGAGTCGTAGAAACTGCGCAATCAGCGAACCAAACGCGCCGCCCGTCATGATGATCGGTCCTTCGGCGCCAAATGGACCGCCTGAGCCAATGGAGATTGCCGAGGACAGCGGCTTCAGGATGGCGACGCGCGGCTGGATCTTGCTGCCATTGATGAGAATGGCCTCAATCGCTTCAGGAATGCCGTGTCCGCGGATGCGCTCCGAGCCATAGCGCGCCATGAAGCCAACGATGAGGGCGCCGATGACTGGCACGAGGACGACGAGAATACCGAGTTGATTGCCTACCGGTGAGACCAGCGTAGTATCCCAGCGCTGGTAAAAGAAGAGGTTGGTGAAGAGAGCGATGAGCCTGAGCAGCACCAGCGCCACAACCGCTCCCAGCAGGCCGATTGCGATAGCCAGCGCGCACAAGATGATCACTCGTGGCGTGGTCGTGAAGTCGCCGAGCCGCTGTTCGTTGGTCTCTGCTTTTGGGGAGCGCCCAGATAGTCGTAGGAACAAAGAATTCATTTCGCGCCTCCTGGTTGCCAAATCGAATTGCATTTCCCCAGGTTGCGCGGAGAAGAAGTGCGTGCGGAATGCACGCTGTTGATGGGGTAATACGTGATTCTTGCGGCGATCATGATGGGACGGCAACATGCCGAGGTCGTAACAGATGCGATGATAGCTCGGAGAGCACGCGACTCCGAAAAAAAGGCAACTTGCCGAGATTCCTCACTTTTCTCGCGCCACAGGATTGATATGGCAGCGATTCCTCTCAGCGAACACACGCGCAGCATACAGCCTCCAAAAGTAATCCCTTTTCAGTAATTGTCGTCGCGCGTTATGGCGCATACGAGTTTCCGCGCCATCTGCGCCGTACTACTTAGTATATCCTATTACGATATTGTGTCACAATCACGTCACACCCAACTCGCCCTAAGTTCAGGGCTACCACTGCTGGCTACGGGCTTATACCGCATCATTCCCCGTGCCGTTGCCGCTGGCGGATTGGCATGCTAAAATGTGCCGAACACTGCACAGTACTGTGCACGGATTTAATGCATGAGGAGCGGTGTGCGGCAGAGTAGAGCGTTGTATCCGAAAAACTCAGCCGTAGTATGGCTGATCGTTGGCGTCGTGTCGGTTTATCTATCTCAT
>DASUHD010000078.1:0-36401 GCA_036273675.1 Ktedonobacterales bacterium | reverse complement strand
AAGATGGCAAGGAGCAGGCCGAAGTCGCCGATGACGTTGACGACGAAGGCTTTGCGCGCGGCGGCCACCGCCGAGGGGCGCGTATACCAGAAGCCGATCAGCAGGAACGACGCCAGGCCGACACCGCCCCAGCCGACGAGCAGCATCAGGAAATTATCCGCCGCGACCAGCAGGGCCATCGTGAAGATAAAGAGGTTGAGGAAGGAGAAGAAGCGCCAGTAGCCGGGGTCGTCCGCCATGTAGCCGATGGAGTAGACGTGGATGAGGAAGCCGACGCCTGTCACGATCAGCAGCATCACCGCCGAGAGCGGGTCGGAGAGCAGGCCAAATGGAATCTTCAGGCTGCCGGATATAACCCACGTCCACGGCTGGACGGTGGCGAAGCGCGCATCGGGCGCGAGGCCGAGCATCGCAATGAAGTCGGCGACGGCCAGCGCGAACGCCACCAGCACCACCCCGCAGCCAATCAGCGAGATGGCCATACGCGGCAGGGCGCGCCCGAAGAGTCCGAGCGCGACGAAGCCCGCCAGCGGCAGGAGCAGGATGTACGGCGTCAAATTCAGCATACTAGCCCTTCAGCATATTGAGCTCGTCCACGTCGATTTCGTGGCGTGTGCGGAAGATCGAGACGATGATCGCCAGGCCCACCACCACCTCGGCGGCGGCTACCACCAGCACCAGGAAGACGAACATCCAGCCGTCTACCGAGTTCAGGAAGTGCGCGAACGCCATGAACGAGAGGTTGACGGCATTGAGCATCAGCTCGATGGACATGAACATCACCAGCGGGTTGCGGCGCACCAGCACGCCCATCGCGCCGATGGTGAAGAGTAGCGCGCTGACGATGAGATATGCGGTAACTGGCATGGTACGCTCCCCCTATTTGCTACTCGCGCACGAAGCGGCGGCTCATCACCACCGCGCCCAGCACCGCGATCACCAGCAGCACGCCCGTGACCTCGAAGGGAAACGTGAAGCCATGGAAGAGCGCCTGACCGAACGCCTCGGTGTTGCCGAAGCGCGCCACCGCCTCCGACAGTCCGTTGAGGCCAGCCACTTTGGCGTCCGCGGCCAGCGAACCGTTGAGCAGCGCAATAATCAGCCCGCCCGCCAGAATGATGCCCAGACCCACGCCCGCGCCCCACTGCCAGCGCAGCCGATCCGGCCCGCTGATGCCACCGCCCTCGGGCGTGAGCATCGTCACGACGAAAAGGAAGAGCACCATTACCGCCCCGGCATAGATGAGAATCTGAATCGTGGCAATGAAGATCGCTTCGAGCATCAGGAAGAAGAAGGCCAGGCTCACCAGATTCAGAATCAGGCTGAGCATGCTATAGATTGGGTTGCGGAACGAGATGACGCCCAGCGCCGAGGCCACGGCAACGGTGGCCAGCACGAAGAAGGCGATGACTTGTGCGGTCATATGCGCTCAGTCCTCCCTCTCTGACTCAGGCTCCTCCGGCGTGAAGGACTCGTCGGCTGAAGGAACGATGGTGGGCTGCGTCGCCGGTTCGGTTTCGGCGTCGAGCAAGATGTGCTGCTCGGCGGGCAGATTGGCCTGGCCCACGGCAGTCGCCGTCGCCTCAAGCCCATCGAAGAAGCCCTGGCGGCTGGGAATCGGCGTCGTCGTCTCCTCCGGCGGTTCCGGCGACCAATCCAGGATGGCGCCGCGCGTCGAGGTCCCTTCCGGTTCGAGCAGTTGCTCTTTATGGTAGACCAGATCATCTGGGCGCAGCGAGGATAGCTCGTAGATGTTTTCGAGCGTGATAGCGCCGGTTGGGCAGGCCTGCTGGCAGTAGCCGCAGAAGATGCAGCGCAGCAGATTGATATCGAAGACGCGAGCGTAGCGCTCGCCGGGCGAGACCCGATGCTCGTCGGTGTTCTCCTCTGCCTCGATGTAGATCGCGTCCGCCGGGCATGCCCCCGCGCAGAGATAGCAGCCGACACAGCGTTCCAGTCCGTTCTCGTAGCGGTGCAGCACATGCCGCCCACGGAAACGCGGCGGGAGGTCGCGCTTCTCCTCAGGATAGGAGACGGTGGTTGGCTTCTTGCCCAACTCCTTGAGCGTCGTCGCCAACCCCTTGATGATTTCCATGCCCATGGGTATTCTCGCTATCTATCGCTATCTACTTGAGTTCCCAGCCTTCAGCCAGTCCTGCCAGATCGCGGCGTTCATGGTGTGGCGACGGTGGTATCCACCTCCGCGACCTCGGTCGTGTTCGCGGGCATGACGGGCGGCCGTGATGGATCGATGGTCGCCATGCGCACGCTGGACGGCATCACCAGATCGAGGTCCGCCGTCGCGGGCGCGGTGGGCGTTGTTCGGCGTCGCGCCCGCAACCGCAGGTAATAGATGGCGCTGGCGATCAGCAGGATAAACAGCCCAGCCAGCCCGCTGACCCACCACGGCAGGTCGAAGGCAATCACCACGGCGGTGACGAGCGCGTTGAGCACCGAGAGCGGCAGCAAGACCTGCCAGCCAAACCGCATCAACTGATCGTAGCGAATGCGGGGCAGTGTCGCGCGCAGCCAGATGAAAATGAACAGGAAGAACGCCACCTTGATGCCGTACCAGATGAAGGGCGCGCCGCGAATGCCGCTGAGCGCGCCGAGCGTCCACCCGCCCAGGAAGAGCGTCGCCAGCACCGAGCTGGTGGTAATCATGTTGATGTATTCGGCCATCTGGAAGAGGCTCCAGCGCAGGCCGCTGAACTCCGTCAGATAGCCCGCGACTAGCTCCTGCTCCGCCTCGGGCAGATCAAAGGGAGCGCGGTTGACCTCCGCCACCGCCGCGATGCCGTAGAGGATGAAGCCGAGCGGCTGCGCCAGGATGAACCAAATGCCCTGATGCACCTGCGCGTGGACGATATCCACCATATTCAGGGTACCAGCGAACATCAGCACGCCCGCAATCGAGAGGCCGATGCTGACCTCGTAGGAGACCATCTGCGCCGCCGAGCGGAGCGCGCCGAGCAGTGAATAGTGGTTGCCCGATGACCACCCCGCCAGCACGATGCCATAGACGGCCAGCGACGAGATGGCGAGGATATAGAGAATACCGACGTTGATATCGCTGATGAACGGCGCCCAGGCCAGCGCAATGGGCGTTGTTCCCCAGGTGGTGCGGTCGCCCAGCGGGATGACCGCGAAGGCTGAGAGCGCGATGAAGACGGCCAGCGCTGGGGCCAGCAGGAACGTGAACCGGACGGCCCGCGCGGGCATGAACTGTTCTTTGAACGCCATCTTAAGCGCGTCGGCGACGGGCTGGAAGACGCCCAGCGGACCCGCGCGATTCGGCCCCACCCGCCGCTGGAAGCGCGCGATCACCCGCCGCTCGATCAGCGTCATATAGGCGAACGCGGTCAGCAGCAGCACGATGGCGATAATGCTTTTGACGACCGCCGCGACGACGGCCCACGCAACATCAGACATCAGCTTCGCTCCCCCTGCGTTCGCGACGGCGCGGGTTCATCGCCTCCAGCGCTGCCAGAAACCCCGTGCTCGACCATATCCCAGGTCAGATGAGAACTGCCCACCAGTGTCGGCTTGCCATTCGCGCCGTTCTCGCCGACGCTGAACGGCCAGCGCGCGCCTTCCTTCCCCAGACCACGGCGCGAGACGCCCGCGTAGAGCGGCACGGTGCGCCTGATCTCCGCCAGAATCTCGACCGGCGAGCCATAATGCCAGTTCAGGCCGAATGCGTTGGCGAGGCCGCCGAGAATCTGCCAGTCGGGCAGCGCCCCCGGCAGCTCATCCATCGCGCGGCGCACCACCTGCACGGCCCGTTCCGTGTTGGTGAACGTGCCATCCTTCTCGGTGTAGGCGACCGCTGGCAGCACCACCGAGGCGCGTTTCGCCGTCTCCGTCAGGCAAAGGTCCTGCACGACCAGGAAATCGAGCGCTTCGAGCCGGGCCAGTTGCTCCGGTGTGGCGTGGCGCGCGGGATCAGCCCCCATCACATATAACGCGCGAACCCCCCCGTCGAGCATCGCATCATAGTCCTTCCCGGCTGCTGTGGGCAGTTTCGTCCCCCATACCTGTGCCAGCGTCGCGCCGTCCGCGAGCGGCAGATAGCCGGGAAGCTGGTCGGGCAAGACGCCCATATCGCGCGCGCCGAGCGAGTTGCTGTCCTCCATCAATGGACCTGCGCCAGCGCCGGGACGCCCGAAGTTATCAGTGAGGAGCGCCAGTTGCAACACATCCTGCGGCAGCGTCGCGCCGGTCGGCTCGCGGGTCGCCATCTCATCGTAGAGCAGCACCGCGCCGCTGGCCTGCGCAATCTCGCGCGCCAGCGCCCGTAGCGCGTTGTCATTGGCGCCCGCCGTCCGCGCCAGCGCCTGTGCGTCACCCAGTGATTGTCGGAGCGATGCGACGCTGTCCGCCCGCCTGGTAGCGAAGTCGCCTCGGGTCAATTGCTCGCGCACAATGGTGCTGAGCAGCGCGCGCGCCACCGTCCCGGTCTGCCCGGCGGTGTAGCGGATCGTGTCCGCCGCCAGCCGGTCGAGCCGTGTTGGTTCTGGCGTGACGACGTAGACGTGTGTCCCCTTGCGAATGGCGCGGCGGATGCGCAGGTCGATAATCGGCTGGCGCTGGTAGGTGTCGGTCCCCAGCAGGACGATCACGCTGGCCTTCTCCAGCCCGGCGATAGAATCGGTCCAGACCCAGGGCAGCCCGTTGCGTCCCACGGCGGGGAAGCGCCCGTGGAAGTGGTCAACGTTGTTCGTGCCGATCCCGGCGCGTAGCAGCTTCTGGAAGAGGTACGCCTCTTCATTGGTGGTGTGGGTTGAGCCGATGCCGCCGATGGCGTCCGCCCCATGCTGCTTGATGATGTCGTGCAGCCGGACCGAGATCGTCCTCAGGGCGTCATCCCAGCTGGCTGGCTGGAGTCGTCCATGCTTGTGGATCATTGGCGTGCGCAGCCGGTCTGGGCTGTTCACGATTGCCACATTCCAGCGGCCTCGGTCGCAGAGGAAGCCCTCGTCAATGGCGTCGTTGGTGCGGCTGTACTGGCGGGTGAGCTTGTTCACCCGCACATCCACCAGCACATTGCAGCCAACCGAACAGTGGCCGCAGACACTCGGCGTGCGCGTCAGCTCCCATGGGCGCGTCACGAAGCGGAAGCTTTTGGCCGTCAGCGCGCCAACCGGACACATCTCAACCACATTGCCGGAGAAGATCGAGTCGAACGGCGCATCCGCCTCGACGCCGACCTCCGTCTTGAAGCCGCGCTCCAGCATGACCAGGCCGTTTTCCATCGCGACATCCTGGCAGAAGCGGACGCAGCGCTGGCAGGAGATGCAGCGCTCGCGGTCGAGCAGGATGCTCTCGCTTACCGGCACTGGCTTGGGGAAATGGCGCTTGCTCAGATCGAAGCGGCTCGCGCCAGGGCCGTGGCGCAGCGTGAAGTCTTGTAGGTCGCACTCGCCGCCCTTGTCACAGATGGGGCAGTCGAGCGGATGGTTGATGAGCAGGAACTCCAGCGTACCCTGGCGGCTCTTCTTCACCATCGGCGAGTCGGTGAGGACGGCCATATTGGGATCGCCGGGCTTGCTGGGCGCCATCACAGTCGTCGTGCAGGCGGTCATGGGCTTGGGCATCCCCTTGACCTCGACAAAGCACATGCGGCATGCGCCCAGCGGGTCCATCTTGGGATGGTAGCAGTAGATGGGAATCTCGATGCCGAGCCTGCGGGCGGCCTCCCAGATCAGCGTCCCCTTGGGAACACTAATCTCGCGCCCATCTATCGTGATCGTGACTAGCTCTTGTTGCTCACCCATGACCTGTTTTCTTCCCACTTGCTACACGCCCGCTATACGCCTGCTATACGTCGCTCACGCATGCGCCGCGACGGCCACTCCACGCGCCCGCGGCCCAACCAGGCAGCCACGCGCCGTGATGTGGTGAAGGTATTCGTCGTAGAACAGTTTGATACTGCTGGTGATAGACATCGTCGCGGCATCGCCCAGCGGGCAGAAGCAGCGGCCTAGCATGTTGTCGCAGATATCGGCCAGCAGCGGAATATCGCTCTCTTTGCCGTGTCCCTCTTCCAGACGTTCCAGCAGCTGCACCAGCCAGAATGTCCCCTCGCGGCACGGCGTGCATTTGCCGCAAGACTCGTCGCGGTAGAACTCCGACATCCGCAGCACCGCGCCGACGATGCACGTTTGGTCGTCCAGCACCACCACGCCACCGGAGCCGAGCATCGAGCCCGCCGCCGCGACCGATTCGTAGTCCAGCGGCGTATCGAGCTGCGATGGCATCAGGAACGGCGTGGACGAGCCGCCGGGGATGATCGCCTTGATCTGCCGCCCGCCGCGCACCCCACCGCCATAGTCTTCGATCAGCGTCCGCAGCGGTATGCCCAGCGGCAGCTCATAGTTGCCGGGCCGCTCCACATGCCCGCTGAGGCAGTAGATGCGCGTACCCTTGCTTCTCTCGGTTCCGTACGCGGCGTAGACATCGGCACCGTGCTCGACCACCGCTGGGACCGTCGCAATCGTCTCGACGTTATTGATGACCGTCGGGCTGCTATAGAGGCCGACAACCGCCGGAAAGGGCGGCTTCAGCCGTGGATAGCCGCGCTTGCCCTCCAGCGATTCGAGTAGCGCGCTCTCCTCGCCGCAGATATACGCGCCCGCGCCGCGATGCACGGTGATATCGAGATCGAAGCCACTGCCAAGGATGTTCTTACCCAGCAGCCCGGCGTCATACGCCTCCCGCACCGCCCGCGACATCCGCTCTTCCGCGAGGGGCAGCTCGCCACGAATGTAGATAAAGGCGTGGTGGACGTTGGTGGCGTACGACGAGATGATCGTCCCCTCGACCAGCAGATGCGGGCAAACCTCCATAATCATGCGGTCTTTGAAGGTGCCTGGCTCGCTCTCGTCGGCGTTGACGCAGAGGTAGCGCGGCTTGGGGTTGTTCGCGGGCAGGAAGCCCCACTTCATGCCCGTGGCGAAGCCAGCGCCCCCGCGTCCGCGCAGGCCCGACCGCTTCACCTCGTCCAGCAGCGCGTCCGGCTGGAACTGCTCGAACGCCTTGGCGAGCGCCTCATAGCCGCCGTTGGCGCGATAGACCGCGATGCGGTCAACGCCCGGCACGTCGAACACGCGCGTGACGAAGCGGGGCGTCGGCCCCAGGGGCAGCGCGTCGTTAGTTGGATTGGTGGGCGGTGTGCCTGGTGTGTCCGTCATTCTGTCTCCGCCCCGTTCTGGTGCGCTTTATACGCATGATCTTTATCTTTGCGCGCATGGCCATCATGCGCCGGATCGAGTGGTGACGTTGGCGCGTCTATCGCGCCGATGGCGGTGACCGTCGCCATGCCGCGGCCATCGCTGATGGGACGCCACGGGCTGGCAATCTCTTCGACCGCGCCACCGTTCTCCAGATATCCAATCAGCGCGCTGGCATCGGAGTCGGTCACATTCTCGACGAAGCGGCCATTCACCTGCACCACAGGCGCCATGCCGCAGGCCGCCAGGCACTCGGCGGACTCCAGGGTGAAGCGGCCATCGCTGGTCGTCTCGCCCTTGTGGATGCCCAGCCGCTCCTCCAGGTAGGCCATCACGTCATCACAGCCGCGCAGATAGCAGGAGATGCTGGTGCAGACCTTGATGACGTAACGCCCTTTTGGCTCCTGGGTATACATAGAGTAAAACGTGACGACCGACTCGACCTCGTCGGCCTTGACGCCGATGGCATCGGCCACCGCCTGGATGCCGTCGGGCGTGACGTAGCCGGTCTCCTCCTGCACCAGATGCAGGCAGGGCAGCATGGCCGAGCGCGCCGAGGGGTAACGCGCGACGATCTCGCGCAGTCGCGTCTGTAGCTCATCGCTGGTCATCAGCGGTCAACCTCCCCCAGCACGATGTCGATGCTGCCGATAGCCGCCACCACGTCGGAGATGAGGTAGCCTTCGATCATCAGCGGCAGCGCCTGCAGATTGGCGAACGATGGCGCGCGCACGTGCATGCGATAGGGCTTCGCGCTGCCATCGCTGACCATGTAGAAGCCAAGCTCGCCCTTGGGCGATTCGGTGCGCACGTAGACCTCACCAGCGGGCGGGCGATAGCCCTCGGTGTAGAGCTTGAAGTGATGGATCAGCGCCTCCATATTCGAGGAGACCTCGTACTTCTGCGGCGCGACGATCTTGGGATCGTCCACTTGCCAGCGCCCCTCAGGCATCCCATCCATCGCCTGCTGGATGATCTTCAGGCTCTCGCGCATCTCTAGCATGCGGACGAGATAGCGGTCGTAGACATCGCCGTTCTCGCCGACCGGCACATCGAAGGCGAACCGCTCGTAGCCGCTATAGGGGAAGACTTTGCGCACGTCATAGGCGACGCCGCTGCCGCGCAACGTCGGGCCGCTGCACCCCAGCGCGATTGCCTGATCGGCGGGCAGCAGGCAGATGCCGCGCGTGCGGTCGATCCAGAGGCGGTTGTTGGTCAGTAGGTCGTGATATTCGCGTAGCCGCTTCGGGAAAATCTTAAGGAAGTCACGCACCAGCTTCTCAAAATTGGGCGGTAGGTCGGCCTGAAGGCCGCCGGGCATGATGTAGCTGGTCATCATACGCACGCCCGAGCACGCCTCGAAGATATCGAGAATCAACTCGCGCTCGCGGAAGCAGTAGAGGAAGACGCTCTGCGCGCCCAGGTCGAGCGCGCTGGAGCCGAGCCAGACGAGGTGGCTGGCGATGCGCTGTAGCTCGGCCAGCGCCACCCGCGCGAATCGCGCCTTCTCTGGCACGTCGATGCCCAGCAGCTTTTCGACGGCGAGCGAGTAGCCGAGGTTGTTGCAGAGCGGCGCCAGATAGTCCATCCGGTCGGTGACGACCAGCGACTTGAAGTAGCTCTTGCCTTCGGCGGTCTTCTCGATACCGGTGTGCAGATAGCCGATGTCTGGCCGCGCCTTGAGAATCGTCTCGCCGTCCAGCGTGAGCACGAGCCGGAGCACGCCATGCGTCGAGGGGTGCTGTGGACCCATATTGATGGTCATCGTGTCGCGGCGTGTACTCTCGTCGAGTTGCTCGCTCTCGTCCACCTGAAGCGCTCTTGGTTCCTCTAGCTGCATGGTGTTCCTCGAATCTCAGCGAGCATCGTCGTTCGCGTGTGTATCGTTGGGCGCGTCGGGTGTCCCGTCCTCATGCGCATCTGGCGTCAGGTTGTCAGAGCGTGGCACGGCGGTGCGGTCGTTCGTGCGCAATGTCTGTCGCCCCATGCCCGCCGGCAGTGACTCATCCAGCAGCACCTGGCCGCCCCAGTGCGGCTCTGGCAGATGGATGCCCGTCAGCGGGTAGTCCTTGCGCAATGGGTGGCCCACCCAGTCCTCTGGCATCAGAATGCGCGTCTGGTTGGGATGCCCAGCGAAGCGAATGCCGAACAGGTCGTAGATCTCGCGCTCGAACCAGTCCGCGCCTGGCCAGACCGTCGTGACGGTGGGTAGCTCCGGGTCGGGAGTGTCTTCGTCGCCGACCTGCGCCTTCAACCGGACGACGCCATAGGTCGCCAGCGAGAGCAGATGGTAGACAACGTCGTAGCGTGGGTCGCGTTCGAGCCAGTCGACGGCGGTGATGTCGGCAATGTAATTATAGGCGAGTTGCGGAGCGTCGCGGAGCGCCCGGCAGACCTCGGCGATACGCTCCGGGTGGACGGTGACGGTCGTCTCGCCACGGTACTCGGTGGCGTCCAGCACAGCGTCGGCAAACCGCTCGCGCAGGAAGGCGACGGTTGTCGCAGCCAGCGGATTCGATGGTGTCGCCAGTTCTGGCGCGCCCATGCGCTGTTCGTCAGCCATCGTCTTAGTCCTCGCTGCCGATATAGGTGACGCCAGCAACCTTCAGCGGGTCGGGTGGGGTGGGAATGCGCTGGCGAATCTTCTCCTGGAGGAGATTCAGCCCATGGAGCAGCATCTCCGGCGTGGGCGGGCAGCCCGGCACGTAGACATCCACCGGCACGACTTTATCCACGCCCTGGATGATGGCGTAGTTGTTGAAGACGCCGCCACACGAGGCGCAGGCGCCCATCGCGATCACCCATTTGGGGTCGGGCATCTGGTCGTAGATGTGTCGCAGCACGGGCGCCATTTTGACCGAGAGCCGCCCGGCGACGATCATCAGATCGGCCTGGCGCGGGCTGGCGCGAAAGACCTCGGCGCCGAACCGCGAGATATCCCATCGTGACGCGCTGGCCGACATCATCTCAATCGCGCAACAGGCCAGGCCAAAGGTCGCGGGCCAGAGCGAGTTGCTGCGCCCCCAGTCGATCAACTTGTTGACGGAGGTTAGCAGGATGTTGCCGCCATCGGCAGGCTCGACGTTGCGCGGTAGTCGCGGCGTCTGCGTATTCGAGACGTATTGTACGGGCGCCCAGGGATTGACGCGCTCGGATGTCTTCTGCTCGTCTATTCCCATTGGAAGGCCCCTTTGCGCCAGACGTAGAAGAATGGAATGATGAGAATCACCGCGAAGACGATTAGCTCGACCAGCCCCAGCACCTTGAGCTGGCGCATGAGGATGGCCAGCGGGATGATCGACGCGGCCTCGACATCGAAGATGATGAACAGCATGCCGGTGGTGAGGTATTTGACTGGGAAACGCGAGCGCGGCGCCTCGACCTCCTGAATGCCAGACTCGTAGGGAGCCAGTTTTTCAGGGGTTGGATTTTTCGGGCCGAGGATGAAGGTGACGAGAATCACCAGAACCGCGAAGACAAACGCCAGTCCCATCAGGATCAGAACGGGTACGACTTCAGGCATACACGGGCCTCCCACCGTCTGACACGCGCTCGCTGCGGGCGCGCCCGCAGCGAATGGCTACCTGGCACGCCATAGGATAATGTAACACGGGTCGGGAAGTGTGTCAAACGTCAAATGGAGCACAAGACCGCTTAAACAGCGGATTTGTAGCCCATCAGTAGAGAGAGATGCGGAGCCACGAGTGGCCCAAATGGCCGCTTGAACTATGCCGCGCATTCCACGGCGAGCCTTCAGGATAGCATGCGAACGCTCTGAATACTCGCCGCTTCAAGACGCCACTCCCGCCCGCTAGGGTAGGATTTCGACATATCCGTCCGTTCCGTGTACGCGGATCCGCTGCCCATCACGGATTAGCTTGGTCGCATGCTCCACCCCTACGACGGCCGCAACGCCGTACTCCCGCGCGATCACCGCGCCATGGGTCATCAGGCCGCCCACCTCCGTCACCAGCCCCTTGATCGCGACGAACAGCGGCGTCCAACTGGGGTCCGTGGAGGTGGTGACCAGGATGTCGCCCGGTTCGAGGTCCGCCTCCGCCATGTCCAGGATGACGCGGGCTCGCCCCTCGACGGTCCCGGAGGAGACCGGTAAGCCGACCAGCGCGCCAGCCGGAATATCCTCGCGCCGGTACGACCCGGTCACAACCTCGCCATCCGATGTCATCACCCGGGGCGGCGTGAGCGCTTGATACGATCTGAACGCGTCTTTGCGCTGGCGGATGAGCTGGTCATCCACCTGATGTGCGCGCACGACATCGTGAAGCTCCTGGAGCGTGAGGTAGAAGATGTCTTCCTGCTCACGTAGCGCATGGGCTTGCACGAGGCGCTCGGCTTCCTCCAGCAATGCCCGCTTGTAGACGAAGTAGCGGCTGATCATGCCGTACTTCGGATACTCCCGGTAGCCGATGAAGGTGCGGACCTGGTCGATCATCCGCTTGACCTCCTCGGCCTTCCGCTCCCCATCCGGCAAGGCCCGCAACCGCTCCAGGATCTCCTGTTCCTTCATCTGGGCTTCCCGTAGCCCTTGCTCGAAGAGCCTTTGGGCGGCGCCCGGCTCGAAGTTCCTGATGTTGCTGAGGATCATGGGTACGAGCGTGGTGGGGCGCTCGCTCCAGCGCGGCCTGGTGATGTCGATCTCGCCGACGCAGCGCATGCCATACTTGTCGAGCCATGCCTGGATGGCGTCTCGCGCTTCCCGCCCGCCCGCGAGCCGGGGCAGTTCGTCCAGGAAGCCCTCGTCCTTGCCGTCTCGCAGAAAGGCCACCACATCGGGATGCGGACGGATCGCGTCCGCGACATCCAGCAGCGCCAGCCCCATCTCCGACGTGACATTATTGGGGACGGACTGCGTGAGTATGTCAGCCACGTTCTTCTCGCCTAGCCACTCCCACATGTGGTCGTTGAGCCACCAGCTAGCCTCCATCGCCGACATGAACACCCGATGACTCCGTGGATCGAACAAGATCCGCCTCAACTCCTGGATATCCCCCAGGATGAAGTCGAGCAGCGCCGGTCCAGACTGTGCCTGAATGTCGCGCTTCAAAGCGGCGATGGAGGCCTGGCTACGCTCGATCAGATCTACGACGATGGCCGGATCAGTCTCGATTGAGGCAGGCGGGGCGCCAACTGGCGGCGCACCTGGCGTTTCCTCCGGGAGCGACTGAATGAAGTCGCCGCGTTCGAGGATGGTCCGCAGCGCGTCCCCGATCAGCGGATCGCCTTTCCCTATGACCTCCAGGAGGCTCGCACGGCTCGCTGGCGACGCCAGGCCCCGCGCGACATCGACGAACAGCCTCCCGCCAGCCTCATACATAGGCCGGCCCGCCGTCAACTGCCACACGGAGATGCCTAGAGGCTTCATGGCGTCGGTCATCATCTGCTGATGGCCGACGGAGATGTAGACATGGTTCTCTCGGTCGCCGACCTCGGGGATGGGGAACAGTGTGGTGATCGGCCGGCTCTGGACAACCTGGAAGTCATCGTCGGCCAGGCACCATTCGATATCCTGGGGAGAGCCGAAGTGCGCCTCGATCCGTCGGCCAAGCTGGGCGAGCCGCAAGACCTGCGCATCCGTCAGGGCTGGTTGCTCCTGCCGCTCAGGCTCGATTGCCTGCGTCTGCGTCCCGCCTGCTGGGGAGGCGTAAATGGCAAGCTGCTTGGCGGCGACAGCCCTGGTGATGACTTGACCATCACGCACCTTGTAGACATCCGCGTTCACCAGGCCGGAGACCAGGGCTTCTCCGAGGCCAAAGCTGGCCTCCACGGAGGTGACCTTCCGGTTGCCGGTGACGGGGTCGGCGGTGAAGAGGATGCCAGACACCTGCGGGAAGACCATCCGCTGCACAACCACGGCCATGCGGATCTGCCGCGAATCCAGGCCGTTCCGCAGACGGTAGGTTACGGCTCGATCGGTGAAGAGCGAGGCCCAGCACCGGCTGATATGCTGGAGAATTGCCGCCGCTGCCCTCACGACGTTCAGGTAGGTATCCTGCTGGCCCGCGAAGGAGGCGGTCGGCAAGTCCTCCGCTGTAGCGCTGGATCGAACAGCATAGGCAGCCTGCTCGCCAAGTTGGGCGAGCGGGTGGGTGATCGCCGCCGCCAGATCGCCGGGGATGGCAACCTCTTCGATGGTCTGGCGAATCTCGGCGCTGAGCGCGCTAATCGCCACTCGGTCGTCGGGATTCAGGCGCGTCAGTTGGTCGAGCAGACCGTCAAGCAACGGCGCTTCCGCCATGATCCGCTGGAAGGCGTCGGTCGTCACGCAAAAGCCATCCGGCACGCGGACGCCCTCGATCCGCGATAGTGCGCCGAGATGCGCGCCCTTGCCGCCAACGATGGCGACCTGTGTCTGGTCGATCTCCTGGAAGCCCAATACATAGCGGCCCATGCGCTCCCTCCTTCGTGCATTGTCTCAAACGTGTCGCCTCAAGAACGTCGCGGTGGATGCTCTATTCCGAGTCCCGGCCAGCGAGTATACGACACGACTCAGGGCTTGCCGCAAGGCCTCCTCTGCGCTGTAAAATTAAAGTGGAAGGAAGTAGCTGATTTTCCGCTCTTACCGCCCGCTCCCTTAGCGTCCACTGTGTGCGAACTACCTCCTGGCGGTGCGGAGCGCAGCAATCCCTTCTTCGTCGGCCCAGGCGAATTTTCCACGGCTCCATTGGCCCTTCACTTGGTGACGTGCTGCGTGCGGGCTTTCCGTTCTCCTTGTGGAAGCTGCCTCAATGCTTGGATGCTGCTCCTGCGGATGCTGTTACTCTGCGGCTCTTTCTTGTGAGGAAAAATTTCCCACGTATTATGCAGACTTTCTCTCCACGTAGCACACTGAGATGTGTGAGTAAACAGGTCGAGCAGCTCACGATATACCCCGGTAAGACTTGCTTGCACCGCAGTGTGAAAGATGTGGCAGGCGAGCGCTGAACGCGTTGCGTGCAGATGATGCATGCAGATGTTGCGTGCAGATGTTGCATGCAGGTAAAGAGACAGATTATCTTGCTGTCGGAACCAGCTTTCCCTTCTGCGCGTTATCCCTGTACGATGAGGCGACGTGTGTATGTAAGTGACCCATAGAGTTCACGGGCCAAAGAAGGACCTGGAAATGTCCAATACTCGTCTTCCACGGTGCGCTGCGAGAACCCGCAACGGCATGCTGGTATTGGCGCCGCTTGCCTTGCTGGTGGCTCTTGGACTTGCACTCAGCGCCTGTGGCGTCTCAGCGACGACCGCCCAGCCGGGTACTACAGCGGCGTCCACGCAATCCATCAGCCTTACGCCGATCCCAAGCGCCACTGCGGGCGTCGCACTCACGGTCGCGCCCGTCCGAGGCGCGGTCACCATCAGCCTGGACAAGACGCACTACCGCGCTGGCGAACTCGCCCTGGTGACAGTCACCAATGGCTTGGCGCAGAACATTTCCACGACCGACCATAAAAGCGGCTGTTCCATCGTAGCCCTGGAGCAGCAGGTGAACGGTAGCTGGCAGCCCGTGGAACCGTGCCGCCTTCAGACCCCAACGCTCATGGTCGAGCTTGCGAAGGCGAGTGTTACCGAGGTGAAGATCGGCATCCCGAACACACCAGCGACCTACCGGGTGACGCTGAGCTACACAGGCGGCAACGGGGAAACTGGTGGCCCAAGCGGCATCGTACACTCCGCCGAGTTCACGATGAGTTAGAGATAGCGTCTCACTTGCCCTCTCACTTTCTCTGACGGTCGCGCACGTCTGCTTGATCTGCGGCTGGGAACCCGCAGGCAAACACCCGTAGAATTAAGTAATAGAAAGAACCGGACTCCCCAAGGGGAGTCCGGCCCTCAACAGCCTATTCAGTTGAGGTGGTGACGCTCTGGTTATGGGGTCAGCATGCTAATGCGGGTAGCCCAGTTGGCTAGCACAGTGCGCGTGCCGACTCCGCCGAGAGTGCTCGCGCACGACCCCAGCAGGTTGTCGCCGCTACCGCCCACGAAGAACGGTCCGCCCCAGGTGGTGTAATCGCACGAATGGGCGATGTACTCGCTGGCGATCCAGACCGAGTTGCCGACCACAGCAGCCGCGCCATAGTCACCCCATCGCGGGCGTTTCGGGTTGGGGAAGTTCTGCGCCTTGTACCCAGAGAACCCATCATCCGCCGCAGCGCCTAGCGCGATGTCGTTCCACGCGCTAACGCCGACTTGCGCATCAATGGCCGCGTACGCGGCGCTCGGGAACGTGGTGTCGCCAGTGTCCGTGAACGCCATCACGCCACGCCCGCTTGCCGTCACCCCAATCGCCGGGTACGTAAAGTCATGACCGGCCGCGCCGAGGTAACCCTGCTTGACCATTGCGCCCGCGTTGGGATTGACGATGAAGTAGGCGATTCCAGCCCGCTGCGCCCCGCCGTCCGGGTTGAGCGCTGTGTCGAGCGCGCCCCACAGCTTGCCGTTCGCGTACGTCACCTGCTGCATGCGGGTGTCGTTCGAGTCAATTTCTGTGACTGTCTCTGGGCCTGATGCAGTGTGTGCGGCTGAACTTACCAGCAACTTCCAGCAGCCGGTCCCCGCGATAGTCACGGTTGTGGTGTCGTTGAGGCAGAAGCCCTGCGGAACTGCGCTCGTCGGTGCGGTTCCGGTTCCTGGCTGCTGGGTAGCCGGAGGACGAGCATACATGTTCGAGCTCAGCACCTGGTTGCTGAGGGTAAGTGACGGGGAACTGTTCAGCGAGGCCGTGTTCGTCATCGACCAGACGATGATCTGATTCGACGTGCGCGTTCCGGCGTTACCGGATACCGGCATTTGCGCCTCATCAGCCGCATTCGAGCTCATGAAGAACTCGGTGCCACCGTTGTCCGAGTCAAACTCGCCGGTACCAGGCGACTGCGCGGGCCAGACCGTGAAGCCGGGCTGTGTTGAGCCTGCATCGCTGGGTACATTCACGGCGCCAGACGTGTCGAAGTGGACCACCGTCACAGCGCTAGCTCCCGCGGCGAGCGCCGTCTTGGACATGGCGTAGACTTGCGCGCCACTGAAGCCATTGCTGAGCCAGGGGTAGGCATTGGTGGTCAGGTAGATGCCGTTTGCGTCGGCCCCCATGTGCGGATAGTCGCCCAGATATGGACCGGGATTGACGCCACCTGTGTTCGTACCATCGTTGGTAACGTCAATGTGGTAGATGTTCCATCCCCCCGTCGCGCTCGCGGTCTTGCTGACGGCCAGATCGAGATGGTTCACCGTCGTGAACCCGCCGCCCGGGAACTGCTCGAGTGTGAGAGCGACCAGGAAGAACCGCTGCGTCGCCGCGTCGAACAAGCAGCTAGGATCGGTCACTTCCGGCCCACGGACGCCCGTCGAGCGGTTGATCGATGGGGCATAGCCGAAGAACGAGTTCAGGTCGATGGTATGACCCACGTTGCGCGGAAGGCCACTGACAATGTTGGCGGCCGTGTTATCGGGGAGCAGCGAGCTGCCCGACGAGTCGTAGACGTTGAATGCGTCGTTGACAACCTCGACGACTTGCCCATTGCCCGCGCATAGCCCCTGATCGGGCGGCTCAAGCGAGAACTGGTTTCCACCCCGCGTATAGCGCGATTGGTAGTGGTTTACGCCATCGAAGCTCGCGTTGACGATCGGGTTGGACTTGGCCTTTGGGGCGCTCGTCACCGATCCCGCGCTGCCTTTGGACGTGCTCGGGCTGGTGATCATCCCTGGATAGGGTGTGACCACATCCCCGTCATCCGACTCATTGGAAAACTCGTCCTGAGAGACATCATGAGCGCCAGATGGCGTGAAGGAGCCGACCTGAGGAGACCCTGTTCCACCCAGGGTGATAGTTCTCGTTGTTCCGGTGATGCCACTGGCTGCATGGGCGATGCTCGCATTGAAAACGGCACTTGTTGCTGCCAGCATGGTCAGCAGCACGAAGCTACTGAGCGCAGTTACTAAGATTCGCTTCGCAATTCGCATGGAAGGTACGCCCTTTCGTGTAACAGGCAGGTGAGAACCATTGCCTGGACACTAATCAGCACAACTCCGCGTGGGTTGCCTGGCTGAGCATTTGCTCTAGCGCTCTCGGTCTCTTCCGCTGACAGGACAGGGGAGCCTATGCCACCAGCACACGACGCATGCCGCATGTAGCATGTAGCTTTTGCAGCTGAAGCGCCCTCAACTCCTCGTTGAGTTCCTCCTCCCCCTCCTCTCCGTCGTCCCACTACCTGCCCGCGGGGGAAATGCTCCTGCATCTGCAGTCATCTGCAGTCATCCGCAGCCAGCGATGAGTAAGGCAATGCAGCTCTGGGAACGTAGAATCGCCGCGCCGATGACCAATCTTGACGCAAACTTGTCCGAGAGAATCTGTAGTACTGAGGCATAGAGGCATAGGCTTGCGGTGTGGAAAACACCTTGATAGGTAAGTTATAACGCGAGGGAATCAATTAAGCAACCTTCTCTGGAAGTTGCGGGCCGAAAATCTTCTAGGCGCCTTTGTCTTCAGCCCGCTGCTCGCGTTGCAGATAGGCGACGGCGCTGGTGAGGATGGCGATGTCTTCGCGGGCGCAGCCAATCATGGCGTTGCAGAGATGGCACAGCAGCTCGCGCACCTGGCCGCTCTTATGGTTGTGGTCGACGACGAGCTTCTCCTCCGACGTGCCGCAGATGGCGCATTTGCCGTTTTGGCTCGCATGCATGGCGTGATAGTCTTCGATGGTCATGCCATATTTCGCTTTCAGGTCCATTCTCCTGATGCGGTCGGGATATTTGGCGTCGCGCTCCTTGCGCTTCCTGAATTTGCATTGCTTGCACAGTGATTCCACGCCATACAGGCAAATCTTGTGCTTGTGAAATGCGGATAGGGGTTTCCACTCCTTGCAGACTGTGCAGACTTTCCCTTGCGGTTTCTCATCGTCTGAATGGTCGCGTGGGTCGCTACTGCAACAGGTTCTGCAGCGACCACGCAAAGCAATCCCATCCTTTTTGACACGCCAGAATTCGGTCTCGTCTTTGGTCTCTCCGCATTGTGTGCAGCGCTTCATCTTCCATACCTCCTCAGCAATTTCACCGTTTGCTAGAAGATATGTGCTGAAGCCAACAAAAAGCGGAAACACTATTAAATCCAGTGCTTCCGCTCAATGTATTTTGGTGGAGATGAAGGGATTCGAACCCTCGACCTCGTCAGTGCGATTGACGCGCTCTCCCAGCTGAGCTACATCCCCAGGCGCAGAGTAGTATATCACGCCAGCTTTGGCAGTGCAAGGGTGTGAGCGAGCGGCGCTATGTCGAGAGAGGGGAGCGTATCTCCCGTGTCACACACCCAGTTCTTCACTTGCCACTGAACGGGCAAGCCGGAAACCAGCATCAGCGCTCCGATTGATCATATCTGGATCACTCGCTTCGCCAACCCAACCGCTGAAGGCGCGAAAGGCTGGATGCGCCCTGCTTGGGATAGTAAAGAATGAGCCACCACGCAACATACGATTGTTCTCCAAAATATCCGCCACTTTATCCTTATCAAAGCTGTATAGATTTGGGCTGAAGCGGCGTTTCAGCCACTCCATTAAATTTGGAGTAGGGTAAGGTGAGTAAAGGCTGCTAGTCCATTCCCAGACGTTGCCTGTCATGTCATGCACACCATATGGGCTTACTCCGCTGAGGTAGGTTCCGACTGGGTTTGTTGTCCCTAGGTCTACCCCAGCACTGACAGAGACATTGCAGCGTG
Source organism: Ktedonobacterales bacterium (assembly GCA_036273675.1). GTDB lineage: Bacteria > Chloroflexota > Ktedonobacteria > Ktedonobacterales > JADMIN01 > DAHUXT01. The sequence continues at coordinate 17,465 of DASUHD010000078.1, read as the reverse complement.
TTTCGTCAAAAACATCGCCCCATGGATAAACGCGAGCTGTGCAGGTCGAAGAATCCCAACGTGCCGCCTTCTCCCACTCAGCCTCCGATGGTAGCCGCCACGGCTCGCTTGTTAACTTGGCCAGCCACCCTACATAGTCCATCGCGTCCTCCCAGGTGACGCAGACAACTGGATGGTCTAGTCGCTCCAACTGGCTTTTCCAATCCACCAGTCCGTCTGTGATGGGCAGCACATGGCTCGTTGCGCGTACAAAGCAAGCATATTCAGCTACAGTGACCTGGAATGTACCGATTTGGTATGCGGGAAGCACAACGTGATGCTGCGGCATTTCCGGGGCAAATGCTTGTGGATCCAGCTTGCGGTTGCTGCCCATCAAGAATTCGCCACCTGGCACATTGCAAACGGGTGGGATTATCACATCGACGCCATTGATGGATCGCCGAAGGTACCCAAGTTCAACCATTCGTGATGGCAAGTGGTCAGAAGGTTCGATTGTTCCCACGCGCTTCTCCCCCGACTCTCGCTACGCCTCGTCCCATTCCGCGCACCACCACTCCGCGTGCGGCATCCCGTTCTCGCGCGCCGTGTGCAGCAGCGCCGCCACATCGAAAGGGACGCGCCGCAGGTCAACGCCGAGGCTGCTCCCTGAAACGGTCAGAATCGCGTACTCGCCCCAGGGTGGGTTGCGCACGTTGACGCCGGGCGAGGGCGCGCGGTCGTAGGCCAGGCCAACGCTGCCGGGATTCAGCACCAGCGCTGTTCCGAAGCGGCGGAGCAGCTGGATGTGCGTGTGGCCGCCCGCGTAAATATGCGCGTCGCTGCCTGTGAGCATCCGCGCCAGATCGTCGTCGCTCGTCGTCGCGCGGATGGGGTCTTTGAACGATTGCGGCGAGCCGTGATAGCAGAGCAGCGTCGCGTCGCCATCAAGCGGGATCGAGACTGTCGGCTGGAACGCCGCAATGTAGTCGCGGTCGGCGGGCGAGAGCCGCGCCAGCGCCCAGGCGTCGATCTCCTGTAAGTTGCGGAAAAGCTCATTCGTCGCGGGCGGCTCCGGCGTCAGCAGCGTCGTATCGGCGTCGCCCATCACCACTGGGCAAGCTAGCTCGCGCAGCCGCGTCACCACATCCTCCGGCTGTGGCCCGAAAGCGGCCACATCGCCCAGGCACACGATGCGGTCTACCACTTCGCGCGCGATGTCGTCCAGTATCGTGTTGAAGGCGACGAGGTTGCCGTGAATATCCGCGATGAGCGCGATGCGCATGTCTTGTTCTCCTGCCGCGTGGTAGACTCTCCCCTAGCAATCATAAGCCATGAGCAACGGCGTGTCAGCTTGGAGATCAGCATAGAGAAAGGGAGAAGCGCATGGCCCGGACCTATGGCAACCAGTCGATGGTGGCTCCGCTGAAGCGCGTGCTGGTGAAGCCGCCCGCCGAGACCGCCGAAGACACCCAGCGCTGGCAGGAGTTCGGCTACCACTTCTCGCCGGACGTTGAGGAGACACGTCGCCAGCATGATGGGCTGGTGAAGCTGCTGCGCGATACCGGCGCCGAGGTCGTGATCGCTGAAGAGTCGCAGCCTGCCCTGCTCGACTCGATCTTCGTCACCGATCCCGGCTTCGTCACCGACGCGGGCGCGATCATCGGCCATATGGGCAAGCAACTGCGCCGGGGCGAGGAGCCAGCGCTGGCTCGCGAGCTTACCCGGCTGGGCATCCCGATTCTGGGGACGCTGGAGGGCGATGAGACGCTCGAAGGCGGAGACGTGCTCTGGCTCGACCCCGAGACGCTCGTCATCGGGCGCAGCTATCGCACCAACGACGCGGGCTATCAGCGTGTGCGTGAGCTGCTAGCGGGACGGGTGAAGCATATCCATCAGGTGCAGATGGCGCACTGGCATGGGCGTGACGAGATACTCCACCTGCTCTCCGTCATCAGCCCGGTGGCCGAAGACCTGGCGCTGGTCTATCTCCCGCTCGTTCCCGTCCCGCTCTACGAGTTGCTGGAGGCGCGCGGCATCCGCACAATAGAGGTTCCCGACAGCGAGTTCGCCACTCACGCGCCCAACGCGCTGGCCGTCGCGCCGGGCCACGTCATCACCATGAAGGGCAACCCCATCACCGCTGGACGTCTGCGCGATGCGGGCGTCACCGTCTGGGAGTACGAGGGGCGCGAGTTGACGCTCAATCGCGACGGCGGGGCCACCTGCATGACCTGCTGCCTCTTGCGCGATTATTGAGGCAGAGAGGCCTCGCCTCCGGGCTGTGTCTCGCCCCCTCTCCCACGGGGCGAGGACGTTGGAGGGTGAGGTGTGAGCAGCCAGAGTGTGGCGAAGGTTGGCCGCATCGTATCCTCTACCGTGCTCAAGACGCTCTCGGTCAGATGCTCGATATCCACCAGGCTGGGCAGCCGCGCCGCGAACGCCTGGATCGTCCGCGCCGCATCGTAGCTGCTCCGGTAGAAGCGCCGGTTGATGCCGTGCTGGATCTTTCCCCGAAGCGGCTGGAACAGCGTCGCGATGAAGAGCGTCGAGAGCGTGATCGCCACCTCCGACCCTTGGGTGGACTCGTGGCTGATGCCGCTGAATAGCACGCCCAGCAGCACCACCGTCACGAAGTAGACGAGCGCCAGTAGGACCGTCAGCGAGCCGTAGATAAGCGTCCGGTTGATGAGCACGTCCACGTTGAAGAGGCGATGGCGCAGCAGCGCGATGCCCACGGTAATCGGCACGAGCAGCGTCGTGGCGCAGAGCAGAATCACCGCAGCGATGCGCAGGATGATCGCGGCGCTCCCAGAGACGAGGCCGGTGAGCGCGGCTACATGGTAGAGGACCGTTAGGAAGATGCCCAACAGCATCCCCAGGAAGCCGAAGACGACCCACTTGGTCTGCTGGCGCTCCAGCCAGGTCGAGACCCAGGTATAGCGGTAGTATTGCGCCGCCGCGCCCACCACGAACCAGGCTGCCCAGATCACGAAGGTCAGCGCAATCGCCCACGGATGCGCCGCCACGACGACCCCGGTGAAGCGAAAGAAGCCGACGACCCAGATGGTCCACGGAATCAGCAGCCAGACCGTCCAGCGGGGTACGAACCGCCCATTGGGGAAGACGAAGGCGAAGATGAGTAGCAGCAGCCAACCCAGCGTCTGCAGAAAGCCGTACGGCTGTAGCCAGATTGGCTCGGCGTTGAGGATGGCGTAGATGGTTCCCGGCAGCCCCGCGCCGAAGCCGACCAGCGCTATCGCCACCAGTAGCGCGGCGGGGTCGCGCGGCTTGCGCCAGGCGATGAGCGCCGCCATGCCAAAGTAGCTGAGGACCACCAGCGCCTCGAGTGCGATATTCCAGACGGCATGAAAGCCGGGAGAGATGCCCAGCGCAGCCAGCTCCGCGCGCAGATCGGCCGGGGGATGGAGCAGCAGGTTATAGCGGGCGACCAGGCTGGCAATGCAAAAGCTCATGCAGAGCAGTGTGAAGACGACCCATACGCCCATGAGCAGACGGGCGCGCGACCGGCGCCAGTGGCTCGTCAGGGTCGTGGGCGGCGTCGGCGCGTTGTTCCACTGATTCCGTCTGGTCCGCTGGGCCATGGCTGCTCCTCACTTCCGGGCGCCGATTCGTGCATCGCTGTGAGCGATTTTGGGCAATCGTGGGCATTAGTATAGCAGGCTATTTCCGCGACTGCCGGGATGAGCGTGCCGTTCCGCTGGGCTGGATGGCGCGGCGCGTTCAGGAGCGCTCGTCCGGGGCGCGGAGCCAGAGCGAGAGATGCGCGGGTTGCATCGTCTCGGTAATCACACCTAGCAGGTCGTCCGTCAGGTGGGGCAGATCGGTCTCGTTGCGCAGGGTGACCGCGAAGCGCTCCAGAGTGCGCGCGGTATCGAACTTTGCGCGGTAGAAGCGGCGGTCAATCGCGCGCTGGAGGCGGCGGCGCAACGGTTGAAACAGCGCGGCGACCGCGAGGGTGGTGATGACGATCAGGACAGGCGAGGGCTCGCTGCTCCGCTGCTGTGTGAACGTGTTGACGAGCGCCTGCGCACCGATAACGCCCGCGATGTAGATCAGCGCGAGGATGGCGGTCAGCGAACCGTAGACCAGCGTCCGGTTGATGATAACGTCGATGTCATACAAACGTGATCGCAGAATCGCGACGGCGATCGAAATTGGGACCAACAGCAGAAATACGGCAAAGCCTGTCTGCGCTACCAGCACCGTTATGATGTTCGATTCCAGCGCTTCAGGTGGCCCGATGAGATTGCCCGCGGCTATGAAAAGCACAAAGCCGATCAGCGCCACGGTGCTCCCGAAGACGACCCATTTCGTCTGCTGGCGCTGGCGTGGCGTTGAGACACGACGGTAGCGATAGACTTGCGCCGCCAGAGGGCTGAGCAGTATCACAAAGAATACCAGCGTGCTGAGATTGAAGGTCTGGTCGTAGAGGTGGTTCGAGAGAAAGTTATACCCCCAGTACGCGACGATTAGCGGGATGAGCCAGCGGCTCCAGCGTGGCGCGAAGCGTCCATTGGGAAAGAGGAGCAAGAACATGGGAAGACTGCACTCAGCGAGTACATAAAGTACACCGAAGAGCCAGAAGCCAACGGACGATTGCACCGCCAGCGTCTCTGAGAGCGTCGAGTTGAAGACGACTCCACCAAAAAGCATGAGAGTGAAGGCACACAAGAGGGCCATGCGGTCGGAGGAGCGCCGGAGAAAGATGACCGTCGCCACAACATAGAAGACCAGCATGGCGCTCATACTGGTCCACACTTCAAAGTTGGCCACGAAGTCCCGTGTCAGGCCGGTCTGCCGCGCAATGTGCTGATCATATGCAGTGAATTGCAGATAGAAACAATGTATGCTCGGCGCGCAGGGCGTGAGCAGCGCGGAGAAGAATTGGGGGAGCATGACCACGTTGAGCGCGAGAGTTCCCAACGCCACGAGAATCCAGGCGAGGCGCGCAAAGTGCAGCCAGGGGCCGCGAAGCTGCTCCTTGGCGATGGTCTCTTTGGCAGCGGCGGTGGGATGCGCTGAGATGGCTGACTGATTCACTACTACTACCCTCGACTAGACCCGCATAGACATGCATAGACATGCTAGACATGCACGAACATCATCCGTCGCGCAGCATACCATCGGCTCGTTACCAAAGCGTTACGAGCCGTCGCGGAGCATCAGCATGTCATCAGAAGCCGAACAGGTGCGGTACCACATTGCCAAGCAGATAGCCGCCCAGAGCGGAGGCCGTACCGACGACGACGACCTCCAGCGCGCTGCGCACTAGATTGATGTTGGCGAGCCGCCCCTTGATGACGCCGATAATTACCAGCGCCAGCACCGTCAGCACGAGCGAGACCGGCAACGCGACCGGAATCGGCAGGAAGAAGTACGCGATCAGTGGAAAGATGGACCCGATGATGTAGGAGACGCCCATCGTCAGCGCCTCGGGGATGCGGACAGTGTCGGGGTCAACCTGAAGCCCAAGCTCTTTCTCGACCATCGTTTTGTGGTAGGCGTTAGGGTACTTCGCCAGCAGGTTGGCCATCGTCGTGGCGTCCTCGGCGCCCACGCCTTCATGGCGGAAAAGCTGGGCCATCTCGTCTAGCTCGAACTTAGGATTCTCGCGAATCTCACGCAGCTCCTTCTCCACCTCGGTCTTTTGCACCTGCGCCTCGGAGCGCCCGGAGATGAACTCGCCCGCGCCCATCGAGAGCGCGCCCGCGAACGCCTCCGCCAGCCCGGCGATGATGACCGCGTTTGTGCTGCCCGTGCCGCCAGCCACGGCGCTCACTACGCCAACTGGCACCAGCAGCCCGTCGAGCGTGCCAAAGACTACCTCGCGGATGCGGCTCAGCCGGGCGATGCGCGCCTTCTCGCCATAGAGCTGTTCGTCGCTCAATTCCTGCGCCGCCTGGTCGTGTGGAAGCGAACTCGCCAAGATGTCACTCCTTCCTGCCAATCACGTGCGCCCACTATACTACACCTTCTTGCGGAGTCCATGCCACGGAGCGCCGAGGCCTCTGGTGAAACACTGCGTACTGAGCCAGGAACAAAATTCCGCGAATCCATTGCCGCGTTTCCGCACTTCAAACGACTTTATCAATAGCATGATCTTTAGAGACTCATCGTGTACCGTCCGTTATCAAGGAACAGGCATGCATCATCTCACGCATGATGACCTACAAAGCGGGAAGAAAAGCGCCATCTATACCGAGTTTGCCCCGGCTATCCTGGTCTATCTCTGCGAGATGGTGTCCAACAAGCAAGATGCCGAGGATTTGCTCTTAGAGGTGTTTTTGGCCGCCTTCCAGAGCGAGCTGCTCCTGGCGCTTCCGGCTCGGCGCCAACTGTCCTGGCTGCGTCGGGTCGCGCGGAATAAGGCGGTTGACCGCTATCGCCACATATCCCGTTTGGCGTTGACGCCATTGGATCACGCCAATGAAACAGCAGATGAGGAACTGACACCCCAACAACTGGTCGAGCGCCGGGAGGCATATGAGCGCCTCTCGCAGGTCATTGGACAGCTTCCGCCGATCCAGCAGGAGTTACTTCAGCTTCGTTACGGTCATGACCTGCGGCTGACCCAGATTGCGGAGCGGTTCGGAAAACCCGAGGGAACAGTGCGCAAGCTGCTGTCGCGCACACTGCGCCACATGCGACAATTGTACGAACGGAGCGAACGAGGAGACTAGCTGTGGATGACGATACGATCCCTGAAGAGCGCGAGGAATACAATACACAACTCATTGCTCTGCTCCGTCGCGGCCTGCGCGAACCAACAGCTGCCACATCCGTGGAGCAATCACAAATTATTGCGCGAGTGCAAGAGCGCTTGATGTACGCGGATGACATTTCTACTCAGGCTGAAGAGGCGTCCGCCCGCCCGCGCCTGTTCCTGGCCGGATCTTCACCTATTCCAAGCATGCCCACGCGGCGAAGGCGTCTTACGCGCATTGCGTGGGATCTTGCGGCGATCCTGGTCGTCGGCGTCCTGGTGGGCGCAACGCTTTTCATGTTCAGGTCGACCATACGACCCACTGGTGTGCAGCCTCCAACTGTCTCGACAGGACCGACCGCCGTGTCTCAAGTCGACGGTCTGCGCGCATCAATTCATGTGGTGACACCTGGCCCCTACTTTCTGAGTGAATTGGTGGCCGTGGACGTTAGCCTGACCAATCAGACCGGCCGATCCGTTGAGCTCGACGGATCGAATAGACCAGACATTGGCTGTTATTCCTCGGCGTTGAGCGTACAGATCACCGCGGGCAGCGCTCCTACATTCGAGATGCCCAAGCTCTCAATACCGTGTGCGCAGCCTTTGTTCATGACCACTTTGGCGCCTGGTGAGACGCTTACCCTTCACTACTTTCTGCCAGTGACCAGGAGTAGAGAGGTCACGATTGCGATGGGTGGTATGCGAGATTCCCGACGGGCCAGCCCTCTTGACGGACACTGGCCGTCCGTGTCCATCGATGTTGATCCGCAGGTACCGGCGAATCGGGCGATCTCGTTGCGGAGCCAGGGCGCGCAGGTCATCGTCCAGGCGCCACCAGAGGCTCAAGCGCATCTACTCTATTGGGAATCGATTAGCTGTGACAAGTATGAAGGTGGAGGCAGCCGACTCAACTGGAGTCCGCTTCCAACCTTCGTATTGTCCCAACCGGCCTGCCCTACGGCGCATCGGCATTGGGCATACATCGTGAGCGCTCCAGGCTACGCCACTGTGGGGGGAACCCGGGACAGTTAGCCCCACCCGGCGGATGATTCAAACGTCCATCCACCGAGGTGAGGCCATCCTGTGATGTTGGGGTGCCTTGCTAGCCAGCCGACGAACAAGCGTAGAGCGCGCCGGATGACGCGCCGCCGTACTCGCTCGCCGAGACCGGCGTGCAGTTCGCCGCGACCCAGCTTACCAGCTGGCTGTTGCCACCCTGGCCGCCGAACCCACCGCCGCCATCCAGCAGGAAGTAGCGAATGGCGCCTGAGCTGACCAGCGCCTGAAGCTGGCTCAGGCTGAGAATCTGGTCGGAGCCGCTAAAGCCGCCCAGCGCGATGACCGGCTGGCCGCTCGCGATGATGTAGGGCGCCGCCGTTTGCGAGCTGAGTGTCGCGAGGAGGTAGCGGGCCGAGCCGCGATGCGCCTCCAGGTAGGCCAGCAACTGCTGGTTTACCTGCAAGCGCTGGCCGCCGTTGCCATTCGCGGAGCCAGCGCCGGGCGCGTTGCCACCGCTGCCACCATTACCGTTGCTGTTACCTAGCCCGAACTGTCCGTTGCCCTGCTCGCCGAAGTCCGGTGGGAAGCCACCCAGGCCGCCACGACGCGGGCCACCAGGGACGAAGCCGTTGGGAAGACCACCACCGCCGAATCCTCGCGGGCCGCTACCATTGCCACCGAAGCCGCCCTGCGCCAGGCTCGCCGAGGGGCCAGCCGTCGGCAGCGTGCCACCCGCGCCGCTGGCTAGCGAGACGCCCACCCAGGTCGCCGGGCCGAGCAGCAGCAGCGCGACGCCGAGCGCAGTCGCCACCATTGCTATCGCCGACGAGCTTACGAGCCGATCCACGCGCGCATTACCTGGCGTATAGGCTGGAGCCGTCACAATCTCGCCCCGCTCCTCGATCACAGCAGGCATGGTGGATGCTGACGTATGTGTGGCTATCCGCGCGTAATGCCACCAGGCCAGCAGCGCGGCGATCAGCAGCGAGCCACCGACGATGAGCGGCGTCATCCAGCCGTTCCAGCCGGTGTAGTCCGCCAGGATAACTCCCTGGACGAAGGCGGTGACGACCAGCGCTACCGGCAGCAGATAGCCATGCCAGCCAGCAGCGCGATAGTCGCGCCAGAGCAGCGTCAGCCCGATGGCGGCCAGCGCGGCGATGCCGGGCGCGAGCATCGAGAGATAGTAGGTGTGGAAGAAGCCTGCGACGCTGAAGAAGACGGCCATCGTCAGCGTCCAGCCGCCCCAGAGCGCGAGCGCCGACTGTTGCGGTGTCAGGCAAGCGTTGCGCCGTGCCTCCGCCGAGCGGAACCAGGAGCGCACATGCGCGACGAGCGACCGTCCGTTCCAGCGGATGCCCCAGCCCGTCGCCAACAGCCCGACGACGCCGAGCGCCAGCAGCCAGCTCACCTGGCCGCCAAGCTGCGCGTTCAGCAGCCTGAAGAGGCCCGGCACGCCATTCTCGGATGCGCCGCCTGGCCCGCCAACCGCGTTGGATCCGCTGGTGATGGTCGAGATAATGGACGAGCCGGAGGAGGAGTTACCGCCGCGCCCGAAGACCATGCCCAGCAGCCGCTGGATGCCGTTGTAGCCGAGCGCCAGATCGAGTTCGGAGTTGTCACCGCTCGACCCGACGTACGGGCGCGCCGAGGCGGGTGTAAGGTCAACGGCAATCACCCAACTCAGCGAGAGGGCAACCATCACGACGCCTGAGACCGCCAGGCGCCACAACCGCGTGCGCCAGCGGAGGGGCGCGCCGAGCAGATACATCACCAGGAACGCGGGGACCACCAGATAGGCTTCGAGCATCTTGATGTTGAAGCCCAGCCCCACGAATATTGCCGCCAACAAGAGCCAGCGCAGGTTGCCCCGTTCCACGGTGCGCGTCATCGCGTACGCGCCCAGCAGTACCGTAAGCACGAGCAGGCTATCGATGGTGTTGTTGCGGTTGGTGACGACGCTGATCGGGGTAATGGCCAGGAAGAGCGCCGCGAGCAGTCCCGCGCCCGCGCCAAAGACGCGCCGAACGACGAGATAGAGCACGCCGACCGAGGCCACGCCCGCGAGCGCCTCGGGCAGGAGGATGCTGAAGCCGCTATAGCCGAGCAGCTTGGCGCTGGCCGCCTGAATCCAGAAGCCAAGCGGCGGCTTATCGACAGTGACAAAACCAGCCGGATCGAAGGAGACGAAGAAGAAGTTATGCCAGCTCTCCAGCATGCTGCGAATGGCCGCCGCGTAGTAGAGGTTGGCGTATCCGTTGCGCTGTAGCTCGTAGAAGTTCGTGAAGGTGGCCAGCAGCAGGATCAGCGCGAGCGCCTGCCGTCGTCGCGGCTCCCAGAAGGCGCGTAAATGCCCAAGGAGCGAGCGGAACGTCGAGTCTGGCGAATGGGCGTCATCGTCGAGCGCTGGTGGGGCGATGTCGGTTGCCATTGTGTGCTCCTGTGGTCGTTGGTGGAGTCATTCAATCATACGCTGATCGCCGCATGCGCAGATGACAGGATGCGGCGACATGGGCGCGGCGCATGTGATTCGTGCGAGATGTCTCTCCGCTACTGTACCGGCGGAATATTCATGTTGCATGTGAGTCCGATGAGCGTTCTCTCATGAATAGGAAGCGGCCTTGGCCCCTAAGCCCCTCTCCCATAGGAGAGGGAAAGCAGAACGCAATCTGGCGTGTTCGCGCGGGCGAGATGGTAGATGATCCAGCTTCGCGGTATGAATGCCGCTGCTAATCCCAGTTGCTCGAAACTGTATTCAGGCCACAGCGTCTTCAGCGCACGCCAACGTATCCGGGCTATCGTCCCCGGCGGGCTGGCGCCACCCGTGATCTGTTGGCCTGTGGCGTCTCGGGCCAGAAGATGCGGGCGAGAACGAGCAGCGTCACCACGCCGGAGATACCCAGATAGAGCGCGCGCATCCATGGCTCGCCGGAGTCGCTGCCCGCGAAGATGCCGTGGAGCGTCACCAGGATGAACGCGGCGAAGCTGGTATAGTGCAACGCGCGCCAGCTTGCATAGGCGATGCGCCGCTTCACCCACGAACTGAGCCAAACCACCGCCAGCCCGTAGAGCGCCAGCACGCCCAGATCCACCGCGAGCGGCCGGTATGGCTGGTCGAAGGGCAGCAGCAGGTTGAACAGCGAGAATGGGATGAGCGGATCGAAGACCAGCGAGAGCAGGTGGAAGACTACCAGCGCCAGCGTGAGCACCGCCAGGTAGGGGTGCAACTCATCCAGCAGCCAGAGTATGCGCGAGTTGCGTAGCCGCGAGACGCGCGCCAGTGAACGAAAGAGGCCGATTATGACCGTCACTGAGAGGATGATATAGGCGGAGGTCGCCGCCGCGCGGGTGACGTACCACAGAAACGGGTTGGCGGTAGCGCTGGTCGCCGCAAGCGTGACACTCAGCGACGAGAGCGATGTGAAGATGTTCATGGTCTCTGCTCCAGTTGGCGCAATTCGGAGAGGGTGAGCGGAGGAAGCGCCGAGCCTACCATCATCGGCAGCATCGCGCCTTGTGTCCCCCAGGTCGCGAGGTACTCGTTCAGGTTGCGCGAGAAAACGATTTCGCCCGTGCCAAAGACGAGGGCCAGCGCGACCCCGGCGTCGCCATCGCCACGTGGGCCAAGCGCGCCGTAGCGCTCCCAGGCGGACTCGACGGCGGCGAGCGCGCTGGGATAGCCACGCAGCAGCGCGACTTTGGCGGCCACCTCTGCCTGCGCCGCCGTCGGCGCGAATGCCGTGGCCGTCGCGATCAGCGAGTCTGGCTCATCGCTGCTCGCCGTCCAGAGCGGTATTGGCTGGCCGGTGCGCGGGTCGAGCAGGTGATGCTGGCGCTGGCCGTCGCGCAGCCACCAGCGCCGCACCGCTCCGGAGGTCGCCATCGCGCCGCGACTCAGCCGGGCGGTCGCCAGATGGGTCGTCGGGTCATCTATACCTGACAGTTCCAGACGTGGATCGCGGATGCCGACAGACCAGAGTTCGCCGGGCTGTGGCCCACCGTGCGCGCGCAGATCGCCGCCGACGTTGATGAGCGCGCCAGGAAACGCGGCGCAGTAGCGGGCCAGTGCGACATCAGCGGCCCAGCCCTTGGCGATGCCGCCGAAGTCCAGTTGGACGCCAGCGGGAAGTCGTATCCGCCTGCGCCGTGGGTTGAGCGCGATGGCGCGCCAGGCAGCGCGGTTGGCTGGGGCATGAAGACCGTAGGCGGGTGACACCTCGCGGTGGGCGATGGCGGCGAAGTCGCGGTCGTAGCCAAGGGCGCACAACTGGCGCAGCATCGTCGGATCGAAGAGGCCGCCGCTGCATTCAGCCGATTCGAGCGCCAGCGCGGCGCACTCATAAAGCACATCGGAGGCGGCGAACCACTCGCCAGCCGTGGCGTTGAGGCGGCTTAGCTCGCTCTCGGGGCGGAAGCGCGAGAGGCGCGCGTCTACCTCGTCGAACCAGTCCATGCAGGCGTCGGCGGCTGCCGCTGCCTCGGCCCAGCGCGACGGCGGGACGGCGATCTGCACGCTGACGTCGGTTGCCATTGGTCGCCCGCAGCGCTGCACCAACTCGTAGCGGTCGTCCGCATGGTCGTCAGTGGCGTCTATCGGGACGGTGGAGTGTTCACCGAAGGGTGTGGATGTTGTCATGGTCTATCACGTCCATTCTGGATGCGCTGTGTGTTGCGCCACGGCCCTCTCACCCAGCCCCGCCCCGACGCGGGGAGGGGAGCCGGAGCCAGAGTCTGCTTCTGGTTCTGCTTCTGCCTCTGGTTCCCCTCCCTTTTAGGGGGCCAACGCGCGAGCCGTCAGGCGAGAAGCGCGCGACGAGCGCGCGGAGCAGTGGCGGGCCGGAGGCCGGGGGTCAGGGGGGAAAAGGCAGCGCCCCATTCACGATGTCCCCGTACTGGAGTTGGAGCCGCTCACACTCGGCGCGGTGAAGATCGAGCCGGAGTTGCCTGAATTGCTGGAACTACTCGACCCATTATTAGTTGCGCTGTTGGAATTGCTCGAATCGTCCGAACCGCTGCTTGAATTCGAGCTTGAGCCGGATGAAGAACCGCTAGAGTTCACCGCGCTTGCCGTGGCGGACGATATGTGTGTCAGCCCCCACATCCCGGCGAAGACGCCAATCGTCGCCGCCGCAACGCCCGCGCGCAGCCCGCGCCGCGCCGCCAATCGCGCCGCAGCCGTAGGACGACGCGCGCCACCAGTAGAGCCAGCCCGTGGCGCCGCAACCCGACGTCCCGCCGTCGCCAGGGTGAGATCGCCCTCTGGCTCCGCGATGCAGCTTAGCACATAACCCCGCGCGCGCTCATCGGGAGTCAGCGTGTTGTTCTCGCCGCTGGCGCAGACCTTGCCAGAGAGCACTTTCAGCCGACAGGTGGCGCAGGCGCCCGCCCGGCAACTGAAATCGGGCCGGTAGCCGCTGCGTTCCAGCGTTTCCAACAGCGTCTCGCCCGGTTGCGCGTTCAGCACCGCGCCACTATCGGCCAGGCGGATGCGCGCCGTCTTCCCCACGTGCGCCGATCGATTCGTGCGCCGGGCGGACGGGCTGGCGAAGACCTCGGCGTGCAGATGAGTCGCGGGGACACCCTGGTTACTGGCTGCCATCTCCAGTTCGTGGCGGAGCGCCGTGGGGCCGCAGACGTACCACTGCGCCTGTGCGGCCTCCGCGCCCATCGCGGCGACGATGCGCGCCGGGTTGAGCCGCTGCCCCCGGGTCGTGATGTAGTGGCGCTGCGTCAGCCAGGTCCGCTGTGGATCGAGCGCCGCTAGCTCGCGGCCAAAGATGGCGTCTTCGGGGCCGTGATAGGCGTAGTGCAGCGTGACGCGCGGGCGCTTCGCTGGGGCCACGCGGGTGAGTGCGCGCAGCATCGCGTAGATGGGTGTGATGCCGCTGCCCCCGGCGACGAAGACGCCAGGATGGGGCCGCTGCGTCATCGTGAAGCTGCCCTGCGGCTGGCTGGATTGCAGCGCCATGCCCGGCCTGATGCGGTCGATCAGGTAGTTGGAGACCTTGCCGCCAGTGGTCCGCTTGACGGTGATCTGCCAGGGCGCATCGGCGCTGCCGTCGCCGCAGAGCGAGTACGAGCGATAGAGCGGCGCGCCACTGGCGGTGGGAATGGTGAGTGTGATGAACTGGCCCGCGCGATAGGGGCCAGGTGACTGCCGCGTGCCGGGCCGCGCCAGCGTGAAGGTGATGGCGTTGCGCGCGGCGGGCGTCATGGCAACAACCTGAACGGTGATCGTGCGGGCCGTTGCCTGCGTGCGCCTGGTGTCTGAGATAGCCGTGGCCATCGGAAACTCCTTCTCATATCAGCAATCTTCCCGTCTCGGCCTGCGATTGGCTCGCGATCCGGGGAAGCCTGGCGCGTCATTGCGTCGAGTTCACTCATGTACTGAAAGAGTGTGGCAGCCGATGATGAAGGAAAGATGGATGCACAATTGGAGTCTCTTCATGAGCAAAATCTCATGTTGGCCTGGATGTCTTGCTTGGCGCAGGTGGACTACTTCGCCGTGGGGCTGGTGATGATCGGCTTGGCGGGGCTGCTACAGTGGGCGAAGACGCGCCAACCAGGTGTGCGCGGCCAACCCCACGCGCATCACATAGCCTGAGCGGCTCATCGGATGTGATCCCGGATGACAGCTAGGCAAATGGCGCTGGCTGTCCGTTCCTGGCCAGTGTGCGCGCCCAAGAGGCTCAAGATGCTCACCAAGAGGCTCATATCTCCATGATGAACCTCTTTGGCGACGGTCGCACCCTCATATCTTCTGTGCTATAGCCAGCCACGGCCATGTATGACCCTGTAGGAGACTCGATAGTAACTATCTCAACAGCTCTCTGATGAGGTAGACTGGAGGCGCCCCGGTAGCCGAAAGAAGCCCTGACTGCCTCATCTGCAAAGGGCCGCCCCGGCCCGAGGACCTGCCGACGATCTGGGAGGCGCCTGATACCTTGTGGGCCTACAATGCTTTTATCGCTTGAGATTGTTAGGGTTAGTAACAAGGAGCCCACACCCATGTCGCCTGCTGCTGGACAGCTCGTCACCGAGACGTTCAACTACGACGGTGGCCGCCAGGTCACGGTGTACGTCCCGCCAGCTCGCTCCGAATCCATCGTCTTCGCCGGTGACGGCGGGTGGCATATCTCGCGGTTAGGTGCGGCCATCGAGGCCGCCAACGCGCCGTCCACAATGATCGTCGGTGTCCACGGGCTTGCCGATGACGACGCACGGCTAAAGGAGTACTCGCCGACGTTTGATGCAGAACGTTTCGCGGCACATGAGCAGTTCTTCGTCGAAGACGTCCACCAATGGGTGCAGTCGCGTTTCGGCGTTGTGCTGCCCGCCGAGCGCACTGCCGTGTGGGGCGCTTCCCTTGGGGGAGAACTCGCGCTCGCCATGGGAGTTCGCCATCCTGATATCTATGGCGCGGTCTTCTCCGCCTCTCCGGGCGGGGGCTACCGACCACCTGCCGTGCTGCCAAGCCCATTGCCGCGCGTGTATCTTGTCGCCGGGACGCTGGAGCCGTTCTTTCGCGAGAATGCCACCCGCTGGGCCGTCGCGCTACGCGATGCCGGTGCGGACGTTGTCATGACCGAGCGGGTCGGGTCACACGGAGACGCGTTCTGGCGTGAAGAGTTCCCGCTGATGGTGGCATGGGCATTTGGGCGCTGAGCAGCACGAATCGCTCGCGGGCGGTCACCACGGCCTGCCGCGCGCTCACGCTCACGCGGTGCTCAGCCGTCCACGCACAGATGACGGACAGGGCACGCACGGGACATCCGAAATCTGAAGAAGTTCACGCAGAGGTACATATCCCCATGATGGACCCCTTCGTGAACTCCTTCGATGTTGCCACGGTCAGTCGCTGTCCATGAGGCGCATACCCGCCAGTGTGCTACCATGGGCGTACAGACGCGACAGGCTTATCGTAGGATGTGGCGTATGCGAC
The DNA here is from genome assembly GCA_036273675.1 of Ktedonobacterales bacterium. Lineage (GTDB taxonomy): Bacteria > Chloroflexota > Ktedonobacteria > Ktedonobacterales > JADMIN01 > DAHUXT01. The sequence continues at coordinate 1,821 of DASUHD010000078.1, read as the reverse complement.
AACAGTGGCGGGACGTGATCTGCTATGCCCATCGTGGCGCGCGGGGACATGCGCCTGAAAACACCCTGATGGCCTTCGATCTCGCCTTCGACCTCGGCGCGGAGGCCATCGAGTGCGACGTGCAGCGCAGCCGAGATGGCGAGCTGGTCATCATCCACGACGGCACAGTCAACCGGACGACCAACGGCGTGGGGGCCGTCGCCGCGCTCGATTTCGCCGACCTGCGCGCGCTCGATGCCGGGCGTGTCTGGCGCATTCCCCAGCGCATCCCAACGCTGGCCGAGACACTCGAACTGGTCCGGCGGCGTGGTGGCGCGCTCAACCTGGAGATCAAGGGCGAGTCGGTCGAGGAGTCCGTTGCCACGGCGGAGGCGGTCGAGCCAGTGCTGCGCGCGCTGGAGGAGCCGTTACGCTCGCGGCTGCTGGTCTCCTCGTTTGCGCACCCCGCTGTGGCGCTCTTGAAGGAGCGGCTGCCGTGGCTACGCGTGGCGACGCTCTATAGCGGGCGCGAGTGGCAGAAGCGGGATATGCTCGCCCCGGCGCTGGCGATGGGCGCGGAGGCGATTCACCCCGGCGTCGGCCTCACTACCGCCGACCTGGTGACGCGGGCGCACGGCGCGGGTCTGCGCGTCAACGTCTGGACGGCCAACCGCTCCACCACCATCCGCAAGCTCATCGCCTGGGGCGTGGACGGCCTCTTCAGCGACTACCCCGAGCGCGGCATCATCGCCCGCGCGCAACTGGCGGCGCAAATCGCGCCTCAGCAGACGGGGTGATAGCTGATTTCTTCCGCGACATCGGGCAGCTTGCGCAACTGGTCGCGCCAGACCGTCGCGCTGATGAACGGGGCGGCCGCCACCACGAGCGCGTGCGAGTAGCTGAAGGCGATCTCCTGTCCCATCGGATGCCATGACTCCCGCTGCTGATGCGGCAGGAAAGATTGCTCGTAGCATGGGTCGGCTAGCCGCAGCCCCAGGTTGCTGATGTCGTACAGCGCAGTATCGTAGTCTACGCCCGACGCGAAGGTGACATAGACGTAGGCGCCACTCTGACTGAACGCCTGTTCGTACGTTAACAGATTGGGATTCCCCGTCGGCAGTGGTGGACTAGCGCTGTTCTGGCTCCCAGAGCAGTAGGCATCTTGTGACGAGGGACCCTTGTGAAACCCGGGGAGCCTGTACACCTTGTAGGACCAATCGGCCGACGCAGTGATGGTCTGAATTACCCACATGAGGTGGTCTTGCTGGAACCGATCTCGCTGGCCAGCAGGCAGCCACGGGAGATCGGTTCCATTTCCGGAGTCGGAATTGTTCCGATACTCACAGAAGAGCGCGGGCTGTATCCCAAGGTCGGTCATCCCGCGTAACGCCTCGGCATAGGTGACCGAGGCGTCGAAGAGTACAGGAACGGGACGTGCATGCGGAGCGTCTGGAGCACACTTATCTGTACAATCATTCGGCAGGGAGATGCGGCAACTAGCGAGAATGAGCAGACTACAGGCAAGGGCCAGCGCCGCCATCAAGCGTGAGAAGCGCCATAGTAGACGATCTTTCATGCCCGTTCCCCCGCTGGCCGTCTCGCAGGCACACCAGATACACAGTGCTTACGCAAAGCCTGCCTGCAACCTCACAGTGAGGCGGCTCATGCTACTGGCGCACTACCGGCGCTGATCGCGGGGGATGAAGAGCAGGACCGTGGCGGCGGCCACGTACGAGACGGCCATCAGCAGGAAGGCCGGGATGAAGCTGCCGGTGCGGTCGATCACGCTGCCGAGAATGACATCCCAGAGCGAGCCGATGCCGAAAGCCAGCGTGAAGTACC
>DASUHD010000077.1:0-30098 GCA_036273675.1 Ktedonobacterales bacterium | reverse complement strand
ACGTCTGGCCGCCATCAGTGCTGAACGCCCCCCAGAACTGAGCGTCGTCGTTGGCGGCGCCATCGGTATCGCCGGGGCCTCCTGTGCCAAGATCAGCCCTCGCGTCATACCACACGGCTGCGATGTTGCCGGTCGTCTCGTCGAGCGCGATCTTCGGCAGGAGCTGGCTATTCGCGGTGGTATCGTCGTTGACCCGAACGCCGTCGCTCCATGTCGCGCCGTTGTTGTCCGAGTAGCGGACGTAGATGTCAGTGTTGTCGCTCTCGTTCTTCTGCTCTTTCGTGTAAATCAGATAGACGCGGCCATTGTGCGGCCCCCCAGTGCGGTCCCATGCAAGCCCGGCCTCAGCGTCCACCGACCGGTCAGGTTGCGGCCCGATGAAGTCGAAGCCGCCGACGTGAGTCTCGGTGACAAATACACGGCTGCCGAAGTTCGCCGGACCGAGCCCGTCCAGGTCGAGGTTGACAAATACCTTGCCACCGCCCTGCCCGCTTTCGGTCAGACTGCACGTCTGCATGACCTGACCAGCCGGACCGATCGCGATGTCGCCGTAGGTGCAGTTGTTAGTTCCCGGCACCACCTCGCCCTGGAAGAACGCGCCAACCTGGCCCAGACCGGTCACTGGCGCGCCGGTCGCAAAGAGCGGTCCGCCGGCGTTGAAAATGACCCAGACCTCGCCGTGCGCCGCAGTGATCGTCGGTTGGTCGACGAAGCGGAACAGGCCACGGTTGTCACCGCTCGACTTCGTCGGCGTCCCCTGCGGAGGCGCGACAATATTCGCGATGACATTGAAGGTAAGGCCGCCGTCGGTGCTGAGCGCGATCGGAACCTTGTTCTCGACCTGGTAGAGATAGGTCATGAACAGGTTGCCGTACTCGTCGAACGAAAGGCTCGGGTCGCAGCACGTGTCGCCGAGATTGTCGTTCTTGCCGATTAGCTTGGTGGTCCACGTCGCGCCGCCATCGAAGCTGACACCCTCAAACATGCCAGCGGTCAGTCCGGCTTCTTGATGGCCGATGTTGGTCACGATGACGATGTTGTTGGGGTTGGTCGGATTGACGGCGATCGCTTCTTCTGACTCATTCAGGTGGCGCTGGCTAACGTCTACGTTCTGTGGCTGCTGTGGCGCCTGTGGGACTGCGGCGCCGGCATGGGCGATAGCGGCAACCCCGAAGCAACTTGCAGCAAGGGCGACGATCAGAGGGGTAGCAATAAGAGCCGATAGGAGGGTGTCAGCGAGCGGATTCCGGCGCATATTCTTCCTCCTTCTCCACCATCTACAGACAGATCATAGGAAGTCAGCGGCTCCACGCGGCGGCCCAACGTTCGAGTACTCCAATCGATGAGGCTGCGATGTTAGCGACGGCCGCATCTTCGTGCAGAACAAGTGGCTTCCGACGCATAACGCAAGCATACCATACCTGTGTCGACAGTCCTTCTTAACATGCGGGAGTGCGCAGGAACGTGTCGGCTGAAGCTAGAGCAAACCTGCCGATCCGCTCACTAGCCGTGGCATAGGCACGACCCTGCCACTCTCTCTCGCTACTGTCGTTCCACTCAGCTCCAGGCCCCGCTCCAAACAAGCAAACGCCTGTTCGTGTGGTGTTAACCGCAGGTCAAGGCTTCGAATCCCTTCGCTGGCTCTCCACAACTCCTGAATTGAAGCAGCCCGGTCGATAAGACCTGAAACACTCACTTGTCGTTCGGATCCCTTGACAGCCAATCTGACAGCGAACGCCCATGAACGCGGTAGACACGATTAGGCATCCGCATCATGGATGGCGCAGACAGCCAACCCTCTCGTGATTGGGTAGGTAGATTCAGGCTTGGACATGAAGTCGACATCCATAGCCCATATCGTTTCTTGACGGGAGCGAGCAAGTGGGCACAGTGGAGGCGCTGTGATGTCGAGCCAGACCTCGACTTCCTCATCTCCCACCACATCGTGCAGGGTACAGGGGAATCCACAGTGCCGCAGCATGTTGAGCATGCGATGGTTGCGACGCAACGTTATCGCCAGGAACCGGCGGAATCCGCACTCATGCGCCCAAGTCGCCGCGTCGTAGAGTAGTATGCTGGCGACTCCTCTTCCCTGCCAGGCATCCTCGACGAGGAAGGCTATCTCAGCTGCATTCGGGGAGATGCGGTCGCAGTTTACCATGCCCACAATCTCCCACCGCGACGTCACTTGCGCGTCGTCGTCCACCGTCGCCACCAGAGTCATCCGGTTCACCGCGTCGATGCACAGAAAGGCAGCGACTACAGCCTCAGGGAGAGATGGTACGGCATGGAAGTAGCGCATTTGGATGCTGAGGGGCGAGAGGCGCGCGTGAAAGTGCCGCAGACGTTCGCCGTCTGCGGGCCGGATCGGGTGTACGTCCACTACCGCTCCATCGCGTAGCCGCACGCGTTGCGCTGAGGCGGCGATGGACGCAGATCGAGGAATGGAACTGGAGTCGGTCTCGGTCGTCATTGTCAGGCCTCCCGCCGCGTTACCGGCACAGCGCAACCCGCTGCTTCACGCGGCCAAGGGAGGATAGATATTGGGACATCGCTCTACGGCGGAGCATTCGCGATGCATTGGCTGCAAGCCCTGCCTTGCGCCCCTGCCCCCGTGCTCCCGTGCTCCCGTGCTTCCGTCCTCCTTTGCTGTTCTGTAGGCGCTTGTAGCACACCCAGGTCACGCAGCGGTCACAATCCCGAGAGCGATCCTCACAGACGCCTCACTACGTGTATGCCTATCGAACGCGTGCGAGGCCCCTGCCTCTATCGTCTGTTTAGGATGATTTAGAACCCACGCACCTTCGTCGGAGTGATGCGAATGGCAGTTCCGTACTTCGCGGCGAAGTTGGCGGGTGTGCCGAAGCTGCGCGCGATGCGGTCCTGATATTTGGCGACATACTCAGCATTCTGATCCGCCGACGGCTCGTTCGGGCTGGTGCGCGCCTCGCCAGTGATCACAATGATATCGCCTCCCTGGCCGTTCCCATCGAAATTGAGCGCGACATGTGGATTTCGCTGGATATTCTGGTTGCGCACCGCATCATTGAGGCTGTACACGAGCACCGAGTCCCCGTCCCACAGGAACCAGACAGGATTGGGGTGCGGCGTGCCATCGGCACCTACCGTCGTGAGCCAAACGATCAACTCGTCTCGCAGGCGGCGGGCGACGTGCTCGCCCAATGGAGTCTCTGGTGGCGGCAAAACGCTAGACATAGCTCCTCCTCGCATCTTGTGCCAGAGCAACGGATCCTCAGCAACGGATCCTCCAGTTGACAGCCGCAGTCCGCTGCGCTATTTCTAGCACAGGCACACAACGCCCGCAAGCCCGCCCCGCCTAGGCGGAAGCAGGGCGCGCGGAGGTGAGCGTAACGGTAGATCCGGTTCGATCACGGGGTCTGAGGGCGTTTCCTAACGTGCGAGATGAGGACGGATACCACTGGTTCAGCCGCGCCACCTGTTAGGGCGTGTAGGGCCTGGGGAGGGGCCTCCAGGCAGTGTAGCCTCGACTGAGCAGATACGCGACAATGAGCAAGGCGCACAGGATGGCATCCGCAACGGCGGCGGACTGGGCACCAGCCTCGTCGTTGCGGGTGAGTAGCACTTCCACGACAGTCAGCCCGACCTTGTTCGCGATGGTGAGTTCCCACAGGCCGGGCAGCCGACGTGGCCAGACGCCCAGGAGGATGAAGACGCCAGCGAACATGAGGAAGCCGAACAGGCGCCAGGTTTCGACCTGCTGGGTCGCAGGAGTAGCGGTCTGAACGGCCCCGATCGCGGTGAAGAAGGCGTAAAGCGCACCCAGCGCGCTCACCAGCATGAGGACAGTCGCGATGCGATCCTGGATCGTGGATGTCACGCGCGCGTCGGTCGGATTCATCGGACGTTCCCCTTTCTCCTGCCGGACATTCCTGGCGCGCCGCTCCGAACAGGTAGGCCGTCGTATCAAGGATCATAGAAAGGTGTCTCGTAGCCTCATTCTAGCAGTCCCTCCCAGGTACTAGCGAGCATGCGAATGATGAACGGATCATGTCAGGACGCCTGGCTTATTGGACCGCAAAACACATGACGTGGGTGCCCACGCAGGCGAGCGCAACGCGGCGCTTGACTGCTGATCTGCGTCCCGAGGCCGCTAGCCCGTCTTGAAGTCAGCCTACTCTTCTCTCAGGTTATGAAACGCCCTCGCGTCTGACAGTGTTGTCACATGCTCCTGTGTCCACTCGAAGTCCGCATCCGCTATCGATCCCAAGTCAACACCTCGTCCATGCGTCTCGCCGCCTCTTGCTGCAGGATGGGCACAACATGGCTGTACGTGTTCATCGTCAGGCTGATCTGACTGTGTCCCAAGATCTCCATCACCACGCGCAGGATGCACTTCCTGTACCAGCAGTAACGCTGCGCAGTATGCTGGAGATCTTAGAACCTCCGATAGGGCAGCCCTGCTTTGCGCCGCGTCCGCTGACATAAGCGGGCTGCATTACGAGACTCGAGCGGCGTCCCGCGTTCCGAGGTAAACACCAGTCCGGTATTGGACCACGATTCCCCGAGAAAATCCTGCTCTTCAGCTTGTCGCAAATGATGGGCTTCTAGCGCTTCAAGAGCGACGGCCGGTTGCTGATTTGACCTCTTCAAATTGCAACTTGCTGTTGATGTGTTGCAGGGTTCTGCGTACAGAGAGTGTACCCGCGTCCAGGTCAACATCTTGCCGGCGGAGCCCCAATGCTTCACCCGGACGAAGCCCGATCGTGAGAGCATCCGTAAAGAACGCTTCCAGGCGATGACCCTGGACCGATTGCAACAGCGTACGTGCCTGGTCAGGATTCAAGGGCTGCACGTCAGTCCGTTTCGCCCGCGATGGGCGGACCAATTTGGCCACATTTCGCCCAAGCGGGCCCCAGCGCATCGCCTGTTCTAACGCAGTTCGCAAGACCACACTGCAATGGCAAACCGTTCTGGTAGACAGTCCAGCATCCAGTTTGGCATGTAGGAATTCTTGAATGTACTGGGACGTGAGCCTCAACAACACGGTACGTCCCAAACCAGGGACCAGGTGTGAGCGATTGAGACAAGCGTAAGTGGCATTGGTCTTCTGGCGAATCGCTGACTTGCGGGTGTTGGTGAGCTGGTCCTCCGGGTATTGGGCGACGGTCTGACGGTCTGAGACAATGGTTGAGCCTTCTTGTTGCGCCCGATCCATTTCTCTTAGTGCATCACTAACTTCTCGGAAGAACCACCGAACCAGGGCAACATCAGTCAGCGAGTACGGTGAACCTTCCTGACGGACAGTAATCGAGTAGCCGTTGACGATGGCAGCAAGCGCCGCCACGGTTGCAATAGATGCGGTAACCGGATTCTATTGCATTGCGTTATCTGTGCTGCCCCGCCAGCGACGGCGACCCTCGCGTGTCAACGCTACCCATCTTCACCCGCCCAGCCCAGTCAAATTGGGAAGCTGGGCCATATGCTTGCATTCTGCGGTGACGATAGGTCTGACACACATGGGCGGCATCCATGATCTCCCGCTGCTGTTGCGGTCGCGCCTTCGGCCCGCCCCGTGCGCTGCCGTGCGCCGCCTCATTGCTCTTGGCCCGCGGATATCGACTAGCCTCCACACGCCGCATAGTTGCGCTGACACAGGCAACTGTCGATGCGTTGGCCGAGCACTGGAAGAGGCATCAGCGGCAAGCATATAAAGGTGACCATACGATGACACGGTAGCTCACTCGATGTCGTGTTTCCAAATCGTGATGGTGGTATCATGATCCTGCACATAATAACCAACCGATCGTTCAAGCTTTACCTGAAAAGCCCGTCAAGCCGCTGTGCCTGCAGGCCATGCGCATGGAAGGGCTTTCTCCGCGGCTTTCGCCCTTGTTCCCTGTTCCAGTGCCCATTCTGCCTGCCTGTGCGAGAATAGGTCTGTAGGCACTTTGCACTTCACCAATCAAAGAACGGTGTTTGGCGGTTCCGCAGTAAATCGTTCCTGCGGGTAAAAGCATCAACGTATTTTGGACGTCGTGCCATACGTCGATCTGGGTTGCTTCTCAGAGGGCACACTCGCCCAGGGAGTATGCAACGCCTTTCTAGGGCCGGGCAGGCCCTTCAGGAGCTAACGTGATGGGTTGCCATGTGCGTTTCCTGAGCATCCGTTGGGCCTCGGCCCGTGCGGAGTGTCAACTGGTTGAAGCAGTACTACGTGGAGAGATTTGTTCTTACGACCTTCCGCATTCAGCTGCTACATTGCTCTTGCCGAGCGGGTCACTGTCAATGTGGTCGGCGACATGTTGGGCAGGTCGAATGTCAGTATCGCATTGAGCATCGTTGTCCACGTCCTGCCGCACATGCAGTAGTCGGTCGTGAACGCGATGGAAATGCTGTTAGGGGAGGTGCCGCCCATTGAAAGGCGGCTGTTCGACAGTGGTCTGGACTAGGAGGAGCCTATGAGCGACGATCAGACGCTGTTGCCTTTTGAGGGCGATGGTAGGCTTATCCGCCGACAATGGGTCAATGACCGCTGGTATTTTAGCGTGGTGGATGTCGTCGCCATCCTGACTGACAGCCCGGCGCCACGGCAGTACTGGGGCAACCTTAAGCAGCGCATTCAGGATGAGGGCTTCACTGAGTTGTTATCAAGATGTTTACAACTGAAATTGCGCTCCCTCGACGGAAAACGCTATGCGACAGATGCGGCCGATACAGAAACACTGCTCAGGATCGTGCAGTCAATACCGAGTCCCAAGGCTGAGCCGTTCAAGCAGTGGCTGGCCAAGGTTGGCGCCGAGCGCTTAGAGGAGGTTGGCCAGAGCGACATTCTGGCTGGACTGACTCCCGAACAGAAGGCAATCTTCCTGCGCGGGCAGATGGCTGACCGCAATAGTTAACTCGCCGATGCGGCTTCAGCAGTTGGCGTCGTAAGCAAGCGCGACTTTGCCATCTTCCAGGATCACGGCTATCGTGGCCTTTACGGCGGCGAAACAGCCAGAGATATTGCCGCGCGCAAGGGCGTCACGCCGGGGCATATCCTCGATTGGATGAGTGCCGATGAGCTCGCCGCTAATCTCTTCCGCGCCAGCCAGACTGAGCAGAAGCTACGCCGTGAGCCGATTGAGGGAAAGACGCAGGCCAATCAGACACACTACAAGGTGGGCAAAGCAGTGCGGTCGTTTATTATCGAGCAGGGCAATACGCCACCGGAAGATCTGCCGACGCCAGAGGTGAGCATCCAGGAGCTGCAGAAGAGGGAACAGAAACGGATTGAAGCTGAGCGGCAACTGTCGTTGTTCCCAGAATGAAGAATCCTAATTCTCTTTATTATTCTGTTGCACGGAGTGCAACAGTTTTGCAACAGTTGTGGCAACTTCTGATGGACGTATGCGAACACCTGCACACCATGAGTGCCCTACAATTCGCATTCTACGATACTTGGTGGACAGTAACGAACACACGAAAGGTAATTCGTAAATAGCAGGTCAAGGGTTCAAATCCCTTCGCTGGCTCCCCATCCCTTCTTGGTTGCTTCAACCTCCCATCATTTGGGGTATTCCTCGGTACGTGTCGTATGCAGACCGCTGCCTGGGTCTGAAACACCGTCAGTCTATCTCATCCCACCTCCAGGTACAACTAGGCACAAGCCAACGATCTCAGACAAACGTCAGACGGCGGGCTATACGGGAGTTCGTCATGAAAAGCAAACCTGCTCGCACTGCGGTCCAGAAAGGCCCAACCAACGCAAGCAGGTACACGGAGGAAAAAGAGGCATGCTAGCAAGAACTCGGTATTACAGCGATGGCCAGGGTTGAGCAGCCTGGCGCAAATGATGGAGTGGCGCATATCCGGCAAACATCAGGGCGCGGCTGATTTGATGCACGGACAAGCCAAACTCCTCAAGCAGCACAATCAGGGTATCGCGCTCAGGATACCTGAGCCCCTGCGGGATCCGATAGATGCTCGACTTATGCAGGCCGGCCGCGCGCGCCACCTCGGCGACGGTGAGGCCCTGTTCTTGGATCAACTGCTCCAGAAACGCGCCGATGTGGGGTGAGTGGTGTAGACGCTCGTTGAAGCGCCGATCGGTAAATGAGTCAAGGTAACGCTCGTCAATCTCCTGGTCCTTAAACTCCTGATCGTCCGTTTCGTTGCTCATAGGTTGTGCTCCGTCCTTCTCGGTGCTGACTGGATCCTAAACTACTGGCCCCATTGTCCAATCCATTGCATAACTGTTCTCCACGTGACTGAGATCCCACCCAGAGTTGAATTATCCAGGCGACTCTGGCCGCTGCATCACCTCGCCTCCATGTCCTATCGTCTTCCTAGCGTGACCCTGCCTGATCGGCGGATGTTCCGATATTCCGCCTAGCCCCGCCTCATGAAGCTGCTCTGGGCTGGGCGCTTGTCGGCAGTGTCCATAGGAGCGCCCAGCGGTCTCCGTGCTCAGCGCTCTTCATAAGTGTGTCGCGGGCAGCGTTTGCGCACCAGTGACGAAGGTGGTACGGGATGCTGCTTTTCCCAAAATCGCCTAGGGCTTGGTCATAGTCATGGGGGATATTGATGGCAGTCGGCGCCTGCCTCAAGGCTTCATGGCGATGAAGGTGGGTAACCCTGGAGAAATCAGCTACGGCGTCGGCACAGCATATGCGGTCTCGTCTATGGATGCGCGCCCACTCCCGATTCTTGGCCTTTCTTGGCCTCCCGCTGGTGCTATGCTAGGGGCTTTGTATATTCACGTTCTGTTTGTTCGCTTCCGTTGCTGTGACAGGCTTGAAGGATACTTGAAGGATAAAGGAGCAGAGGATCTATGGACGACACAGGCGACGTACCGGCGAAGATATTCGGCAATTGGCTGACGGTCTTCCGCATCGAGGCACAGCTCTCTCAAGAAGCTTTGGCTGAGGCGGCATAAGTAATTGTGGGCGAAGTTCGCAAACTTGAGATTGGCCGGTTCCGCCGTGAACCCCGCATCGAGACGTATAGTCGCCTCATCCAGGCGCTTGGGTTGCTTGAAACCGGCCAAGAGCAGAATCTCCGCATCTTCGACGGAGCCTATTTTGCCTTAGTCGCCGCCCGCCATCCCCATGGCAATCGGCTTCGGGCGCTGCAGCGCCGCGTGGTCCGGCCGATCGACTGGCCGATTTCCGCCCGCATCCTCGTTCTCGCCTGTCTCGTGGCAGTTCTCGCGCCGATCTTGGTCACGCGTTATCCTCTACAGTGGCTCTTCCCCTACGGCGGGCCAGGTGGAGCTCGACTTGCGTCGTCAGCAGCCAACCTCCAGGGATGGATGGTGACGGTGGAAAAAGCGGGCAAGAATAGTATTGCTTTGCTCGTGACTGGTGTGCGTACGCGGCGATCCTATCCTCTGCTCCCGATAAACGCTGCGCTTCCTAGTGACGGTGAGGCGTTTCTTGACCCACAGTACTCGCCTCGTCTGCAAGCGATCGGGTATATTCATGTGTGGCATCAGGTCTGGCTCGCATCGCTCTCCTTCCAAGGTGGCGAGCCGCAGCTTGTGCCAGGTGGACTGCATGAGTTGGCGGACAATTGCACTCCCTGCAACACGTTTTGGCTGTCAGCCCGCAATCCCACGCGATGCGTCACCTTACGCATGGCCCACACGACGCCTGGCCGTCCTGTACTCCTGATGGACGCTGGCTTGTCTACCAGCACGCCAGCGCGACAGCGGGCTTTATCGTGCGTGTGCCCGCGGCGGATTGTCTTCCCCTTGGCGATCCCAGCAAGCTCCAGCGCCTAGTCGCTGGGCCAATACTCGGCTGGCATCCAGCGATAAGTCCAGACGGGCGCTCTGTCGCATTCAACGCATCGCCAGGAGGAACCGGACGGCAAGCCTGGCAAGTCTACATCGCGTCACTCGATGCAGCATCCCCATCCAGCAATCCCACAGGGAGTGCTAGGCCGGCGATCTATGCAGCGAGTCCTCGAGGATGTGTCGACCCGACGTGGGTGAATGGGGTCAGTAGTCCAGCCGGCGTCCTGGTCTATGTGTGCGGTGCACAGCTTGTCGCTGCGCTCGTGGATCCTCATTCAGCTCGGCGCATCGACATTATTGAGGATACGGGAACTATCGGCACTATCCTTTACAATCCTGCATGGATACCAGTTTCCTAGCCTAGAGCAACTTTCAGGTAGCTTGGGCAGGCAGAGCGTAGCCGACGTGGGCGAACCAAGCCATGGCATCATTGGGAGTGATCGCCTCGACTGCTACCTGCATGGCGTCCCAGAGCGCCTCTTTGGTGCGAGCGCCCAGTCCGCGCAGGATGGCCTTGAGCTTGGAGAAGGCTTGTTCAATGGGGGTGAAGTCCGGTGAGTAGGGCGGCAGGAAGAGCAACTGGCATTGGCGCGCCTCAATGGCGCGCCTCAATGGCCTGGCGAATGCTGGCGGCCTTGTGGACGCTCAAATTATCGAGTACCACGACCTGCCCCGGTCGCAGCGTCGGCGCCAGTTGCTCGGTGATATACCACTCGAACGTCGCTGTATCCATGGCCCCCTCGATCATCCAGGGCTCGTGCAGGCCGTCGGGGGCGAGCGCCGCCACCAAGGTGGTGTTCTTGCCGTGGTTGCGCGGCGCTGATCCAGTGGCGCAGTGGTCATGCGGCGCCCAGCCATAGAGCCGGGTCAGGGAGATGTTCGTCCCACTTTCGTCGACAAAGACCAACTGCTCTGGGTCGAGCTGGGCCGCCGCCTCACGCCAGGCTTGGCGCGCCTCCTCGTCGCGCTCGCTGGCTACCAGCGTCTTTTTTTATGCGTCCAGCCGAGGCGTCGGATGGCCCGCCACATCGTGGCTTCACTCAGTTGCTGGCCATACTGCTCCACCCACCAGCCACAGTGCTCCAGCACCGTGGCATCGGGCGCGGCCTCCAGCCGCGGTGCGAGTGCGGCTTCCTGCTCCACGCCAATGCGTCGTGGGCAGCCGGGAATGGGCTTGCGCTCCAGCGAGCCAGTCTCGCGCTCTTGTACCACGGCGCGTTTGACGGTAGTCACGGCCACTCCAAAGCGGCGCGCGGCTTCTCGCATGGGCTGACCGTCAGCCACCGCGCGCACCAGACGTTCTTTCAGGTCGGTCGAATAGGCACGCATACCTGGGATCTCCGCATAACCCATGCCTGCCATTGCTTCTCGCAAGTTGCTCTAAGGCAAGAGCGTGTGTCAGTGACCCCGTGTCGACGCTCTCCCGAAACCGCAGTCCCCGTATTTCGAAGACGAGATGCGTCGCTATACTGGGCCCAACCAACTGGCTGGACGCCCATCTGTGCGCCCGCCGCCAGAGCGCTCGTCTCGTCAAATCGAGTGTCCATGCCTGGTCGGTAAATGGCTCCCGACGCTCGCGCTCTGGCGTGATGATCTCGTTACCCGACGGACGACCGGACCGTTCCGTGCCGGTACAACTAGCGGGAGAGCGTTGTCGAGGTCGTCTCTCAAACTGCCCTCCGGTACCACACAGGGCTGCCTCCCGTTTCGATCCGTTGCGGTGGGTTCTCGTGCGCGATCCACAGAGCACGTTCGCCACGCAAGCGCTCCGCTGCCTGATCACGAAGTCGCACCCCCTACAGATCCTCTCCTGGGTTGTTTTGCGCCCCGCAGATGGAGATCACCTTCCATGCGGCCGGTGCGCACTTGGGCGGCGAAACGGGAGCGCCAGTGGTCGCAGCAGGCGATTGCTCGCACGATGCCCGCGTTGCTCGACCTCTTTTCCTGCGTCATGCTCCTCGCACACGACTCCCTGCGGGGGCGCCATCCTCCGGTCCCATCCACTGCCTGGTATCATAGGGCTGCTCCAACCTACAGCGATGCGCTCGCTTTGGCGCGCAGACGCTTGTGGACGCGAATGACTTTCCCGACTTCACCCTGTCCCGCTGATGGTGAGAAAGTCCCGCGTGCCATGTTCAAGTATTTGGCCGACCTGCTCTGCTATACGGCGTGAGTTGGACAAAGTCCAGCTTAGCCACACGGGCGAGTCGTGTGACGTTGTGTACTCTGAAGTGGCTCGAAGGAGGCAAGCATGTGTTGCCAGATGTCACCATAGTACATGAGAGCGGGTTGCGTATCGTCTCGGCTATCAAGGTCAATCTCGATGGCGGCGCCGTTGAGCACAAGGTTCAGAGCAACAATACGTCCTTCGTTGCGCTGCCATCCCTGGATTCGTATCTTCCCAGAACCGAGCGTCACTGCGGCGCCGCCCTGCGGGCAAATGTCGAAGTCCGCGATCTTGGTCGAGTAGAGCACTTTGACCCACAGCGGCGCCTCGCGTTGCTGGAGTGGTGACGAAAGTGGCGCGCCATTGTAGTAGAAGTCGGAGCCCATACCGCTGAAATCGTTGATGAAGTAGGCATGTGACGAACTGATGACGCCGGGAATATCCACTTGGAAGCCAACATCGGAATTCTGGAGTGTGTACCAGTCGGCGCTCGTCGGCGTCAGTGCCGCTTCGTAGGTTGCGACCGCAGGGGCCGTGGTGGGCGTGGCGAGATCTTGGGCGACAAGAGGGAGCGCTGCTGGGATCAGCAAGAGTGTCAAGAAGAGCGTCACCGCGAGCGCCAGCAGACTGGCAAGTACAGCCGCTGCCACATCCAGTCTGCGCGCTCGTCTGCTTTTCAAGCGCTTCGTGGGGCGTATCTCCGACCTGTTCGGCATCGGAGGCATACGGAGCTCGTCCCAACCGAACTGCGGTTCTTCGTCGTTTCGCCTATCCGACATGCCATCCACCCTCTGTCACTACACCGCGACGCCAATGCCGCCGCCGCGCTCCGCGCGGTGGAGCGCCCAGGTGAGCATCCCGAAGCCTGCCGCGCAGGCTAGCACCGACGTGATGAGCAGTCCCAGGAAGTTACCTGCTACTAGGTGCGCATCCGCGCCAGTGAGGACGAGCGCGCGCACAGCAGCGAGCCCGTAGGTCTGCGGCAGCACGGCGCCGATGGCTCGCAGCCATCCGGGTAGGATCGCCAGTGGCACATAGAGGCCACTCACGAGCATCACAAGATAGCGATAGGCCCAGGTGATGGGATCCTGCCCGCTCTTGACCTCAAGCAGGAAGAACAGGCTCGCCCCGGCGATGCCCAAGCCCGCATTCGCCGCGACCAACAACGCGCAGGCGAGGAACACGAGCGGGAAGTTGATACCTGCATGGAGGTCGAGACCGCCGACCATCAAAAGCGCAACGAGCGCGACGCCCTGCAGCACCGCCGAGAAGCCGACATTCCACGTCAAGCGTCCGAGCAGGTTCGCCCAGATGCCGTGGATCGAGAGGCGATACGTCTCCAACCGCTTGTCCCAGAACGCCTCGGAGATGGTGGTGAATGGCCCATTAAGAGCGGCGAGACAAATCTGGTTCAGTAAGACGCCAACGAGCACATAGGCGAGATAATTGCCGCCATACTGGGACACTGCAGCGCTCGCCCCAGCGTCGAGGAAACGCGCTGTAAAATACCAGACCGCTACCGCAGTCAACTCTTGTATGGCGGCGAGTGCAAGGTTCGACGGATAGTAGCGCAGATAGCGGTATTCGAGCCAGGCAGCGACACCACACGCGCGCAGGAAGGCAATTACGCTCTCCTGCTGCTGTTCCTCCGCTCTTGAGGTCTCACGCGCTACGGCCCTCATGCCGCTCACTCTCCTCTCTTCGCACTATCCGATTGTGATGACGGCACGGGCTGCTCGTGTCGAGTGAGCGCCGTGAACACATCGGTGAGCGTCACTGGCTCCGCCTGCATGCTGACCAGGGTGAGGCCCCGCCCGCGCACCCACGCGAGCAGGGCGGGCGTCGTCACGCGGAGGTCATGCGATTCCACCGTCAGCACAACGAGTTCGCGATGCGTCGAGCCCGTTGTCGCGTGGGTTGCGCCAGGCAATGAACAAAGCTCGTGTTCCCACGCCAGACGGGTTGATTTGCCTTCTGGTTGCCCTGGCGATGGTTCTGCGAATTGTTGTGCCAGCGGCTCTGCCCAGCGCACGGTCATAGTGATGGGCCGTGCCAGTCTGAGTGAGCGCGTCAGTTCGCCGGTTGGTTGGTGCGCAACCAGCTCGCCCTGGCGCAAGAGCGCGATCTCGCCGCACAGTTCCTCGGCCTCCTCCATCACGTGGGTGGTCAGGACGATGGTCGCCCCCTGCTCTCTGTTCAGCTCGGCGATCATCTGGCGCACCGAGCGCACGCCTTCCATATCGAGTTTGTTGGTCGGCTCGTCGAGAAACACCAGGCGATTCTCGGCCAGGAGCGAGCGGGCAAGCGCCAGGCGCTGTCTCTGCCCGGCGCTGATATGCATGGGCCACGCGTCGGCCTTCTCGACGAGGCCCAGTTTGCCCAGCAGTTCGTCAATGCGTGCCCGCGCCCGCGCCCCCCGCAAGCGGTAGATGGGCGCCCAGAACGCCAGATTTTGCCGTACCGTGAGATTGTTATCGATGCCGACATCAGCGGTGGGCGCGACCAAGCTGACCCTGGCGCGCACGTCTGCGTGCTGCCGCAGCAGGTCGAAGCCGAGGACGGTCCCGCCACCGCTGTCGGGCCGCAGGAGACCAGCCAGGATCTTGATCAGCGTGGTTTTTCCGGCGCCATTGGGACCGAGCAGTCCCAGGATCGTGCCAGGCGCAATCGCCAGGTTGATGTCGTGCAAGACTCGAATGCGTCTCGTCTCACCGGGGCGGGGGTATACCTTGCCGATCCCCTGCACGGCAATGATGTCATGGCTCGTGGAGCCGTTTGCATCCGCTCGTGCTGTCATTGCCATCGTGTTAACGTCCCATTCCGTCGCGCTCGTTCGATGCCTCGCCCGTAAGCCAGGAATCCGAGCGGTAACAGCACGAGCGCAAGGAGCAGCAGCGCCAACCCGTCGACCGCGATGGGTGAGAGACCGGGCAATGCATGCTGAATCGGCAACACTGGCACGTCTGGGTGAGCGCCGGGGCAGAGCAGGCGCCGGAGCGCGTCGAAGGCGTAGGTGTGCGGGATTAGGCACGCTATCCATTGCAGCGGCTGGGGTAGCACGGTGACGGGATAGTACGCGCCAGCAAGTAGCGTGGCCAACAGTCCCTGCACGACGAATTGCACCGGCTCGGTCCCCTTCTTGATGTCGAGCAGGTAGAACGAACTGGCGCTGAGCAGCCCGATGCCGAACCCCGCGGCGAGGAAGAGCGCGGTGAAGAGCAAGGCCAGCGGCCAGGACGCGAAGTTGAAGGTCGCGCCGAAGAAGAGCATGCCAAAACCAAAGGTGAAGAATAGGCGCGGATAATCGTCAATGATGGACTTGGTCATCAGGCCGAGGAGCGGCGTGTAGATGGACATCGGGCTGAGCAGGAAGAGGTCCATGGTACCGTTGAAATAGCTGCGCTGGATGCGGATATACGGGTCGCTCAGGTTGGTGTTGATGAACACGTTGACAGTGATGCCGACTACGACGAACGACATGTAGTTGATGCCGTAGGCGGGGCCGAGTAGTTGCGCCGCCTGGCCGGAGAGTGTCTGGCCAAGCAGAAAGAACAGCAAGGTAGTTACAAAGAGATTGGTGAGCCAGAGCACCTGATTGACTCGGTATGACTGCCAGATGCGGTACTCGCGCAAGCCAAAGGCCCACAAGGCCGCCGTCTCGCGCCACCAGGAGCGGTGAGACCGCTGATACATCTCATTCCGCACGTTAGTGGTCTCAGGTGTTGGAGTCGTACCAGACGAGGAATTCGCACGAGCCCTCATGGCGTCTCGACCTTCCTACGTCCGCCATGTCCTGCCGCGTGCCTCGAAGCTTCACCCTCTTTAACCTCATCGCCTTCGCCTTGTTGCGGCTCTTGGTGCTGCGTTGACGTATGTGGCGCCTCTATCAGGTCAGCTGGTAGCATCAGCGCATCCTGCAAGGTCGGCTCGGACTCAGCGAGAAAGACGACACGGCCCGTCGGCTGCGTCACCCAGGCGAGGACGGCTTCGAACGCCTCGGGAGACCTATGGACTTGGATGCGCCAGGCACGCACCTCCAGCGGACCCGGGCGCTCGCCGTATTCGGACGCCACCACGCTGGCTGGCCTTGGCCTGGTCGGAAGATCCATCTCCTCAGTATGAACCTCGATGACGGTAACGTGGCTGAGCCGTGCTCGCAGCCCGGCCGGCGTTCCGAGGAGCGCGATCGCACCCGCGCCCAGCACCGCGATGCGGTCCGCAACCGACTCCATCTCCGCGGACTGATGGTCTGTGAGCAGAATCGTCTGGCCTCGCGCCCGAAGCGGCCCGCGAATCAACTCCAGTAGCGCACGAGCGGTGAGGGGGTCCAATCCGACGGTAGGCTCGTCGAGCAGCACAAGTGGCGTGCGGAATAGGAGTGCGCGCGCCAGGATCACGCGCTGACGCATGCCATTAGAGAGTTGGGAGGGATACTTGCCACGATCCTCCCACAGTTCTACGTCACGCAGCGCCCCTTCCGTCCGGACACGGGCCAACGACGAGGGCATGCCGCAGAGAGTCGCAAAGAAGCGTACATTCTCTTCGGCGGTGAGCGGCCACTCCAACCCCATCCAGCCGGTCGTGGAGACATAGGAGACACGCTTGCGGATCTCCTGGGGATTATCCAGGGAGATGCCGGCCACCTTACCATCACCCGTGGTTGGCCGGATGAGGCCAGCCAGGATCTTGATCAGCGTGGTCTTGCCTGACCCGTTGGGACCAACGAGACCAAAAACTTCCCCAGGTCGCACGGTGAGGGAGACGTCGCTTAGCGCATGAACCGGCGGCGCCGCACTGCTGGTGAGGCGCGTCGCCTTGGCTAGGTTGCGCAGCCAGAGAGCCGGCCCTTTCCATTCGAGCTTGGTCCCGCGCAGCGACTGGTCAACGCCCTCATAGGTTTTCGTGATGTGCTCGATGTGGATTACGTCCGTCATAGATGTCTTTGCTCGCAGAGTCAACGCCGTTCACGCCGGGCGCTCGCTGCTCGTTCGTACGTCATACGGCGATCGCTCCGGCGGCATAAGCGTTATACCTAAGCTAGTAGCTCCAGCAAATCTCGTTCCGCCTCGTCCGCTCGCTCTGGGTAAGACGCGATGGTGACGACATCGCCCAGAATCATCACTGCCCGCCATGTCGCAAGGAAAGCGTCGCTGACAGGCCGCTCTGACGTATAACCTTGCAGGAGCGCCTCGCGGTCGGCCTTGCGATTCCAGCGCCGCATGTCGAAGGCAGGATGGCTGATATAGGCGTCACCGAAGTCAATCAGACCGGAATAAGCGCCGGTCTCGGGATACACGAACACATGCTCGAGAAATGGGTTCGAGTGGAGCGCGGCACGTTCGGCAGAACGAGGCACGGAGGCGATAGCCTTCGCTCCGACCTGCTCAGGCGTCAGAGAGAGGCGCCACGGCGACCGCTCACGGCGGATATCGTCCGCCAGATCATTGAAGTAGTTCCCGAAGCGGAACTGGGTGTCCACGAAGGACTGGTCGCCATGAAACAGCTCACTGGCAACGAACGGCGCCAGTGACAGGGAGTGCACACGCCGGAGAACAGCTCCTAATTGGAACAGGACTGCTCGGCGTGCGCCTTCGTCCAGTTTCGCGTGCCGCATGGCAATGCCAGGCATGCGTGTCATCAGGGTGTACTCGATCATCGCGTTGCCCAGCGCGCCATCTGCCACTTGGTCGCGCCCGTAACCAAGAACGCGCGGCACACTGAGATCCGGCGCACCTTCGGCGAGCTGGTGAAGAAAGAACACTTCCTTCTCCAGGCTCGTACGCGGACGCAATTGCTGAGGTCGTTGCGTCTTGAGGATCATGCTGTCGTCGATCCTATAGGTACGCGCCTCACCTCCTGATTCGTCCACGGTCGTCACAGCGCGCGCATCGGGGATATGACGACGCGCCAGCGACAAAACCACCTCTTCGGATAACACTGGATCGGAAGCGTCGGGTTGCACATAGAAGTCTCTTGGCACAGGTTTCACTTCCTCCGCATGCGGACGCGATAGCCAATAGCAACGACTGGCCCTGCGCGTAGTCGTGACACTTCATCTTATGGGCGCGCTTGATAGATGCGGCCGCGCTTTCTATCTCATCCTGCCGTACATGCAAGCCAGAGCCTGTGTGCCACGTACCAAGTCAGGGCCAACACGGGCAGGGCAAGACATGCCCATATTGTAACACCGGTTACAAGCAACTTAACGACGCGAGCCGTATCCTGGCAATGTCGTTGCGATCGAAAACCCTTTGCATATGGAGGACATCGTCATCGAGCCGCGTGGAGCATCGCCGTGGAATTGCCTGTCACCACCCTCAGAGTATGATTACCTTTGACCAACTTGATGCACTAGACGCTGCCTCAAATCGTGACAACGTTGACGATTAGGGCGACCAGGGCTGCCACCGCCGGTGCGACAGCCAGTCGCCCAGATTGCCCTGGCGTCCCTGACGCGCGCAGCCGCACATAGATCTCAGCTGCGATATAGGCCAGCGGGGCGCTGAGCACATCCGCCGGACTCACCCCAGGGATCAGGTCGTCGTTCAATGCCGGTGTGTTGGCGCTCAGGCGCCAGAGCGGTACGGCGAGCCACGATGCGATGCCCACACCAAAGAGATCTCCGATCGCACATGATGACCACGCAGTCGCGTGGCTAGAAGTGGACCTCGCTCTGTGCCATGCCGCTATGCCAGTCGCGGTGATTGCGGTGAGCGCCGCCGTGATCACCGCGGTCGGTACAATATGCCACGTCGAAAACACCTTCATATCTCCTCAGCGAGCGCGGCGTACAGCGCATCGTAGAGAAGTGCGGCACGTGCCAGCGCCGCAGTATCATCTGGGCTGATACGCCTGAGTCCACGGCAGAGCAGATCGATGCCCGGCGCCGCGGGCTCCAACTCCATGTCGGTCACGGTGTCGGCCTCGTCCACGATGCGGGCGATGCGCACGAGAACCGGATCGTGCTGGTCATACGCCGCCAGCAGGGCATGAAAGGAGCAATGGCCCCCGTGGTGCGAGAGTCGCGCACCTGGAATGTCGAACGGCTCGGCATCGGGTGGCAGGTCCGAACTGCCTTCCGGAATGAAAAGAAACTGGGCATCGGAATCAATGCGCGTCCGGATGAGCCAAGCGCAGGCCATGCGGTCCACGCCCACTCCCGCCCAGGTGACCCATCTCATGCGGTGCCTCCTTTGGTGCGTCTCGTAAGTCTCGTGTGGCTGCTATGGCTGCTGTGGTGCTTCTCGCCCTCCGCACCGTCGAGGTCTTCCAGCCGCGCCCGCGCCAGATCGCCGGATGGCGCATGGAAATAGTCAATGGCGCGCACTTGTCGGAAGAGTCGGGCAAGTTCACCGCGGGAGCGTGCCGGATCATCGAGCGTACGCAGGATCTCCTGGTAGCCGTGCTCAGCCCGATCAACGAAGAGCGAGACGAGTTGAGCATCTTGTTCCGGGAGTTCCCCGCGAGCCACCCAAACCTGCGCCATGCCGTCGGCCTCGCGGATCTCCTGCGCCAGCCAGCGCACCTGCTCGCGGGTGGTGGGCGTCGCGGGCAGCGTCCACACGGCGTCATGCATGAGTACGGCGCCCAACTTCTTGAGCTTGCGCCACAGCGCGACGCGCGGCGCGGACGGCTCACGCGGAAGCGTGTAGGTGAGCAGCACCCAGGGCTGCCCACTCTGGCGGCTGTCATCCACTGGTCGCGCCTCCTCCGCACACGCACCCAGCAACCAGTCGGGCTGCGACTCATGCCATTCTGTAACCGTGGTTGCATTCTGCCATAGGCAGCGCGCGAGCGCAAGAAGCAGAAGAGGAAGAAGAAGTAATGTCTCTAGTAGGGCCGCTACGCCCACTCCTACGCCCCTACCTAGGATGCCTTGACATCGCATTGCCCTGGATCTAATATCTGAGCACATACGCAGATAGAAACCGCTGGGATACCAATGTCAGACCAACCCATCATCGCAATCAATTCCGAGGCGGTTGCGGCGGCGCAAGCCATTCTCCCGCCAGAGCGCCAACTCGCCATCGTCGTGGAGATGTTCGGGGCGCTTGCCGATCCCACGCGTGCGCGGATGCTCTATGCGCTGACGACCGGAGAGCTGTGCGTGCGCGACCTCGCCTTGGTCGTCGGGGTCTCCGAATCGGCGGTCTCCCACCAGCTCCGCCTGCTGCGCGAACGCCGGATGATCCGATCACGCCGTAAGGGAACCACCATTTACTACGCGCTCGACAACCACCACCTGCCAGTCCTCTTCCGCGAGGCGGAGTATCACGCCGACCATGTCCGGCAGGGGCCGGTCGACCGCAGCGATCCCACTACGCCAGAGACTGCGTGAGGTCTGGCAAGGAAGAATCGAAAAAGGAGCGCCAATTGCACACCCGCGATCCCAGCGATCCTAACGAGCATCATGAGCACGATGAGCAACATGACCACCTGCATCCGCATGAGGAGCATGCCGAGCGGTGGCACGAGCAGGATCACACGCACACGCACGCCCACGAGCATGAGCACGGCCATGACCATGGGCGCAGCCACGGCAGCTTTGACTGGCTCATCGAGGCGATTCCATTTCTGCACGGGCACAGCCACGGCGAGGTGAACGTGGATGCGGCCCTGGAGAGCAGTGCGCGTGGAATCTGGGCGCTCAAGATCTCGCTGCTGCTGCTGGGTGCGACGGCCCTCTTCCAGCTCGTCATCGTGCTGATCTCTGGCAGCGTCGGCCTCCTAGCCGATACCATCCATAACTTCGGCGACGCGCTCACTGCCGTCCCGTTATGGATCGCCTTCGTGGTCGGCAGACGCGCCGCCACACGCCGCTACACCTACGGCTACGGTCGCGCCGAGGACATCGCCGGCGTGCTTATCGTCGTCCTGATCTTCGTGAGCGCGATCGTCGCCGCCTACGAGAGTGTCCAGAAGCTTTTCCATCCGCAGCCGCTCGGCAACATCGGCTGGGTCATGGCCGCAGCGGTGATCGGCTTTCTCGGCAACGAGGCCGTGGCACAGTTCCGCATCCAGGTGGGACGCGCGATCGGCTCGGCCGCCCTCATTGCCGATGGCCAGCATGCACGGGTGGATGGCTTCACGTCGCTGGCGGTGCTCGTTGGTGCGCTGGGTGTACTGCTTGGCTTCCCGTTGGCTGACCCCATCGTCGGCCTGCTCATCACTATCGCCATCCTCTTCATCGTCAAGGACACTGCCCGTACGATGTGGCGCCGCCTGATGGATGCGGTCGAGCCGGAGGTATTGGACGCTATCGAACGGACGGCGGCGGCGGTACCCGGTGTCGAAGACGTCCACGATGTCCGCGCCCGCTGGCTGGGGCACACACTCGGGGCCGAACTTCATGCCACGGTAGACGAGACGCTACCGACACGCGCGAGTCATGCGATCGCCGAAGAGGTGCGGCACCACCTCTTCCATGCCCTCCCGCGCCTGAGTCTTATCACGGTCCACGTGGACCCCTGTGGCCATAGTGGTGATGACCCACATCATAGAACAGCGCACCACCGCGCGACGACCACCTGAAGGCGTGAGGCAGCAGTGCGGCCCGCAGCCAGCCGCAACAGCAGCACAAGTCCATTACTAGCGCCTCGAAGCAGATGGCGTTCCACTCCTTTGAGCAGAACCGCATTCGTAGCCACCGTGATTGACGACGCGCTCATCGCCAGCGCGCCAATGGCTGGATTGAGCAGAATCCCGAGCGGGTAGAGAATACCTCCCGCGATGGGAATAGCGATCACGTTGTAGATTGCCGCCCAGAACAGATTCTGCTTCATCTTGCGCACGGTCGCCTTCGAGAGGCGAATCGCGGCTGTCAGCGTCATCGGTGTAGTCGGTCTCCTGGTGGGTGGCTGGCCGATCTTCAAGGAAGCGTTCGCGAATTTTATCGCCCGCCACATGACAATGGAGCTCTCGATGACCATCGCCATTGTCGCCGCCGCAGCCATAGGCGAGTTCTTCACCGCACTGGTGATTACGCTGTTTGTTCTTGTCGCCGACGTGTTAGAAGGACGGACCGTCGCTCGTGGCCGGACCGCTATCCGTCAACTGCTTGACATCTTGCCTCAGACCGTCGCGGTACGGCGCGCTGGAGCAGTCGTGGAGATAGCGGCTGGCGACCTTGTCGTCGGCGATGCTGTGCTGGTCAATCCTGGTGGCCGTATTCCAGTAGATGGCATGGTTATCGTCGGCCACTCCTTCGTCGGCCACTCCTTCGTCGATCAGTCCCGCATTACCGAGGAGTCAATGCCGGTCGAGAAAGTCGTTGGAGCCTCGGTCTACGCTGGCTCGATCAACCAGTCGGGCGCGTTAGAAGTACGCGCTGAGCAGATCGGCCGCGATACGAGCTTCGGCAAGATCATCGAGGCGGTCGAACGCGCGGAGCGGCCGCGTGCGCCGGTGCAACGGCTTGCAGATCGGCTGGCAGCCTACCTGGTATATTTCGCGCTCGGCGCTGCGTCCCTCACATTCCTCATTACCCGCGACATCCGCTCTGCGATTTCGGTCGTAATCGTCGCAGGCGCATGCGGTATAGTTGCCGATGGTCGGGTCGTCGCGATGGTCGGCGATGGCGTCAATGATGCGCCCGCGCTGACCGAGGCACAGGTGGGCGTGGCAATGGGGTCAGGCTCCGGTGTGGCCCGTGAAAGCGCCGATGTGGCGCTCCTAGGCAACGACCTAGTCGCGTTCACCGAGACGCTGGCGATTGCTCGTCGTACACGCCGCATCATCTGGCAGAACTTCAGCGGCGCCATCGCTGTAGACCTCATCGGCATGGGATTGGCCGCCGCTGGCATGCTCAACCCGTTACTCGCGGCTTTCACCCATGTGACCTCTGAGCTGCTAATCATCCTCAATTCCACGCGCCTCCTCCCGCGCTTTTTGCCCAATGGCGTCAAGAAAGTCAGCGGGTAAAAAAGTCGGCGATCGCATGGCGATGAACGTCATAGTGAATTCTAAGGCGTCGTGATGGCTTCCAGATGATGCCCAGATGACGCCCACAGGCCGATGAGTCAGCAGCCAGGCTTATACGACTACCTCCTCTCGGCATCGAGATAGGCTGATTGATACCTATTGGGCCGATGCGTCGATCCCCTCTCCGAGGGCCGCCTGTACCCCTGGCAGGGCCAGTTGCTGGAATATCCGGTCCATGTCCTCCGGCGTATAGGGCATCTCGGCGTCCAACCACCACTTGCACAGCATGAGAAATGCGCCTGCGAGGTACTGTGCCACTACCGCAAATTCTCGGTCAACTCTGGGTCGAGGCGATGGATGAGGTATGAGAAGAGCAGTCGATCCATCAATGCTTAGCATCTGTTGACGGCCGCTCAGCCAAAGCGGTCGTCAACAGTCGAAGGCCGGATAGATTACGTCCACGCTCTGCACAGACTTGCCATCCGCCGCGACCTCCAGGGCGGTAGCGCCTGTTCCATTTTAGTCCAAGCGCTATGTGACACACTATCCGCCTTATGCGCTGTGCGGCTTGCCACCGTCGTCGCCTTTTGCATCGCCTGCCGCGCGACGACGACCTGTATGACGACTACGCGCCCCTCCAGTCTGGGAAGCGGACTCGGTAGCCGCAGCCTCACCTGTGCGGTCTTTGGCGGGAGCAGTTGGCACGATGGCCGGAATACTGGCCTCGCGGATCAATGTGTTATAGGCGGCGACATCGCTGTCGATCAACTCGCGCAGACGCTCAAGTTCGGCGGCGACTCGGGCCGAAAGCTCGTCGAAGACCTGACGCGCCTGCCGGGTGGGCGCCGCCTCGCCACTTGAGACGACGGTGGCGAGCGCGGCCACCCTGGCGTTGAGTTTGATCGGGTGGTCCATCGTGTCCGAGCGGACCTTGGCTTTCACCTGCGTCAATTCGCCTTCGAGGGCAAGCAGTTTGTCACGCAAGTCTTTGGCGGCGCTGGCGATCTGGTCGTGGATCTCGTGGTCTTTGGTGCGGCTCTCCCACTCCTCCGTCTGTTTGCGGATGCTGCGGATCGCATTGATGCCATCGTGGACCTCGGAGAGACGGTCGCGGATGGCGAGCAAGAGATCGAACTGGGCGTGCAGATCCTCGTCACTTGTTGTGATGCGCGGGTCTTTGCGGACCTCGAAGGGCTGGGTGTAGGTCTGATCGCCGACCTGGAGGCGCACCTGATAGCTGCCCGGCGCGGCGACCGGTCCGGCCAGCGCGTCTTCGCCCGCGACATAGCCTTCGATCTTGACCGAGTCGGGATATTTCAGGTTCCAGACGAAGCGGTTGCCCCCGGAATCCTTGGGAACGCGCGGCTCCTTCTTCTCCTCTTTCTTTTCACCCTTTGGCTTCTCGGCAGGCTCTTCGGCGGCAGGCGGGACGGCCTCACCGCCTTCGGCGCCCTCGGCGGCTGACGCTCCGACAACTCCGGTGGCGGCAGGCTTCTGCTCCTCGCTGCTGAAGCGCTTGATCTCCTTGCCGTCGGCGTCGAGGAAGGTCAGGGTGACCTCGCCTTCGGGCTTCTCCTTGAAATAATACTGAACAAGCAGGCCATTCGGTGGATTCTGGCCAGCTTCGAGGTAGACGCGTGTCTTCTCGCCGGTTGGCAGCTCTTTCTCCCGATACGGGAGGATGAACGGACCGCTGGAGCCGTAGTTGATGCCCGGCGCCGTGCCGCTGCCATAGCCGCCGGACTGTGTGTAGCGGATGGCGGGGCTGGGCGCGAAGAGATGGACAGCAGCTTCACGCACCGCATCGGTCATCTGGCGCAACGGGCCGATGT
The DNA here is from genome assembly GCA_036273675.1 of Ktedonobacterales bacterium. Taxonomy (GTDB): domain Bacteria; phylum Chloroflexota; class Ktedonobacteria; order Ktedonobacterales; family JADMIN01; genus DAHUXT01. Next base: position 5,419 of record DASUHD010000077.1, on the reverse strand, counting down.
CGTCGAGCACCCAGAAGGCGCGGCCATGCGTCGCGGCGATCAGGTCGCCGCCCTTGATGATGAGGTCGTGGACGGGCGTTACAGGCAGATTGAGCTGGAGCGGCTGCCAGTGGGCGCCATCGTCGAAGGAGACGTGCGCGCCGGTCTCCGTGCCTGCGAAGAGCAGGCCGCGCCGCTCAGGGTCCTCGCGGATGGCACGGGTGAAGTCGTTATCGGCGATGCCGTCGGTAATCTTCGTCCAGGTCGCGCCATAGTCGTGGGTCTTGTAGAGATAGGGCTGGAAGTCGTCGAGTTTGTAGCGATTGGCGGCGACATAAGCAGTGGCGGCGTCGTGCGGTGACGGCTCGATGATACTGATAAGCGCCCATTCGGGCAGGTCTTTCGGGGTGACATTCTGCCAGGCGCCGCCGCCGTCGCGCGAGAGGTGGATCAGGCCATCGTCGGAGCCAGCCCAGAAGACGCCCTTCTCGATGGGAGACTCGGCGAAGGCGAAGATGGTGGCATAGTATTCGGTGCCGACGTTGTCTCCCGTGATTGGGCCGCCTGAGGGGCCGAGCGTGCTCGCGTCGTGGCGGGTGAGGTCTGGGCTGATTTCCTCCCAGCTTGCGCCCTCGTCGGTCGAGCGGAAGACGTGATTGCCGGTGGCGTAAAGCACGCCTGGGTCATGCGGCGAGAGCAAGATGGGGAACGTCCACTGGAAGCGATACTTGACGTCACTGGCCGGTGATCCCATCGCGGGCTCGGGCCAGACGGTGACATCGCGCAGCTGTCCGGTGGAGTGGTCGTAGCGGGTCAAGTAGCCCTGATAACTGCCGGCGTAGATGATGTTGGGATTCCGTGGGTCGACGGCGATGTAGCCACTCTCGCCGCCGCCGATCTCGATCATATCGGCATGCACAATCGCCGATTGATAGGAGCGGCTGGGTACGCTGATGGTGCTGTTGTCTTGCTGGGCGCCGTAGATGCGATAGGGCGTCTGGTTGTCGGTGGTGACATGGTAGAACTCACAGGTCGGCTGATTGTAGAGTGAGGTCCACCCTTCGCCGCCGTCGTAGGTGACTGTGGCTCCGCCGTCGTTGCCCAGAATCATTCGACGCGGGTTGGCGGGATCGATCCACAGGTCGTGGTTGTCGCCGTGGGGCGCCGCCACCAGCTGGAAGGTGCGCCCGCCGTCGATAGACCGGTAGCAGCGGACATTGAGCGCCCAGACGGTGTTGGGGTCCTGCGGATCGGCGATGATATGCTGGTAGTACCAGGGCCGTCCCGAGAGGTCGTGCTCGTCGCAGAGGCGTTCCCAACTGTCGCCGCCATTATCCGAGCGATAGACGGCGCTCTCCTTTGACTCGACGATGGCATAGACACGGTCGGCGCGGGCGGGCGAGACGGCAACGCCGATCTTGCCGACGGGGCCAGTGGGCAGGCCCTTGTTGCGGGTGATTTCCTGCCAGGTATCGCCGCCATCGGTGGATTTATAAATGCCGCAGCCCTCACCGCCGCTGATCAGCTGGTAGGGATTGCGGCGGGCGGCCCAGGCGGCGGCATACATGATACGTGGGTTGTTGGGGTCTATCGAGAGGTCGTGAATGCCGACGTTCTCGTTGACGTAGAGAATGCGGTCCCAGGTCTTGCCGCCATCGCGCGAGCGGAAGAGGCCACGCTGCTCGTTTGGGCCGTGGGCATGGCCGAGCGCGGCGACATAGACGATATTGTGATCGGTCGGATGGATGCGCACTTTGCCGATATTGCGCGTGTCTTCGAGACCGAGATGCTTCCAGGTTTTACCAGCGTCGGTGGACTTGTAGACGCCGTCGCCATGCGAGACGTTGCCACGAATGGTGGCCTCGCCCATACCGACATAGATCACGTTGGGGTCGGAGGGCGCGACGGCGATGCCGCCCACCGAGGCGCGCTTGAAATAGCCATCGGAGACGTTCTCCCAGAAGAGTCCGCCGTCGGTGGTCTTCCAAACGCCTCCTCCGGTCGAGCCGAAGTAGAAGGTGTGGCTGTGGCTGGGGTCGCCAGCGACGGCGACGACGCGCCCCCCGCGATAGGGGCCGACGCAGCGCCACTCCAGCGAGGTAAGAAGGCTGGGGGCGACGGCGCGCTCATTGTCCGAGTTCTGCCGGGATCCGTTTGACTGTGAGGCCGATGACATAGAATCGTTTCCCTTTCTGATGCCAGTCACGAGTCAGCTGTGTGTCAGTCATGGGTAAGGCGTTGCGCGGTCAGCCGGTGGGAAGTGCGCGAGCCAATCCGTTGCTCGTGCGTGATGTGCGTCTACCATAGTTATACTTGTACCATACGCCTACAGTACGCCATCAAATACAAGGTGGCGGCTGAAGGCTACGCAGCCTGATGGTGATGGCAGAGAAAGGCCAGAAACATGACGTATGACGATCTCCGCACACAGATGATTGCGGCGGCGCGCCTCTTGTTTTCTGCGGGTGTGATGTCGCATAGCGGCCACGCGAACATGAGTGTACGCCTGCCTGATGAGCCTGAGCGCCTGCTGATGACCGCGCACGGGCAGGTCAGGGACCTCGCCGCCAAGCAACTCGCGGTCGTCACCCTGGCGGGTGAGGTGGTTGAAGGCGACGTAGACGCCTCCAATCGCGAGATCATCGCGATGCATGCGGCGGTGTATCGCGAGCGCCCAGGGGCGCGGGCGGTCATCCATACGCATTCGCCCCACGTGACCAGCTTCGCGCTGGCTCATCAACCGCTGCCCTGTCGCTATGAGGCGCTGCTGCGCTTTGGCGTCGCCGACGATATTCCCGTGGCGGCGTGGGGGCCGCGTGGCTCCGAGGAGTCCATCCGCGCCATTCATGAGACATTGCAAGCCCATCCGGGTGTCCCGGCGGTGCTGCTGGCCAACCACGGCTTGCTGGCATTCGGCAAGGAGATTGGCGCAACCGCGCAGTTGATCGTCGCCATGGAAGAGGCGGCTGAGATGACGCTAGACGCCGTGCCGTTGGGAGGCGCTCAGCCCTTCCCGGAAGGCGCGCTGGAGCAGGTGCGAGCGCAGATCGCGCGGTTCGCGTGATACAGCGTCGATCACTGTAGCGCATTTTTCTCCGGCAAAGCGCTTTGGTCGTCGCGCTGAAGCGGCGCTGTGTGTGATTGTTGTGATTGTTGTGATCGAGCGAACCACGGGAAGAATGGCGATACCACCCGGCGCTGGTACTCGCCATACTCGGGGTGTCCGGCGATCAGGTGGCGTTCCATGAGCGGAATGCTGACGCCCAGGAAAAGCCCCAGGATCAGCAACGGCCCAATAATCACGAGACGGAAGTCGGGATACGCCAACGGCACGAAAAGATAAAGCCCCCACCAGAACAGAACCTCGCCGAAGTAGTTGGGGTGGCGCGAGACCGACCATAGTCCCCGCGGCATCGTATCCGCGTCCTGTTGCGAAGTCAGGCCGCGGCGAAAGCGGCGCATCTGCCAATCAGCCGTCGCCTCGATGCCGATAGCCGCAAGCGTCACGAGCGCGGCCACCACATCCAGCCAGGTGAGTTGCGCATTCTGGTCGCTCAAGGTTGGCCAGAGCGCCAGGCAGGCCCCGAACACCAGGATGGTCGGCAGCAGATGAATTCCCAGAAAGCTGACCGGCCAATAGAAGCGGCCCGTCTGTTGCTTGATGTCGCGATAGCGCCAGTCCTCATGTTTCAAGCCACGCCACTGATACGCCCAATTCGCGGTCAGTCGGAGCGCCCACAGGCAGAGCAGCGCGAAGATGAGAACATGCCGGAGGTTGGCGAAGCCGCTGGAGCTGGGCTGCAGTAGCCAGAAGAGCGCAATGGCCACGGGCGCGACGCTCCAATATGGGTCGTACATGCTGGAATTGCGGACCACGACACTGAAGAAGAAGATCACGACCGTCGCGGCGATATCCGCCGCGCCTACGACGAAAATCGGCAACTGGTCGCGCAGCAGAATGCCGGTAACCACCGCGATCACGCCCGCCATCACATACGCCAGGAGGACAAGCAGAAACGCCCGCGCCATCTCGCAGCCTCCGCTCCCTATGTCCGCTTATTCTGCCACTCCAAACATAGGACGAGTATAAACCATCCGTCCTCCAAAACCTTCTGTTACGGGCGCGTCTCGGTCTCCTCCGTCTGTACAGGCGTCTCAACCCGTACGCGGGACCACCTGGTTCGCGCGGTTGGGCCGGTGGCGCTGGGAGGAAGGGCGCTGGGGCGATAAGGGCCGAAGCGCGGGCTGGCCAGCGGCGGGCAGAGCGATGCGAGCGGAACGCGCCAGACATGCTGATAGCCGGGGGCGAGGCGGTGGCCGTTCTCCCAGTCGCCGATCCACTGCGGCGGCACGTAGACGAGCGTCTCGCCGGGTTCGAGGGGTGGCCAGCTCGGCGGCAGCGGCCAGGCGCCATCGCTTAAGATGCCGACGAGCACGTCTTCGGGTGGGAGGGCGCCGCCAGCGTCGTGGCCCGGCCAGCGCAGGTACTGTCTGATAATGCTCATGCTCAAGGCATCTCCAGGGTTGGCGCCGTCTTTCGTCTTATTCAGAGCAGACTCTGCGCGGCTAGGACTGCTCTGATACCATTCTCTCTGCCGTGGCGAAAAGTGACGCTGTACTGCGCGAGGCCATGTGGCATGAGCAATGCGAGGCAATCATGCGAGATTGAATAAAGTAGGAAGGCAGGAAGGCAGGAAGCCAATGGGATCTCGATCTACTGCGAAAGATGCGCCTTCGTTACAGCCTCAGCGTGCCATCCGGCGGTTTGATATCTTTGCCGAATACAACCGGCTCAAGGGGCTTGACAAGGGTATGGATGAGGCGCACGCGAAGGGCTATGGACTGTGGCTCGCCAAGGTCGTCGCGAGCGGCGGCGGGCGACGGGCCAAGAGTCAGCATGAAAAGCCCACTGGCCCACAAGAAGGCGGCGAGCGGCAAGAAGAATCCCGCCAGACGCCAGCAAAACAGGAATGGCATGAGTTGGATGGCGAGCCCCAGACTGGCGCGCTCTTCGACCGCGAGATCATTCGACGCATGGGTTCGGACTTCTACATGCAGGTGTTTGCCCCCGCTGTCGCCGAGGCGATGAGTCAGGGCCGGAGCTACGAAGGCATCCGGGATACGCTGCGCAAAGGATGGACACCGACTCGCCCGTGACGCCACCCGACACAAGCGGCAGAGTCATTACTATGACGCTGGGTGAGTCGCCTCCTCGGTGAGGCGGCGCTCGTTGCAGTGGCCCGTTCGGCTCACGGAGCTTGGGCTGTTCAACGATCACATGGCACAATGGAGGAGCCCACTGACGAAGTGATGAGTGAGGACAGCGAGGACGATAATAGTGATGAAACGTCAATTCGCCTATCTGCTCGCGCTCGTCGGCCTCGCCATTGTGATCGCAGGCTGCGCACCCGTGACAGGGAGAATAACACGTTCGAGCGAC